>CAVCSC010000107.1:0-2035 GCA_963604975.1 Lachnospiraceae bacterium | reverse complement strand
GCCATGCCGACTGCGTGGTGAGCAACTCGTTCCACGTCACGGCATTCTCGCTGCTCTTCCAGCGCGACGTGTTTGTGGTGAACCGTGGCGACGGACTCAACAACCGCATGGCCGACGTGTTGCGCCGCTTCGGTATCAGCCAGCGTCTTGTTGATGCAACGACGCCCGACGCCACGCTCCAGCAACCAATTGACTACTCTCACGTTTCCGCAGAGATAGAACGACAAGCGGACGCCTCGCGGCAATGGCTCGAAAAGGAAATACGTGGCTAACCCATTGCTCCAATAAGGAGCGAATATTTAAACATCAATTAACGTGAATTATGCACTCCCTACTGGGTTACATATTGCCTGAATTACCTGTCAATGAGACCTCTAACCTTCCCTCCAGTTGGAATACCGTTATCAGGTTGGCGTTACTCTTTCTATACTCCGCCTTCCTTTTGATGTGGCTCTCGCCCGACTCCTTTCTCATGCATGAGTGGGGGTCACGCGGCGACTCCGCTTGGTTCTTTACCTGTGGCAAGGCATGGATGGAAGGCATGACACCGTATGTCGATTTCTCCGACAGCAAGGGACCGCTGCTTTGGCTGGTCTATGGACTTTCCTATCTCCTCTCTCCCACGACCTATACGGCGGTGTACGCGTTCAGCGTTGTCGCGCTGGTGGTGGCGATGGAGTTCACTTGGCGCACGTCGCGCTTGTTTGCTGGCCGCCGCACGGCTGTAGTGGCCGTTGTCGTGTTGTCGCTGCTGGCCCTTGCGCGTCCTGTTCACAACGAGACACAGGCCGAGGACTTTTGTCTGCCGTGGATTTCGATGGCGCTGTATTATACCTGCGCCACGATGTTGTCACCCTCACGGAGGCTTGAGCGCACGGCTTCATTTTGGATTGGGGTCTGCATGGCGTGCTGCCTGTTGATAAAGTGGAACGTGTTTTTCATGATGGGCGGCATGGCACTCGTCGTTGCCGGATGGTCTTTGGGCAGAAAGCGTGTCGATGGTCTTGTGTGCGGCGTGATCGGCATCGTTGTAGTGTGCCTGCCGTTTGCAGTCCTTTTTGCCTTCAAGGGCAATTTTGCCGCCTTTGTGCAGGAATATTTCGTCAATACCTTTCTTATCACCGACAACGGCAACGGAGTGGCGGCATGGATTGCAATGTTGTCGGGACAGATAGACCTCTATTTGATATTCCGCATGACACTGCTCTTGTCCGCTATGGGCGGGGTGTATCTCTTCTGCCACCGCTACCGCTTCTCGTGGTGGCTGGCATTTGCCTGTCTGCCGTTCTTCCTGTTTCTGCTGTTCAAGGCCAATGCGCTGCACTATTGCATCACGATGATGCCCTTCTTCGTGTTTGCCGTCCTCTTCCTGTCACGATGGCACACGTCCGCTGCTGCCAAACTGCCCGATTGGGCTTTCGCGGTACTGCTCGTGATCACCGTGCTTGCAAACATGGCGGTAGATGTGCACAAGGAGAACCTGAGATTTATCTACAACGAATATTCGCATGAGTGGAATGCCATGCAAAAGATACTTACCGCCAAGCACCAACCGCTCATCATGTTCAACGTTGCCGACAACGGTGTCGGACTGAAGTCGCGCGCCCTGCCATCCTGCAAGTACTACGCCAAGCAGAAGGCAGCCACCGCCGATATGACGGCACAGCGCATAGAGGTGCTTCGCCGCCGCATCCCCGACTTCTACGCTTTCATCATGGAGCCCGATGCCCAGACGCAAGCATTGCTGCAATCCTGCGGCTACCGCCGTTGTTACGCTACCGAGCAGATAGCAGGCAAAAGCAAGCGTATCGCCTTGTCGCTCTTCCGTAAATGACTCTATGCTTGGTAAATCAAAAGATTAAAATCGAGGTGAATATTTCTACCATGCACAAACCTCGCATATTCATCAACATACACCACCTTGAGATAGGTGGTGCCGATACCAGTCTCATCGGACTGCTCATGGCACCCTCTCCCTCTCCCTGTCGTGGCTCATCAGCCGCACGCCGCTGGGCGGATATGTGGTGGGGTATAG
>CAVCSC010000106.1:0-2186 GCA_963604975.1 Lachnospiraceae bacterium | reverse complement strand
GGGTTGAAGAGGGAGTGTAGCGGGCTACACGACCGATGAAAGCCGGGCATACAGACAAAAAGAAAATGCAGAGACAGGTCAAAGTATAATAACACCTGCTGTCCATAAATAGATACGAATAATTTTGAATACCTACTTAAGTAGTTTTTTATAAAAGCAAAACGAAAGAAGTTCCACACGCCAATGTGTTCATCCATTCCCCACTTGCCTTATTGTGTGACGGTTGCAGGTTGTAATCAATGAAAAATCGGACTCCGTAATTGTTGTTTGTCTTAAAGGTACAAGACAACCCGTTTCCAAAGCATACACCGTTTCTTGCACCAATGGTACTTCCTGAAAGTTCCAAACGCGGATAATGCACGAAACCACAAAGAAGTTTACAGCCAATCGCCCACCGTTGTGACAGTGGATAAGAAAAGTAAGTGCCGCCACATACAGAAACAGCGTCAAATGTATTTTCTTCAGCCTTGTCACCATTGACGATCAATGCTGTATTCGACACCGCGAAACGTCCGCCGATGCCGATGTACGGGTTAAAGAAATAGGCGCCTTCCAATCCTGCGGAAGAACCAGATGAAGTACGGAACATATTTTTTTCATCAATATCATATTTGCTGAGAGGTACGTTAAGTCCCACATATAGACTTACGAATGACGGATTTTTCATTTCTCCGTCTAATTGAAAATCTGTTGCAGCCGAATGATTGATGCCATTATTCTTGAATATCAAATCTCCAATCCAATACCCCATTTCCGTAGTAAGTATACCTATACCTGCACCTGTCAGCACATCGCTAAGCCAATGCTTGTTGTTGGCCATGCGCATAAGTCCAGTTACCATTGCCGTGGTATAGCCTCCTATACTTATCCAAGGACTTTTGTGTCCATATTCCTTTGAAAGCATGGTGGCAGTCATGAAGGCAGTAGCCGTGTGGCCGGAAGGGAATGAGTGATTGTTGGAACCATCTGGGCGCATGACATGGGTAGTGGTTTTCAGCGTGTTCACCACACCACCCATAAGCATGGCCGCAAATGCGTCCGACACCAACATTCTACCCCAAGAACTGCGTCCTTCTACTCCTGCTGTCTTCAACCCGAGCATTACTGCTGCCGGCGCAAACTGCAAATAATCATCAGCATGGTTGCGAAACTTTGGCATATAGTCATTGCGCAGACTACGAAAATGATCATCTTCACTCTTTACAATGAGTCCAGCAGCAATCAAGGGAACACCTACATATGTCATCTGATACAGTCGGGATGAAGAGAACTTGTCCAGTTTACAATCTTCGTTTGGCAGGGATTGATAGGGTTGATTGACAACAGGTAGGCTGTCCTCAGATTCCTCTGCTGCCATGTTGATATTGCTGACGGCAAATACACAGATTATTAAAGCCAGACGTAGTTTAGTTCGCCTTATTATATACCCTCCGTCGTAATTTAGCAACAGCATAATATGTTTGTCAATGCAGTCAAGTTTGTCAATGAATAATTTCCACATAAGTACATTTCTTTTTGCGATTTTCGTTGGCTAAAATAAAGAAGAACTTTGTGGAAATGTTGGAGATGGTACAAAGTTTCGGGATTTGTTACCCGAAACTGACTACAAAACAATGTTGCATTAACGTAAACCTGAAACGGAAAGCAAGAGAAAACATAAATTAACACGGAAATGAACGGCAATTTGCCGTTTTGGGATTTGGGGAGCGGTAGTCATTCGTGCCATAGGCAGGAGAAAATGGAGAAAACCGAGAGGGTAATCCCAAGAAACCTAATCGTTACAGAAACAGACTTTTGACGCAGAATAAAGCCTTTTTGTATTCTATAACATCTCTTGGAAGGAAAGATCGGCAAAATTGAACATTTCTTCTTGATTTTCTTGATGTTTTGTCGGAATTTGTTTATATTTACGGAAATGTTCAAGAAAACGATTGCCCAAGATGATGCTCTCTGATAAATTGAAGGAACAGACAGCCATAGGCTATTGCTTATTTTGGGTGATTGTATAAATGTAGAAAGAATTATGCTGAGCGAAAGTCAGAACATAGAATACAAGGAGTCGTGGCGAGACGAATATCTGAAATGGATATGCGGTTTCGCCAATGCGCATGGCGGTCGCATCTACATCGGCGTGAACGACAACAAAGAAGTCATTGGCTTGCCTGATGCCAAGAAACTGATGGAGG
>CAVCSC010000105.1:0-2248 GCA_963604975.1 Lachnospiraceae bacterium | reverse complement strand
GTGCTGACCTTACAGGCCAGACCTTGCGTTGGTACATTAAACCCAGGGTTACACCGTTTGCTGGCGCAAACGGCTCACCCTGGGCTACGGTCGTTACGCCCTTCCAGGGCTGATGATGATTTCGTGCCTTTTCTTTATTTTGTCCTCTACCCTACGGGACTCGTCAATTGCGATGCATTTACCGGCGCTCATCCCTTCTCCCCCATATATATTGTACCCCCGCACACGAATACCCTCCAAATTCAACGTCCGTTAATATAATATTATATAAAATTCACAGAAAAACCCCGAAAACCCGCGGAATTCCGTTAGTTTTCGGGGTTTTATTTTCGTATTTTGCGAAAAATTGTTATAAAAAAATTTGGAGCATTACTCGTCGGACTATACCTTTGCACCCGTCATCTGACAACAACGCCAGATACGCAAACCTCTCAAGGCGCGAGCCATGCCCTGACGCCAGAGATGACACGATGAAGCAATCAAGAAGCAAAACAACAAACAACAAAACAACAAACCCAAGAAGCAAAACGTGAAGAAAGAAACATCCGACACACGAATACACGAGAAGCAATAAAACAAGTAAACATACAACATCAACCACTTAAAAAAACGAATGATTATGAAGACAACAATGAAATCCGCAATGAAGGCCGCAGCCCTTCTCCTTATGGCTACCGTAATGACCGTAGGTATGACCAGTTGCAGTAATGACGACGACAACAATGGCGGCACCGTCACCGACACCACCGTAGCAGGTACCGTCATCACCATCACCCCGAGCCTCTCCGACGATTGCGCCAACTACGACAACAGCCTCGTCTACACCGACGGCGCAGGTGTCAAGCACACCGAAACACTCACCAACGGCAAGGCTATCACCATCAAGAGCAGCACACCCGAGAGCACCGGTAAACTCACCATCCACCAGACCGTCAAGGCAGGCGTGAAACTCACAGAACCCTCCTACATGTACGGAGCCGAACTGTCATTCGTTGTCGAGGGCGTCAACGCCAAGGGACAACTGGTCTGCAAGTCTAATGTCCAAAAGGCCAACCTCCAGTACACCGTCAAAGCCAACCAACTGGTAGAGACGCTCGCCAAAGATCCTATGAAGGGTCAGTACAGAATCACAAAGACCACCGATCCCGAGAATCCTCTCCTCTTCGTGGTAGAACGCATCGTAGAGCAATAACGGTACACCCGACATACCCGAAACAACTTATATGCAGGGGGTGAGGGCTACGGCCCGCACCCCCTCATTGTATCATTACATCAAGGAACAATTCCACAAGGAGTATCCCTCAAGGAACAATTCCACAAGGAGTATCCCTCAAGGAGTAATTCCTCAAGTTTCCCGCTAAAAAACACGACATTATGAAGAAATTGGCAACACTCGCAGCAGGCCTTTTGGCCGCGACTGCAATCATGGCACAACGCTCCGCCCCGGGCACCTTCTCCATCACCCCCAAGGTAGGGCTCAACGTATCGATACTTTCCAACGACGGCTACGGCCGCCTGTACACCATCAAGACCGACAAGCACACCAACGACTTTGTCAAGGCCGAGACCGAGTGCGCCGTCGGCGTGGCAGCCGGAGTAGAAGTAGGCTACCAGTTCACACGCCGCTTCGCCCTCACCGCCGGTGTCATCTACTCCCAGCAGGGCGCACAGCGCGACAAGGCCGATGGATGGAACGGCGCCTCCTTCCATGTCGACGACCAAAGCCACCTCGACCTCGACTACCTCAACATCCCCGTGCTGGCCAACTTCTACCTCTGGCGCGGACTCTCCCTGAAGGTCGGCCTCCAGCCCGGCATCCTCCTCTCCGCCAAAGACCATCTCAAAGTAGATGGCGGCGGCAAGGCCGAAGGTGCCAAAGACCACCGCACACTCGACGTCAAGAGCCGCTGCAACGCCATCGACCTGGCCATCCCCGTAGGCATCTCCTACGAGTTCGACAGCGGCATCATGCTCGACGGCCGCTTCAATCTCGGTGTCAACGACCTCTATAAGCACAGCACCGGCAAAAACGTCGTACTCCAACTCACCGTCGGATACAAGTTCAGGTTGGGGAAGTAGTAAGCAACGTTACGAACAAAGAGACTTAGAATTATTGGTGTCCGGTAAAAACATCGCAATCGGCGACTCCCGTAGGGTAAGGTGTTCAAAATCGGCAAAATCTCAAGCAACGAGTCCCGTAGGGACGACATATTATAGCGTAGGGGCTCGCCCCTACGTTTTTCGTTTA
>CAVCSC010000104.1:0-2269 GCA_963604975.1 Lachnospiraceae bacterium | reverse complement strand
TTTTCTTATATACCTCCACGGTATTGCGGGCCATGACTTCAGACGTGAACTCACGCAGGGCCTTCTCGCGTCCGGCCTTTGCCACCTGCCGGCGCAAGGCGGCATCTTCCACCAGCCGCGACAGAATGCCACTCAGTTGCTCGACGTTGCCGTCCTCGAAGATGAAACCACTCTTGCCGTCTTCTATCTGCTCATAACTGCCCTCGGTATTGCTACGCACGCAGCAGCAACCGCCCAGCATGGCTTCCAACACCACCAAGCCGAATCCTTCCTTGTGGGACGGCAGGGCGAAGATGTCGAATATCTTGTAAAATGTTTCCGGCGACTGGTACTGAAACCATGACACCTGCTCGCGCAGACCCGAACGGTCGATCTCGCCATTGAGCCAATCCACCGTACGGCCGTCTTTCGAACTGCCCAGGAACACGATGTGCACCTGTTGGCGCAAGGCCTGTGGCATCTGGCGCACGGCGGCAAGCAGATGGTCGTGACCCTTTCGGCGTTCCACACTGCCCACCAGACCGACAATGACTTTCCCTTCAGGTATGCCCAACCGCTGCTTGGCTGCCGCCTTCTCCTCGTCGGAGAGGAGCGTAGAGAAACGCAGCGACACACCGTGATGCACAATCGTGATGTCCTCGTCGCGGTAGCCATACAACTGCTTGGCATAGTCCTTCGTCTCGCGGCTGATGGCTATCAGGTGCGTGGCGTTCTTGTAGTAGAAACAACGCACAAGGTCGGTGACGTGCAAGGTCGAGACAAACTTCCGGTGCAACAGCCAGGGGATGAAAGAGAGGTACGGCGATTGCACATGGATGACATCGAACCGATGGCGGAGCATGTACCACACGACGGCACATACCGACCGTATCTTCCCTACCATAGAGTTGCCCTCAGGCAAGGGATAAGGCACGATAGTGGCTCCCGTCTTGACGAACCTCTGGTAGAGCATCTCGCTTTCGGGCGGTTCGCCCGCCTGTCTCCCGACGAGCACCGTCACGTCGTGTCCCAAGGCCACCAACGCTTCGCAGAGGTCAAGGGTATGGGTGGTCACTCCCGTCTGGTCGCAACGCGACAATAGAAGAAGTATTTTCATATATTGATGTCCGGTAAAATTTTCTTATAGCGTTGTAAGTCGTTGGATATCTTTATTTGCAAGATTTGCAAGGTTTTTAGTATTTGGGGCTTACATCCGCCCTGAAAGGTAGGGTGTTCAAAATGCAAGTTGATTTTATACCCATAAAATGCCGCGACTAACCAAAGCCCTGGAAGGGCGTAACGGTCGTAGCCCAGGGTGAAGATGGAACGTAGTGACATCTGTAACCCTGGGTTTCACAGCCCAGAGTAGACGGCTGGCCTGTAAGGTCAGCACAACACCTGAATTAAACGTTACCCAAACGCAGTCAATCGCTGAACAAATACCGTTCATCGACACCTTCCACCTTATATTCGGACATAAATCGTCGGTACTCCTCTTCAAACGTGTGATGACGGTGGTGTTCTGGCTGATTGTTGATGTATCTCACCACATTGTCGAGAACCGACGGACTGACGGAAAATACGCCGTAGCCGCTCTGCCATGCAAAGCCACGGTAATAGTTTGGATCGAGCGTCTCAAGATACTTGTGCGATGCCACCTTCATTTTTTGTATCAGTTCGGGCAACATGATATTCTTGGGCATGGTGCATAGCATATGCACATGGTTATGTGTTCCGCCAACGCACAGGCCATATGCGGCAAGTTGCCGTTCAATGCCCAGCATATAGGCATGCATCTTCCCCATATGTTCTTCCTTTATCGTAACACTCGTCGATTTGATGTGGAAGATAATATGAAGGTAGACCTTTATGAGCGATTGAGACATATTTTAAGAAGCGGTTTACTATGAGGTGCAGACCTTACAGGTAGGGTGTTCAAAATTGGCAAAAAGCGCGATACCATTATCAGCCCCTTAGGTAGGATGTTCAAAATTGGTAAAAACGTAAGACTATCATCAGCCCCTTAGGGTAGGGTGTTCAAAACCCGAGTTGATTTTGCGAGACTAACCTTAGCCCTGGAAGGGCGTAACGACCGTAGCCCAGGGTGAGCCGTTTGCGCCAGCAAACGGTGTAACCCTGGGTTTTAATGTACCAACGCAAGGTCTGGCCTGTAAGGTCAGCACCATACCAGGGGGTGCTTGCGGTGCTGACCTTACAGGCCAGCCGTCATCATAAACCGTGGAAACCCAGGGTTACAGATGTCACTACGTTCCATCTTCACCCTGGGCTA
>CAVCSC010000103.1:0-2466 GCA_963604975.1 Lachnospiraceae bacterium | reverse complement strand
CGGGCTACACGACCGATGAAAGCCAGGCATACAGGCAAAAAGAAAGTGCAGAGACCTATCAAAGTATAAATAACATCTGCTGACATCTATATACGAACAATTTGGAATATATGGCAGAAGAGAGAGCAAAATTTGGAAGCAAACTGGGAATCATTCTCGCCACAGCCGGCAGTGCAGTCGGATTGGGTAACGTGTGGCGTTTCCCCTACATGGCAGGCGAACACGGAGGTGCCGCCTTCATCCTTTTATATATTGTGTGCGTACTGGTGTTGGGCATACCCTGCATGGTAAGCGAGTTTATCATCGGCCGCCGCGGAGCCTCCAACACCGCACGGGCCTACAACCGCATGTCTAACGGTACGCCGTGGAAGTACATCGGACTGATGGGCGTGCTGACCGGATTTCTCATCACCGGCTACTACGCCGTGGTCTCCGGCTGGTGCCTGCAGTACATCTTCGCTGCCGCCACAGGCAACCTCAGCGGGTCGCCGCAAGAGGTCAAGCAGTACTTCGCCGACTTCTCATCGTCGCCGGTAGCCCCCGTCCTCTGGACGTTCGTCATCATGGGCATCACCCACTTCGTCATCATACACGGCGTGAGAGGCGGTATAGAACGGGCCTCGAAGATGCTCATGCCCACCCTCTTCATCCTGCTCATCGTCTCGATGGTGGCCTCCTGCATGCTGCCCGGAGCAGGCCGGGGTGTAGCCTTCCTGCTCAAGCCCGACTTCTCGAAGGTAGACAGCAGCGTGTTTCTCGGTGCGCTCGGCCAGTCGTTCTACTCGCTGAGCATCGGCATGGGTTGTCTCTGCACCTATGCCTCCTACTTCAGCCGGCAGACCCGCCTCGTCAGGTCGGCCACACAGATCACGGTCATCGACACGCTCGTGGCCGTGCTCGCCGGACTGGTGATCTTCCCGGCCGCCTTCTCTGTGGGCATCAACCCCGACAGCGGTCCGTCGCTGGTGTTCATCACCCTACCCAACGTGTTCAACCAGGCCTTCGCCGCCGTGCCCGCCGTGGGCTACGTCGTGTCCATCGCCTTCTACGCCCTGTTGTCGCTGGCCGCACTGACCTCACTCATCTCGCTCCACGAGGTGAGCACCGCCTTCTTCTATGAGGAACTGCACATCACAAGAAAATCTGGTGCGGCCATCGTCAGCGCGCTGTGCTGCATCATCGGCCTATTTTGTTCGCTATCGCTCGGACCATGCAAAAACCTCGTGGTCTGCGGCATGAGCCTGTTCGACTTCTTCGACTTCCTCACCGGACAGATACTTCTGCCCCTGGGTGGCTTCTTCACCTGCCTCTTCATGGGCTGGTACGTCAAGAAAGACATCATCCGCGAGGAACTCACCAACGGCGGCACGCTACGCACACGGATACTCGGCCTCTACCTCTTCTTCATGAGGGTGGTCTGCCCGATAGCCATCGCCATCATCTTCCTCAACCAGTTGAACATCATCTGACCCCACCCCGCAACACCCTGTAGCCCATGACCGCCAAGGAATTTTTCTACCTCATCCGTGCCGAACGCAAGATTGTCGTCACCGTAGCGGTGCTCGCCGCCGTCGCACTGGCCTTGCTCTTCGTGCTCGGCGACGGCATGGACAACACGCTGGTGAGCAATATCATCGCAAGGGCCGACAGCACACGGGCGGACGGCCCCGGGAAAAAGGAAAAGACATATATCTACGCCACCGAGGAGGTGCGGCCCGAGCGGTTTGACTTCGACCCCAACACGGCCGACAGCACCGCTCTGCTGCGACTTGGCCTGCAGCCGTGGCAGGTGCAGGCTATCTACAAGTACCGCGCCCACGGCGGCGTGTACCGCACACCGACCGACTTCGCCCACGTCTACGGACTCACCGTCAAGCAGTACCGCGAACTTGAGCCCTACATCCATATCAGCGACGACTACCGACCCGCCGCCGACATCATCGCTGCCAAGACCCAGGAAACGCTACCTGACACCGCACACCGCCAATACAAGATAGGCGACAACGAGCGCGTCGACGTCAACACGGCCGACACCGCTCTGCTGCAACGCGTGCCGGGCATCGGCCCGTACTACGCCCGACAGATCGTGTACCGCAGACAGCAGTTGGGCGGATATGCCGATGTGTCGCAGATGAGAGAGATAGAAGGATTTCCCGAAGCCTCGCTACACTACTTCACGGTTTCGGCAGAACATGTCACCCGACTAAACGTCAACAAACTCACGCTGGCAGAACTGCGCCGCCATCCCTACATCAACTTCTACCAGGCCCGCGCCATCGCCGACTATCGCCGCACCAAAGGTCAGATAAAAAGTCTCGACGACCTACGGCTGTTGCGCGACGTGTTCAGCGAGCGCGACCTCAAACGCATAGAACCCTATGTGGAGTTTTAAACTAAAGTGTCGCATTTAGAAATATTGGTGTCCGGTAAAAACATCGCAATCGGCGAGTCCCGTAGGGACGACAT
>CAVCSC010000102.1:0-2601 GCA_963604975.1 Lachnospiraceae bacterium | reverse complement strand
TTTTCATCGTTATCACAAACGTTGCCCCTGTAAGGGGCGCATATTTCTTGCTAAGGCAAGCGACAAAGTCGAGCGTATTTACACACAATGAATTATGCGCCCCCTATAGGGGCGATGTTATAATAATAAACGAAAAACGTAGGGGCGAGCCCCTACGCTATAATATGTCGTCCCTACGGGACTCGTTGCTTGCGTCTTTGCCAATTTTGAACCTCCTACCCTTCAGGCCGCCCTCACACTTTGCTTTTCCTGTAACTTTGCGGTGACACCCCGACATGTTCCTTGAAAAATTTTCCAAAGAACGACTGGTTGGAGAAGTTCAGTTCCTGGGCGATCTCCTTGATGCTCTTGGTGGAGTTGCGCAGCAGCACACGGCTTTCGAGCACGACGTAGTTGTCAATCCACTCGTTGGGCGTGCGGCGGCTGATGACCTTCACCGTCTCCGAAAGGTACTTGGGCGAGATGCACAGTTCGTGGCCGTACCAACTCACCTTGCGGTGTGTGCGGAAGTTCTGCTCGACGAGCCGCAGGAAGTCGATGAATATCTTTTCGGCCCGTGTGTGCCGCACCTCGTTGCCGTGTATGACGCGGTAGATGGCGTTGCTCACGTCGTAGATCATCGTGGTGAAGAGCGACCGCACGGTCTCGCGGCGGAAGTGGTGGCCGGTCTCGTCGACCTTCGCCTTCATCAGACTGTAGTATTTCAGGGTGTTGTTCACCTCCTCGGGGGTGAACGTGTATACCGGGTATTCGCGGGCGAAGAGGAAGAGTTGCGAGAGTTCGTGCACATCCTTGACCATCTCGTCGAAGAAGTCGGGCGACACCAGCAGCACGATGCCCCGGCAGTCGGCGCTGCAGCGTGAGTCGCTCACGGTCTGCCCGTTGCCGATGACGATGACGTCGCCCGGTCCGACGGTCTGTTCCACCGTGTCGACAACGTACTGTACCGTGCCCTCGGTACACATGGCGAAAAGCAGGCACTGCATGCGGCACGGTTCGACGGGCATGTCGAGCAGTACCGGGGTGTCTACCAGTGCAAGGTCGTTGTCGATATGGCTGAGCATGTGGCGGTTGAGCATGTCGGCGATGGTGATGTCTCTCATTTTCAGTGTGGTATTCATCGTAGTAGTATGGTGTCGTTCACGGTGTGCAAAAATACAACATAAAATCGAGAAAATCTGTGCGTTGTGGCGGCAAACCGCTGCAAAAAAGCCAAAAAAGCGGAGGTAGGCCGATGCAATCGCCGTTTTTTTGCGCTACCTTTGCATCCGCAATCATGAAGTACAACACACATACACTGTCCGACGGACTGCGTGTCATCCACCTGCCGTCGGCCTCGCCCGTGGTCTACTGCGGCTACGCCGTCAATGCCGGCACACGCGATGAGCGTCCCGGCGAGGAGGGCATGGCCCACTTCTGCGAGCATATCACCTTCAAGGGTACGTCGCGCCGGCGTGCCTGGCATATCCTCAACGCCCTGGAGAGCGTGGGCGGCGACCTCAATGCCTTCACCAACAAGGAGGACACCGTCTACCATGCCGCCGTGCTCAAGGAGCATGTGGCGCGGGCCGTCGACCTGCTCACCGATATCGTGTTCCACAGCACATACCCACAGGCCGAGGTAGAGAAAGAGGTGGGTGTGATCTGCGACGAGATAGAGAGTTACAATGACTCGCCGGCCGAACTGGTGTACGACGACTTTGAGAATGTGCTCTTTGCCGGCCATCCGCTCGGCCACAACATCCTCGGACGTGAGGCGCAGTTGCGCACCTACGGCCCGGAGCAGGCACGGGCGTTTACCCGCCGGCTCTACCGTCCGGCCAATGCCGTGTTCTTCGCTTACGGTGATGTGGACTTCGACCGCCTCGTGCGCCTATTGGAAAAGGCGGAGCGTTGCCCCTCAGACGGTATCTCCGTCGAGAGCGTTGCCCGCGACCGGGCCCAGGCTGTCCTTCCGGCATACAGTCCCGGCGTGCATGTGCACCACATGGACACCCATCTGGCCCATGTGATGACGGGCGGCCGTGCCTACGACGTACACGACAGCCGCCGCATGGCCCTCTATCTGCTCAACAATATCCTTGGCGGACCGGGCATGAACGCCCGGCTCAACGTGTCGTTGCGTGAGCGCAACGCCTTGGTGTATACCGTGGAGAGCACGCTGGTGAGTTACTCGGACACGGGCCTGTGGGCCACCTACTTCGGGTGCGACCCCAAGGACGAGCGTCGCTGTCTGCGACTGGTGCGCCGCGAGCTCGACCGTGTGATGTCAGCCCCGCTGACCGACAGTCAACTGCGGGCGGCCAAGAAGCAACTCAAGGGGCAAATCGGTGTGTCGTGCGACTCGCGCGAGTCGTTTGCCCTCGACTTCGCCCGCGGCTATCTGCACTACGGCTGGGAGCGCGACGTCACCTCCCTGCTCTCGCGCATCGAGGCTGTCACGGCAGAGGAGGTGCAGCAAGTGGCCCGCGAGACGTTCGACCCCGCGGTCATGACGACCTACACCATACGGTAGAAGGTATAGGGGGATAAGTCCCAATGCAAATTATTGGTGTCCGGTAAAAACATCGCAATCGGCGAGTCCCGTAGGGACGACATATT
>CAVCSC010000101.1:0-2757 GCA_963604975.1 Lachnospiraceae bacterium | reverse complement strand
AACCCGTACACGGTAAATCAGACATAACGGCAAGCATTCCCCAAAAGAAAAGGGACGTTTGCCGTTACTTATATGAAGCAAAAAAAACTACTCCAACTTCTTTATTTATTGCCGTCAAATAAAATACACCGAATTTATTTACTGGCAATAAATAAAAACCGCCAAATTTGTTTATTGAGAATAAATAAATCGGGATGTTTATTTTACGACAATAGAGACAATAGAAACAACAGGTTTTGTTCTTGGAACTAATTTAAAAAATTGTCTCTATTGTCTCTATTGTCGTTTTTAAGACTCTCATAAGTCAAGCAACTCCATTGGTCCAGCCCAGTCATATCTAAACTCAATATAGAGTACGGATTATCGCCACGAGAAATGGATATGCAAACGTTTGCACGCCCGCCCGTCCATATTTGTTCGTCCGCGGGTTTCGGGTAGGGCCGATTGTTTGTAACTTCGCCAAATACCTGAAAACCGGTTTTGTATATTTTCTATACCGTTACCCAAGCACACTATCCAAGAAAAAACAACAATACATGCTTATAACAATGAAAAAACGTTACTACACCTTCGTTCTTTCCCTCCTTGTCGCACTCACTGCCGCCGCACAGGGATGGCCCTCCCAGTATCGGGGCGTCATGCTCCAGGGCTTTTATTGGGACAGTTTCAACGACACACAGTGGACCAACCTTGAGTCGCAGGCCGACGAACTCTCCGAGTTCTTCCAACTCGTTTGGGTACCGCAGAGCGGCAAGAGTGCAGCCAATCCGTCGATGGGCTACGACGATATCTACTGGTTCAGCGACTACACCAGCAGTTTCGGCAATGAGCAGCAACTCCGCTCTATGATCAAGACCTTCCGCTCGAAGGGTATCGGCACCATCGCCGACGTGGTCATCAACCACCGTTCTTCGCTCGACGGCAAGTGGATGTCGTTCCCCGAAGAGACCTACAAGGGTGTCACCTACCGCATGCTGCCCTCCGACATCTGCTCCAACGATGACGGCGGCAAGACCGCAGCACAGGCCGAAGTGAAACCGACAGGTGCCACCGACTCCGGCGAGGACTTCGACGGTGCGCGCGACCTCGACCACTCCAGCGCCAACGTGCAGACCATGGTCAAGGCCTACCTCGACTTCCTGCTCAACGACCTCGGCTACGCCGGCTTCCGCTACGATATGGTCAGGGGCTACGCCCCCAAGTACACCTCTCTCTACAATGTCGCCGCTCAGCCCACCTACTCCGTGGGCGAATACTGGGATGGCAATGCCTCTAACCTCGCCGCTTGGGTCAACGGCACCAAGTCTGGCGATGTGGTACAGTCGGCCGCCTTCGATTTCGCCATGAAGTACAACCTGCGCGACTGCTGCAATGCCGGCACCAACTGGTCACAACTCTCCAAGTCGAGCCTGGCCTCCGACCTGCGCCTGCGCCGCTATGCCGTCACCTTTGTCGACAACCATGACACCTACAACCGTGGCAACGACAACGAGACCACGGCCAACATCCTTGCTGCCAATGCCTTCATCCTTGCTGCTCCCGGCACACCCTGCATCTTCCTGCCCCACTGGAAGACCTACAAGCAGGCCATCAAGCAGATGATCTATGCCCGCCAACTCGCCGGTCTGCACAACGAGAGCACCTACAGCAATCTCGTCAACAAGACCTCACAGTACGCCATGCGCGTGAACGGTGCCGACGGTGCCAACGTTATCGTCCTGATGGGCGACACCTCATGGCCCGCCTCCGCCACGGCCGCAGACTATTTCGCTGTAGCCACGGGCGAGCACTTCGCCTACTATGTGTCGCGCAATGTAGAGTCGGCATGGACCGACCTGCCCTCGGGCACCTATGAGAACGCACAGACCGTTACCCTCCACGCCCTCTCCGCCACCAGTGGCGCACGCCTCGTCTACACCACCGACGGCACCGCCCCCACAGCCTCGTCTACACAGGTAGCCGACGGCGCAACAATCACCATCGGCGAGGGCAAGACCACCTTGCGCGTAGCCCTGCTCAAAGATGGCAAGGTGAGCGGCGAGATCACCCGTACCTATGAGGTGAAAGCCTTCACACCCTACGACATCACCGTCTATGTCAATGCCGACAAGACCGGATGGAGCACGCTCAACTTCTGGGCATGGGATGCCGCCGGCAACAACCTCTGCACCAACAAGACCTGGCCCGGCGACCGCAACACCGCTACCGTCACCCTTGGCGGCAAGACCTGGCACTATGCCGACTATCATATCAAGTCGGTGTCAGATGCCGTCAACTTTGTGTTCAGCACCGCTTCCGGTTCTCCGCAGACTGTCGACGTGGTAGGCATCACCAAGACCAGTTTCCTTGAGATCTCCTCTACCATGACCAGCGGCAAGTATCAGGTAGACGATGTCACCTCAGAGTATGCCACAGGCATCGCCGACATCACCTCCGACACTGACCCCTATGCCACCGCTCCGACCTGCGTCGTCGCTCCCGACGGCCGCACCCTGCGTTCCTTCCCCACCCACGTTTCCACCGGCGATGCGCTCAGCGGATTGCCCAAGGGACTGTATGTGGTCAATGGAAAGAAAGTGGTGAAGTAATATAAACCACCCCGAGGGTAGAGTGTTCAAAAAATGTTTCAAAATAATGCCCCTGTTTGTGCGGTTTTTGCCCCTGTAGGGGGCGCAGATTATAGGGTAGGGCCTCGGCCCTACCTCAATCGAATTTATCATGCATTGCCCCTGTAGGGGGCGCATATTTTATTCACAT
>CAVCSC010000100.1:0-2897 GCA_963604975.1 Lachnospiraceae bacterium | reverse complement strand
ATACAAACGAAAATAAGGCACATATCCATATCAAATAATTTTGAACACCTACTTATGAAACGAACCTTTTTTTATTATTCTATAGAAAAGCATAGTTTATAGCAAATATTTGTGGGTTCCCACAGATTTCTTTCGCAAAGTTAGTGTTTTTTTGTGGAAAATGCTCACATCGCTCCATCAAGCATGAGGTGATGAGGAAGGGCGTATCACCCCATGAAGGAGAATGACATACTTGGCTAAAATGCCAAAAAATCCATCAAAGATAATTTTTAAGACCCACCTTTATTTAGTACTTTTGCTGCCACTAAGCCCCTGTCTATAGTCATTGATGGAAAAAACAGATAGCAGACCTATCGTCTGCCTACAGTACTATGACTCCCCTTGTGGGGAAATCGTTCTGGCCTCCATCGGCGATTGGCTTTGCCTTTGCGACTGGAACGCCATGCCCTGTGCCCTGAGGAACAGGCGGCGGCTTGCCCGTCGGCTTCGGGCCGAGTTCGCGGTACGGCCGTCGCAGACGATCCTTCGTGCAATGGCGCAACTCGATGAGTATTTCGCCGGGCAGCGCAAGACGTTCGACCTTCCCCTCCTTCCTGTCGGTACTGATTTCCAGCGGCGCGTATGGGCCGCCTTGCTGGAGATACCATATGGGCAGACCTGCAGTTATAAGGATATCGCCCTGCGTGTGGGCAATGTCAAGGGCGTCAGGGCCGTGGCAGGGGCTATCGGAGCCAATGGCCTGTCCATCGTCATACCCTGCCACCGTGTCGTCGGTTCCGACCGCTCGCTGACTGGCTTTGCCGGCGGTCTGGCGGCAAAGAAAACGTTGCTCGCCCTGGAAGGAAGTCTGCCCTCACCGGACGGCAATGTCTAAGTGACGGTGAGAAAAAAGGCGGTACGGTTCTTGATTGTGAAGAAAACGAAGAAAACAATAACATATGAAACAACTCACTATGCTTGGTACGGGCAATGCCCTTGCCACCCGATACTACAACACCTGTTTCCTGCTCCAGTCTGACACCACCCTGCTGATGGTCGATGCTGGAGGCGGCAACCAAATCTTCCGCCAGTTGGAGAGCGTTGATGTTGCCCCCACCGATATCCACCACCTTTTTCTCACCCATGCCCATACCGACCATGTGCTCGGGGCAGTATGGCTGGTGAGGATGGTCATGCAGAAGATCAAGGGCGGACAGTATGACGGCGACCTCCACGTCTACGGCAACAGCAAGGTCACGAGTGTGTTGGAGTGGATTTGTCGAAACACCCTGCCGGCCAAGTTGAGTGCCCTGATAGGCGACCGCATCATCATCCATGTGCTTGGCGACGGTGACAGTTTTCAGGTCGGCGACTGGCAGTTGAATGCCTTCGATATCCGTTCTACCAAAGAACCGCAGTACGGATTCCGTGTCACGTTTGCCGACGGTACCACGCTTGCGTGTCTCGGCGACGAGCCTTACAATGAGGCCAACCGTCAGTGGGTAGAAGGGGCCGACTGGTTGCTCTGCGAAGCCTTCTGTCTTCATGCCGATGCCGACCGCTTCCATCCCTATGAGAAGCACCACAGTACGGCCCTCGATGGGGCGCGGTTGGCTACCGCCCTGTCTGTACGCAATCTCGTGCTCTACCATACCGAAGACAAGACCTCGGGAAGAAAGGAATGCTACACCCGCGAGGCTCAGTCTGCCTTTGGCGGTACGGTGTACGTCCCCGACGATTTGGAAACCATAACCATAGGGTAGGGCAGACCCTAAGTGCTTTTCGCGCTGGCCTCGAGGCTGAAGTGAGATGCCTTTTCACTTCCAATATCTGTACTGAAATCTGCAACCTACATGGTCTGTATAGGTTCTGACGCGTCACCTTCAAAACGCGCCTTCTGTAGTATTCGGCCTTGCGGACTCGAGTATTCGGGCTGAATACCGCAGTATTCGAGGCCGAATACTATTGTATTTGAGGCCGAATACTCGAGTGTGCAAGGCCGAATACTCGAGTATTTCGGCCCGAATACTGGTAGAGGGGGATAAAGTACGGCGGATGCTTCCCCTTGAACCGTCATTTATTGTGTGGTGAAACGTTGCACCCGTGATATACGAGGCGCCGCGAAAATATATGAAAAACGCCCGCAATCTGTGAAAACGTTTACGCTTTTGTATTGCTTTTTTTTGCTCTGGTGATACTTAGCCTTATCATTTTGCTTGCTACCTTTATCGTCGTAAACCTAAAACCATAACAGAATATCAAACTTGGGGCGGATGCTGAAAGCCCGTCTTCTACAACCTACGTAAGAGATATTTACGGTTGTTCATGGAGAGGTCAAACCTAAATCAAATCTAATATTTTATCATTTATGAGCAAATTCTTTCTACGTGTTCGCACGTGGGCATTGGTGCTGATACTCAATATATGTGCCATTGCCGTTGCCGACAATTCCTACGGTCTGAAAGACAACATTCAGGACGGTGTCATTCTGCACTGTTTTGACTGGACTGCCGCTCAGATTGAGGAGGAAATCCCCAGTATCGCCCATGCGGGCTTTACCGCCGTACAACTATCCCCGGTACACCAAAGAGAGGGCGAAAGTTCGTGGTATATGGCCTATCAGCCCTACGACTACTACATCGGCAACTCCATCGCCACTACGCAATCACTGACCTCCCTTTGTACAAAAGCCCACGAGTATGGGGTGAAGGTCATCGTCGACGTTGTGGCCAACCATACCAATGGTGACTTGACTTATGTGGCAGACCGCCTCAAGGACACCAACCTCTATCACGATTATACTGGTGGTATCGACTATGGCAACCGCTGGCAGGTCACCCACGGCAAGATAGGTATGTGGGATCTCAAAACTGAGGACGCGACCGTGCAGGACATCATCAAGACATATATCGCCGAAC
>CAVCSC010000099.1:0-2911 GCA_963604975.1 Lachnospiraceae bacterium | reverse complement strand
CTGTAACCCTGGGTTTTCACGGTATGAGAAGAAGGCTGGCCTGTAAGGTCAGCACAATACCAAGTATGGAAGTGCGGTAGTGGTGCTGACCTTACAGGCCAGACCTTGCATTCATACATTAAACCCAGGGTTACACCGTTTGCTGGCGCAAACGGCTCACCCTGGGCTACGATCGTTACGCCCTTCCAGGGCTGATGGTAGTCTTGTGTTTTGCGTGTTTTATAATCACAAAATCAGTTCAAGTTTTGAACACCCTACCCGTAGGGACGACATATTATAGCGTAGGGGTTCTTGCTAAGGCAAGCGACAAAGTCGAGCGCCCCTACGTTTTTCGTATGCAATATTACAATTGCCCCTGTAAGGGGCGCATATTTCATATCTCATTTGAATTATGCGCCCCTTACAGGGGCAACGTTTGAGGTTTTACGGTTCGAGATAGGGGCAAGCCCCTATCCTATAATATGTCGTCCCTACGGGACTCGTTGTTTGCGGAGATTCCTGCGGGACCCATCACTTACAACATTCTTTGCAAGACCCGTCACTTGACAAATCCCCTACTCTTCCTCCTTGCTCTTGAATATCACGTTGTTGGCCCCGCTGGTGATATGGAGTGCTTCGGGGTGCTCCTTGATATAGGAGTCGATATGGCGCACGCGCTTCTCTTCGAGTATCTCGTCGACGGCGATGAGGATGCCGGTCTCCTCCACGTCGCCAAACCCGTAGTTGATGGCCGTTCCGAAGAGTTTCATTGTGGGCGAGAGGCCCATGTAGGCGTTGACCAGTGGGGGGATGTTGTACCCCAGGCGGCGTATCTCGCGGTTGAGTATGCGGTAGTCGCTCTTGAAGTCGTCCTCACAGAAGAGGGCACGCAGTTCGTCTTCGGGGGTCTCGATATGCAGGGGCTTCAAGGGGATGATGAGGTTCTCCTTGTCGTCGAAATGCTTCTTGAGGAAGTAGAGTATCATGTCGCGGCCACGACGGATGTAGGAGGGGTACATGGTCATCTTGCCGAAGAAATACTTCACGCCGGGCTTGACCACGGTGAGTGCGCCCAGGCCGTCCCACAGGTTGTCAAGGGCAAAAAGGCTCTTGGCACCCATACGCGAACTCTGGTATTCGAGCGACACAAACGAGCGGCCCAGTTCGATGGTGTAGGGCATATACTCGTTGAGAAACTTCTCCGAGAAGTGGAACATGTGGCTGGTGGCCAACTGGGGCTGACCGTCGGGACCGAGTTGCCAGTCGGAGCCGACGAGGTAGCGGTAACCGCCGATAATCTCGCGGGCCTCGGGGTTCCACACGATGAGTTGCTTGTAGCAGTTCTCGCAGGTGTCGAACTCGTCGATGTCCACCTCCTTGCCCGTGCCGCCACCGGCTTCGCGGAAGGCGATCTCGCGCAACCGTCCTATCTCGCGCATCACGTTGGGCGAGTCATGGGCGGTGATGATGTAGATTTCGTTGTTGCTCTTGTTGGTCATGCGCAGTTGGCGTTCGGGCACCAGTTCGCTCATGAGCAATTCTCTGCTGACGGGTGGGATGATGGGTTCTTCCATGAATATATGTCTCTTGGAGCCGCGTGTGGCTCCGTCATTGTCATTGCTTGGGTATATACGTGCGGGGCGTAAAGGGGGCGTTCTCTCTTGTTTTTCTCTTTTTCTTCTCTCTTGTCCTCTCTTGCCTCCTCTCTCTTGTCCTCTGTGGTGGAAGGACAGGAGACGGCTACTGCTCTGCGGCGAGGGCGTACACTTGGTCTTCCACATACTGTGCCCACTGTGCGTGGGTGCGTGAGGCATCGAAGGTCTGCCAGGGTATGGGCTTGCCGATATGCACGGTGAAGTGCTTGCCCACGTTGCGGTACATCTCGTCGACGAGGAAGATCATGGCGAGGTTGAAGGGCAGGAAGCGGTCGCTGAACCGTGCGATGCGGTAGAACCGCCGCGAGTTGCATCCGCTGAAGTGGATGGGCACCACGTCGCGCTGGCACTCCACGCTCTTCTTGATGAAGGTCTTGGTCCACGGTATGTCGTGTATGCTGCCGTCCTTCTGCCGGCGACTGTTGAGTCCGGCGGGGAACATGAGCATGTGGTTGTCGCTGCGGAATCCGGCCTCCACCATACGGGGGAAGTCGCGGCTATTGCGTCCGGTCTTGTTGATGCCGATGCACACGGGGGCCAGTCCGGGGAGATTCATGAGCAGGTCGTTGACCAGGTAGCGGAACCGCCCGTCGTAGTGGCGGCCGATGATGGCACCGAGGGCCACACCGTCTTGTCCGCCGAGCGGATGGTTGGAGACAAAGGTGTAGAGGCGGCCGTCGTCCTTGTCGGGCAGGTTTTCGCGCCCCACCACGTCGATATCCATCTGTAGGTAGCGCACGCACTCCTCTAACCAGTCGGTGCCGCTGAGGGCACGCGCATCCCAGATAAACTTGTTCACCTCGTCTTGGTGGATGATGCGCTTGAGCCAGCGTGTGAGCACGCCGGGCACGTACTTGGCCTTCGCCCCCATCTTGGAGCGGAGGATATTGTCGATATCAATGGTTTTCTCGGTGATTTCGGTCATGCGATATGTAGGTCTGCTATCACAATGCAAAAATAACATATCTTTTTCTATTTTCTCCCCCTTTTGCCCGAAAATTCATATTTTCACACGTTCTTCATACCACAAATAGTACATGATACCACAAACCAAGAGTCCCGTAGAGTTGTTCAAAATCAGCCAAAAGCGTGAGACCATCATCAGCCCCTTTGGGTGTTCAAAATGCGAGTTGATTTTGTGATTATAAAACACGCAAAACGCAAGACTACCATTAGCCCTGGAAGGGCGTAACGACCGTAGCCCAGGGTGAGCCGTTTGCGCCAGCAAACGGTGTAACCCTGGGTTTAATGTACCAACGCAAGGTCTGGCCTGTAAG
>CAVCSC010000098.1:0-2959 GCA_963604975.1 Lachnospiraceae bacterium | reverse complement strand
AATAGAGACCAACAACAGACAATGTTGTCCCTATTGTCTCTATTGTCGTTTTTTTGAATACCTACTTTACAAAAAAACGTAGGGGATCGCCCTACGCTTTTATTCTTGTTGTCCCTCTACGGGATTCTCTCTGTGTCTGCAATATCTTTTTCTCTCCTTACGACTGCATCTCCTCACTCTCTTCATGCTCCCCGATGATTGAGTTGCGGTAGGCGCGGGGCGACATACCCAGTTCGCGCCGCACATACTTGCCGAAGTAGGAGAGGTTGGAGATACCCAGTTCGGTGGCAATCTCCTTGATGCTCTTGTCCTTGCGGCGCAGGTGGAACTTGATGTCCTGAAGGATGTACTTGGCGATGACGTCGGAGGCCGGTTTTCCCGTCACGCTCTTGCACACGGCCGAGAGGTATTTCGGAGTGACGCACAGGCGCGAGGCATAGTCCTTCACCTCGCGGGGCTTGGGATACGAGCCTACGAGCAGGCGCATGAAGCGGTCGAAGAGGTTCTCGGCCGAGTTGTAGGTCGTTTCAGCGGGCTTGTAGAACCGTACCAGGCGGTCGCCCAACTCGTAGACCAAGGCTCTCACCAGCGAGTCGATGACCTCCTCGTGATGGCGCAGCGGCGTAGCATTGAGTTTGGTCTTGATGAGCGAACAGTACTGGCGGAACATGTAGCACTCCTCGCCGTTGAGACGGAGGATGGGATTGTTGTCAAGAAAGTTGAGCGTGTCCCACATACTGCCGGCAAAGACGATGTTGCGCTCAAAAAACTCCTGCGGCACCAGCACGCCGCAGCATGCGAAATTGTTGCTCGAACCGAGCCCTTCTACCTGCAGACTGGGACGGCAGATGAACAGGTCGCCCTCCTCCATGTGGTACTGCGTGTTGCCAACCACCAGGTCGGCCGTACCTGCGCAGCAGAGTACAAAACCGCAGACGCTCAGCGTGACGAGCCGCTGGCTCAGACCGCCGATATGGTCGACAATCTGCACAAGATGGCCCATGCTGCCGGGAGCAGCCTCAGCGATGGTTTTGGATTGAGGTTCGGGTGCGGCGACGGGCGCCGTTTCGTGGGTGGACTGTATCTCCATTTGCATTTCTTCTGTACTACTGTGTTTCTGTACTATACAGTACTTCTATGACTTCCGTACTTGCTGTACTTCTATTGATATTATAATATATTCGAGTTTCCCGACGGTACACGTCCGTAAGGAAATGCAAAGATAACAAAAATTTTCCACCTTTGCCCCCACTCTACCATACACGCGCGAACAAAAGAAGGGAAACGGCATGAAAACAAAAGGATGAACAGAAATCTGAGGATAGCAGCGACAATGAAACAATCTGATACGATTGACCCTTCCTTCACTGAAATCTGTAAGAAAACTCCGAAAACCCGGGGAATTCCGCAAGTTTTCGGGGTTTTATTTTACAATTCCGTGAAAAAATATTAGAAAAAAATTTGGAGTATTACTTTCCAACCTATACCTTTGCACTCGTCATCTGACAGCAACCCCAGATGCAGAAAGCAAAACAAGCGCGAGCCATACTCGTACACATCATGGGGAAGCAAAGATATGAAGCAAAAGAAAATTCACTTACACAAATAACAAATCAAAACACGTAATAGTATGAAAAAGTTAGCATCTCTCGCCATCGCACTCATCGCCTCCCTCGGCGCATTCGCACAACCCGAAGCAGGCACGTTCACCATCGCTCCCACAGTAGCATTCAATGTAGCAGACATCACAGGCAAGGTCAATGATGTCAAGTACGACAACGATCTGGGCGATTGCACCTCAGGCGCACGTGCAGGATTCGCTGTAGGCGTAGACGCCGGATACCAGGTATCCAAGCGATTCGGACTCACCGCCGGCCTCTTCTACTCACTGCAGGGAACAATGCGCGACAACAGCATCGAAATAGCAGAATACAAGCTCAGCGACAAGAGCAACCTCAATATGAGTTATCTGAAAGTGCCCATCCTGGCCAACGTATACCTCTTCAAGGGATTTGCAATAAAGGCCGGTATCCAGCCCGGATTCTTGCTCGCAGCCAAGAGCAAAACGACAGTCAACTCTTCCGTCTCGGGTGAGACCAAGACGACAACCGACCTGAAGAGCGAGTTCAACACCATCGACTTCTCTATCCCCGTAGGCGTATCCTACGAGTTCACCAATGGTCTGACCATCGGCGCACGCTATGAGATCGGCCTGACAGACGTGATCAAGAGCGACTCCCAGATTGCCAAGGCCGGCATCAACGGCAAGAACGCCGTCTTCCAGATCTCCCTCGGCTACAAGATCAAACTCTAAGGGCCATCACGCCCCTACCCTACACCCCGACCATTTGCACTGACAACAAGTGGCAGTCACGGCAGCCAGACCCCTAAGCCACCGTACCGACCACTCTACATAGAATATATATTGCTTCATACATATTCGTGTTTCCGGCCCCACCAGTAAGGATTTATAGGTGGGGCTGGGTTTTTTATGTACTGAAGTATTGGAAACAGACACTTTGTTCACCCCAACGCAAACGGCTTGCGGTAGACAAAGCGAGTATTGATGAAGACCTTTTAAAAACGACAATAGAGACAATAGAGACAACAGGTTTCGTTCATGCAACCTAAAATTTGTCTCTATTGTCTCTATTGTCGTTAATAACTTCTATTATCGTTGATTATTTCTTTGTCTCTATTGTCGTTGTTAATAAATAACTTCTTTGTTTCGGATTTATGCTTAAATATTCGCCCTCTTTCGTAGGCACTGAATGAATTCTAAATCCGGAACGTCTGCAATGTATTGTCTTCCGGTTTTGGGCGTCTATCCTTTTAAAACAGTCTTCGGGCCGAAAGACTCGAGTATTCGGCCTTGCACACTCCGGTATTCAGCCTCGAATACTCCAGTATTCGGCCTCAAATACTGCGGTATTCGGCCCGAATACTACAGTCCGCAAGG
>CAVCSC010000097.1:0-3080 GCA_963604975.1 Lachnospiraceae bacterium | reverse complement strand
GACAGCGACAACGGCAAACAGACCGACGACTACAGTCTGCTCTCCCTCGATGCCAAGAACGATGTGCGCATGTTGCAGCGCATCTACCGCAGTGAGTTTTCTGGCATCAGCAGTCAGTGTGTACCGCCCACGAGTGCTGACCTGCAGAATATACAGACCAAGGCCAAGGAGTACAAAGAGAAGTACCCCAATGACAGCCACTACCAAATCTATGAGTCGGCCAGCGCATTTGTGCTCGATGTGTCGGGACAGGATGCCCCCACACATCTCTACGCCCTCGTAGACAATTCAGAAACCAGGACGGACGCCGTTGGCACCTTCGCAGCCATCTCCCAAGCCATCAAGGCACTTAACGTGGAAGACACAAGCGGACTCCCGCAAATGATCACCGGACGTGTGGAAGTGTCGGGCAACGGCCAAAGCCACGCCTTAGAAGGCATGCTGGTACAACTTACGGGCTTCCTCACCTCGGCCAGCGACCTCTCCTCCATACAAAAGCCCGTGCAGGCGTATACCAATGCCAACGGATGCTTCGAGATACGCATGCCGGAGAAGTACAATCTCTGTTCGACGCTCACCTTCACCTTCAGCAATGCCGACGGACAGCAGGAAGTGGCAAAATCGGCTGAGGAAATCATCGCCAATACATCTGCCGTGCAGACCGCCGATACTACGGTGACCGTGGTGTGCGACCTCGGCGCACAACCGTTCGCCCTCGACAATACCCGTTTCAAGGCACCGGTGGCTGAGAAAAATAGCCTTCCGAGCGTGCGTCTCCAAGGCGAGGAGGGAGCCAATCCTGTATACCTTGACCCTGACACGGCACCGTCGCGCACGTTCAGTTACAATCTTCTGCAGCGGCTCTCCGTGCCTTGCACCACCAGCCAACGCGAAACGGTGAGCACGCCTGTCGATGTGTATGGCTTCAAGCGCAATCTGCGGCTGCATCATGACAATGTATGCCAGAGCGGCGGACTGAGCATAGGCTATGTACTCGGCATGAGTCAGGCATGGGTGCCCGACGGCTATGCCTTGGGCAATCTGCTCTACTCTCTGGTGCTTGCCCCCGGTGAAGAACAGCGTCTCGTGGTCAGGGAGCACACCGAGTCGTATAGCGTGAGCGATACCGCCGACGGCACCGACCGTGTGACCGACTCGTCGAGCCAGTATCAAAGCGACTCGATAGAGGAGATATTCTCGCAGACTGCCGCGCAGACCTCTGCCGCATCGCAGTCGTCGCAATATTCCACCTACGCCAAGAGCAGGGGAACAAGCGGAATGGGCCTGTTTATCGGACTGTTGGGCGGATCGTCAAGTACATCGAAGAGTCACGGCTCATCTTCTGCATCGGCCACGTTGCGCAATACCTACAGCGATGCTTCGCAGGCCGCTGAGCGGTTCCAGACCTCTATCGTCAGCACGAGCACCCGTCTGGCACAGACCAACCGTGTCTCCATACGCGCCGCTTCGAGCAGCGACAGCGAGTCGGTGGCCTCCAAGGTGATAGCCAACCACAACCACTCGCACGTCATGACCGTGCAATACTGGGAGGTGATGCGCCGGTACAAGTTGCAGACGTGCATCGAGAACGTGAAACTCGTGCTTTTCGTGCCGCTCAAACTTATCCCCTTCTATGAGGGCGGCGACTTGGGTACGGTAGACTATAGCGTATATGTGCAGAGCGAGATTACTCCCATACGCTTCCAGCGCCGCTATGCCGGACTCGTGCGCTACGCCGACGTGCTCGAAAAGTGTCTGTCGTGGAATTATCGCCGCAGTCTGACACTCTGCCGCAACATTTTCAATACGCCGTCGTGGAAGCAGGATACGGGCGCAACGGATGTGAACGTCACCATCAATCTCTATGGCAATCTGATTGACGCGGATATCATCGGGATGACGCTCCGCACTTCCGACGGACAGGTGTTCTACCCCCAAACCCGTAAGTTGTATGGGGTCTTCCCGTCTGTCGCCAGTTACAACCCGACCATCACCACGAAGACTGACCTGAGTGATTTGGTAGCGCAGACGCGCAATGAAGCTGACATTACCAAGATAGGGTATGCCTTCTTCTTCAACATACCGGCTGAAAGTGCTGCCGATGAGACCTTCACCATAGAGGTCACCCGCCGTTGCAAGTCGCTGACGGTATACATGTTCACGGAGGCCGAGCGCAAGGCCCTGACGGATAAGGCGCTTCAGCAGATGAACCACAAACTCAACGACCTCGCCAAGGACAATACGAACAGCGATGGCGATATCACCGATATCAGTCACTATAATGATGCCATAAACCTGGTGCAGGACTACTCCGTCACGCTCAGTGCCCAGGAAGTGCGCGATGCTGCCGATCTGAATGTGCAGATCAGTCTGTCTTCCTACAGTGGAAAAGAAAAATTCGCGCTCACCGGCGTGGGCAACGTTCTCGGCAGCAAGATGAGGTTCACACTGTGCAGGAAAGGTTCTACTTACTTCAGCAAGGACGAACTGCGCCGCGTGGAGGAACTCTACCAGCACGTCTTGGCCAATACCTACGACTACTCACGCTTTGTATGGGAAGGTATGAGCGACGGCGAACGGGTACTGATGCTCGAAGGCTACACCATCGACCTCGATGCCGATGCCGACGGCACATCGACCGCCACCTCCTATCCGTTGCTCAACTGTGTCGACGCACTGTCGCCGCTCGGCTTCTACGGCAACAACATCGTACTGCCGTTCTATATCCCCGACAACGATGAGGTAAGGGCCGCACTGGGCAAGGAACTCTTCGATGAGGAAACCGACGATTTCACCAGCGCAACGCTGCAAGACCGCATCTACAAGTTCCAGTCGATGGGCTTCCGTGTACCGACGGCCACCGTCTCCGTACCGACCAGCGGTATGATTGGTGAGGCCGTGCTGGGAGAGACCAATGTGAGCGAGAAGATAGACCTCACGCGCTTCTGGAACTGGAAAGACTCCGATATCGACCATGCTACGCTCGACTCCAGTTACCTCTCCACCAACAGTCTGCTCAGCAGCGCCAACGCCAATGCACCGACTGTCACCATGCCGACGCAGGGCGCAACGCTTCCGCA
>CAVCSC010000096.1:0-3137 GCA_963604975.1 Lachnospiraceae bacterium | reverse complement strand
GCGCGGCTTAAATCAAAAATAATGGCCAATACATTTGGTTTTTAACATAGAAAGCAGGGGCAAAAACCACACAAACGCTGCATATTTTGCATATAAATTTTGAACATCCTACCCGTAGGGACTAATTAATCTCTATTCCTTACTCCTTCACCTTCTCCATCTCCTCGGCCACCTCACACAGTTCGTCGTACCACTCCTGTCCAAATCGGCGCACGAGCGGGCCACGGAGAAAGCGGTAGACGGGCAGGTCGAGTTCGCGGCCTTTCTTCACCGCGTCGCGGCACACGTCCCAGCGGTTGTAGTTGAGGGCGGTGATGCCGCCGGCAAACTGTTTTTCGCGTATGGGGTAGAGGGCGCAACTGATGGGCTTGCAAAACTCGGCACGGCCGTCGCGGTAGGCCTTTTCGAGGGCACACAGACAGCAGTCGCCCTCGTAGCAGGTGAACACGCAGTCCTTGCCGCCCACAATGCTCGTCACCAGATCGCCGTCGCGATCGGTATAGGCCACACCCTGATGGTCGATCACTGCCTGGGCTTGGGCCGAAAGGTCGCCCCACACGGTGTCGACCGTGTTTTCTATGGCTGCTATCTCGTCGAGGGTCACGGGGGCACCGGCATCGCCTTCTACACAACAGATGCCCTTGCAGGCATCAAGGTCGCAACAGAAACGCTCGGTGATGATGTCGGAGGAAAGGAGTACGTCGCCTACTTCTATGATCATATTTTTTTATGGGGGGAATTGGGGATGGGAGGATTGGGAAATGGGGATAGGGAAATGGGGATGGGGAAATGGAGGATAGGGGATTGCGGAATCGCAGACTGAAAAACGTTCTACCACACTATCGGCTCCTGTCCGTGCTCGGCGAGATAGGCGTTGCACTGCGAGAAATGGTGGTTGCCAAACCAGCCGCCGCGGTTGGCCGACAGGGGCGAGGGATGCACCGACTGCAAGATGAGGTGGCGGTGGGCATCGATGAGCGACGCTTTCGACCGTGCATAGCCGCCCCAAAGGATGAACACGAGACCCTCACGCTCGGCAGAGAGAGCACGGATGGCGGCATCGGTGAACGTCTCCCACCCGTGACGCTGGTGGCTGGCGGCTTGATGGGCACGCACGGTGAGCGTGGCGTTGAGCAGCAGCACACCTTGGCGGGCCCAGCGTGTGAGGTCGCCGCTGGTGGGCATGGGTGTGCCGAGGTCCTGGGCGATCTCCTTGAAGATATTGATGAGCGACGGAGGAAAGGTCACGCCGTCGGGCACGGAGAAACTCAGTCCCTGTGCCTGTCCCTCCTCATGGTAGGGATCCTGACCGATAATGACCACCTTCACCTGGTCGAAGGGGCAGAGGTCGAAGGCACGAAAGATGGCGGGGCCCGGCGGATAGCACGTGCCGGCACGGTACTCGGCCCGCACAAAGTCGGTCAGGGCGGCAAAATAGGGTTTGTCGAACTCGCCGGCGAGGTGCTGACGCCATGAGTCTTCTATCTGTACGTTCATGTCGAAGGGGGAAAAAGTGTGGATGATGCGGGGGCGTATTGTGTCTGCGAAATTACAAAGAATATCCAAGACCGGGAACTTTTGCAGCACCAAATTTGCCACGGACGCGGATAATGCGTATTTTTGCACTAATAACATCTGCTGTTATTTATATATATAATTTTGAATACCTACTTATGGACAACGATTTCGATATCAGAAGCGAGCGCGTCTCCTCAGCCGAAAAGGAATTTGAAAACGCCCTCCGCCCGCTGCGCTTCGGCGACTTCAGCGGACAGCAGAAGGTGGTAGAAAACCTTGAGGTGTTTGTCGAGGCGGCCAAGTACCGCGGCGAACCGCTCGACCATACGCTCCTGCACGGCCCTCCCGGACTGGGCAAGACGACGCTGAGCAATATCATCGCCAACGAACTGGGCGTGGGATTCAAGATCACCAGCGGACCGGTGCTTGACAAGCCGGGCGACCTGGCCGGCATCCTCACCTCGCTCGAACCGCGCGACGTGCTCTTCATCGACGAGATACACCGTCTCTCGCCCGTGGTCGAGGAGTACCTCTACTCGGCCATGGAAGACTACCGCATCGACATCATGATCGACAAGGGTCCCTCGGCCCGGTCGATACAGATAGATCTCAACCCCTTCACACTCGTGGGGGCCACCACCCGCAGTGGTCTGCTCACGGCACCGCTGCGCGCCCGCTTCGGCATCAACCTCCACTTGGAGTACTACGACCCCGAGACGCTCAAGCGCATCCTCAAACGGTCGGCCAGCATCATGCAGGTGCCTATCGACGATGAGGCGGCCCTGGAGATCGCCCGCCGCTCGCGCGGCACGCCCCGTATCGCCAACGCCCTGCTCCGTCGTGTGCGCGACTTCGCCCAGGTGAAGGGCACGGGCCGCATCGACACCGACATTGCCCTGCTCTCGCTGCGTGCGCTCAACATCGACCAGTACGGTCTCGACGAGATCGACAACAAGATACTCCTCACCATCATCGACAAGTTTCGTGGCGGCCCCGTCGGTCTCTCCACCATCGCGACGGCCATCGGCGAGGATACCGGCACGGTGGAGGAGGTGTACGAGCCGTACCTCATCATGGAGGGATTTATCAAGCGCACCTCACGCGGACGTATGGCTACCCGCCTGGCCTACAACCACCTCGGACGCAACCCGTATGAGGGGAATATCATGCAGACGGAGTTGTTTTAAGGGGATGATAAACCACGAATATTACAAATCTCACGAATACAGATGTTTGAATATTCGGTCGTGGTTCACGAAATAAATAAACGACAATAGAGACAATAGAGACAACATTTTCTGCTATTTGTCTCTATTGTCATTAATAATTCCCGAGTTACCATTCCCTCATCATCAACTCATTTTTTACGACAATAGAGACAATAGAGACAATTTTTTAGGTTACATGAACGAAATCCGTTGTCCCTATTGTCTCTATTGTCGTTAAATAAAATTATTCTGACTAATTACTATTGGTGTCCGGTAAAACATCGCAATCGGCGAGTCCCGTAGGGTAGGGTGTTCAAAAACTGAGAAAGAGCGTGAAACCATTATCAGCCCTGGAAGGGCGTAACGACCGTAGCCCAGGGTGAAGATGGAACGTAGTGACATCTGTAACCC
>CAVCSC010000095.1:0-3374 GCA_963604975.1 Lachnospiraceae bacterium | reverse complement strand
ATGAAAGCCGGGCATACAGGCGAAAAGAAGGTGCAGAGACATGTCAAAGTATAAACAATATCTGCTGACCCATATATACGAATAATTTTGAATACCTACTTAATACAATTCTCGGAGATAATCTTCCTCAAACTTTATTTCCATATAGTGTTGTATTGCTTCATGCAAAGATAGTGCATTATCTTGAATATTCGCAAAAATAGCGAATTGTTTTTATCGTCACTTGAAATTTCTTTTTTAGACGGATTCTCATCATATCTTTTTGCTTGCATTCAGCAAAGACGATTTTTAGAATCCGCCGATATTCGCACAACACAAAAACCCAAAGAAAAGCGGTCGAAGCCCCGACCGAAACACCACTCCTATCCACCTGTACCAGTATTCGGGCCGAAATACTCGAGTATTCGGCCTTGCACACTCGAGTATTCGGCCTCAAATACAACAGTATTCGGCCTCAAATACTGCGGTATTCGGCCCGAATACTACAGTCCGCAAGGCCGAATACTGATGACACGACTATCATGAGAGGAGAAGGGAGTTGTACTGAGCAGACCCAGACTGTAATTCTACACGGGAGAAGGAGGACTGAACTGAGGTTTTAGGCTCCGGCAGTACATGTAACACCTTTTTCAAACGGTTTTAAAAGTTTACTCTCCAGTTCTATTTTATTTCGCTAACTAACTGTCGTTCAGTACATGTTGTATTCATCGGTATTTACTTTCCTGTTTTACCTCACTTTGAAAATCGTAAAAAAGTGAATTACCTTTGCAGCGAACATAAATCAAATGAACACCTAATTTTTTGCTACATGAAAAAGTTGATTACAACATGTTTATCTATTGCATGCACAACAATCCTCTCTGCACAAAACGCCCCTCAACTGCGTGTGGACAATATCGACGAGGTATTGCACGCAATGACACTTAAAGAAAAAGCGACATTGGTAGTAGGAACCGGTTCGGCCGGCCTTACCACAGGCAACCTTGGTTCGTATGCCAAACTCGTGCCTGGTGCTGCCGGAACCACTGCTGCCATTCCGCGTCTCGGCATTCCCTCCGTTGTCTTGTCAGACGGTCCTGCTGGTCTACGCATCGACCCTACCCGCCCTTACGACTCACACACCTACTATTGCACCCACTTTCCTATCGGAACTTGCTTGGCAAGCAGTTGGGACATCAACTTGGTGACAAGCGTAGGTACAGCCATCGGCAACGAGGTACGCGAATACGGTGCTGACGTATTGCTCGCACCGGGTGCATGTATCCACCGCAATCCTTTGTGCGGAAGAAACTTCGAGTACTACTCTGAAGACCCGGTACTGGCCGGTAACATCGCAGCCGCTTACATCAACGGCGTGCAGAGCCAAGGCGTGGGCACATCCATCAAGCATTTCGCCTTCAACAACCAGGAGACTTGTCGCCTGGGCAACGATTCGCGGGTGAGCCAGCGTGCAGCACGCGAGATCTACCTCAAGCAATTCGAGATTGCGATAAAGAAGTCCAATCCTTGGACGGTGATGTCATCCTACAATCTGATCAATGGTACGATGACCTCGGAAAGCAAAGACCTCCTCACCACCATCCTCAGAGACGAGTGGGGCTATAAAGGTCTGGTGATGACCGACTGGTTTGGCGGAACCGACCCCGTATGGAGAGATGGAAAGGCTGACCGCACGGCCAACATGATTGCCGGCAACGACCTCATCGAACCGGGCGTAGAAGGTGATGCAACCGCTATAGAGGAAGCCGTCAGGAGTGGCAAACTCAAAGAAAGCGTGCTCGACACCAACGTACGCCGCGTGCTGGAACTGGTTGTCAAGAGCCCCCGCTTCAAGGGATACAAGTACAGCAACAGCCCCGACCTGAAGGCTCACGCACAGGTCACACGCTCCTCTGCTGCCGAAGGCACCGTTCTTCTGAAGAACAACGATGTGCTGCCGTTGGCCAGCAACATCAAGAACGTGGCGCTTTATGGTGTGGCCAGTTACGACCCGATTGCTGGCGGTACCGGTTCAGGCAACGTAAACCGTGCTTACACCGTGTCGTTGGTTGAGGGACTGCGCAACAACGACTACACCGTAGACGATTCCATCCTCAACGCATACACCACTTACATCAAGCAAGCCAAGGAAGAAATCGCCAAGACCCCGCGCGAATGGTGGCAGAGCGCCGACCTTCCCAAGGAGACCGTTCCTTCTGACGACGACCTCGCCGCTGCCGTCCAGAACAACGATGTGGCTATCATCACGCTCCAGCGCCTGTCGGGTGAGGGATCTGACCGCACCGCAAAAGACTTCAATCTCACCTCTGAGGAACTACAATTGGTACAGAAGGTGACCGCAGCCTTCCACAAAGCAGGCAAGAAAACAGTCGTTGTACTCAACGTAGGTGGAGTGATTGAGACTGCTTCCTGGAAATCGATCCCTGATGCCATCCTTCTTCCCTGGCAGTGTGGACAAGAGATTGGCAACTCCGTCGCCGACCTTTTGTCAGGCCGCCTCACCCCCTCCGGCAAGTTGCCTATGAGTTGGCCTATCGGTTTTGACGAGATACCTTCTTCCAAGAACTTCCCGACAGACGGTGTAGAAGTCAACTTCATGGACCGCTCCTTGAGCAAGTACCAGACTGTCGAGAACGTAGGTTACACCAATTACAATGAAGGTATCTATGTAGGCTACCGCTTCTTCGACTCTTTCAACAAAGAGGTATCCTACCCGTTCGGCTACGGCCTGTCTTACACCACATTCGGATACAGTGACGTGCAAGTGACCGACAATGGCGATAACGTCAACGTCAGCGTGACCGTCACCAACACCGGACATCACACCGGCAAAGAGGTGGTACAACTCTACGTCACCGCTCCTAAGGGTGCAGTGGAGAAACCCGCTCAGGAACTCAAGGCTTTTGCCAAGACCAAGACCCTCAACCCCGGACAGAGCGAGACGCTCACACTCGTTGTCGCCAAGACCGATCTTGCATCATTCAGCGAGAAAGCCAGTGCTTGGGTGACTGATGCAGGTGAATATACATTCAAGGTGGCTGCTTCGAGCCGCGACATCAAGGGCCAAAGCACACTCACGCTCAAGGCTTCAAAGGTGAAAGTACACAACGTTTTGGCACCGAAGACGAAACTGAACATTCTCAGTAGGAAATAAGGTAACCAATATCTCACAGTTGGTCTCTCGCCCCAGAGACCAACTTCCTATCCCCCTCTCCACCCCACGCCCCTCTGCCGGGTACCTTGGCGACACGGCAAATCATAAGTAGGTATTCAAAATTATTCGTATATAAATGTCAGCAGATGTTGTTTATACTTTGATATGTCTCTGCACTTTCTTTTCGCCTGTATGCCCGGCTTTCATCGGTCGTGTAGCC
>CAVCSC010000094.1:0-3400 GCA_963604975.1 Lachnospiraceae bacterium | reverse complement strand
GAGATGTTGGTGGTTTTGAAATGAATGCGGAGATGATGCACGAAGGCAGGGACGAGAGTAGTAACAATGACGGAGTGAAAGCACGTATTGATGCTATCAAGAACTTGAAACCGGTTACTGTTGAAGTAGGCAGTACCAGGAGAGAAGATGTAAGAGAAGCCTATTATTCGTTAGGGTCAGCCACAAATAAGACTGATGGAAAAACCGTGTCGTTTTATCATGGCGTATTCGGCAAGATGTGGAGAGGCGAGAACAGTATGTTCGCAAAAGTAGCGGCGCATCTGAATACTCTTTTCGAAAACTCATTATATGGGTTCTCCAGCCAAGATAATATGACGGGCAAAACAAGACGAGACGGAACCGTTCACAAAGAACACCGCAATATAGAAAACTATGATTACTACATTGCGAAAGCAAAGGTGGACGAAAAAGATTTCTATGTTCGCTTTACGATTCAAAATGAACGTAAAGGCCAAAGTGGAGTGCACGATGTAATGTGTACTAACGTGGAAATATACGAAAACCCCATTGGAGATGCTTCTACTTCCGCAATCCGTGGAGAGAGGTTGGTCTCAAATGAGGTTTCCGATACAAAGTTAATGGATTTATTCGGAACGGCAAGCAAGAAAGTGGAAGAAAATGCGGAAGCCGCCGATGCGGTTTCGGATGAGAATGTTGCCGACGGCGGCATGAAGTTCCGTGACGGTGGCAGTCCTGTCGAGAAGCATATTGCTGAGGTCAGCAAAAAGGTTGGCGGGAAGGTGAAGATGGTCGGCTCTGTTGACGAGATAGACAATGCGAGGGTGCGTGCGGACATTGAGAGTGGCTACCGTGACTGGCGGCCGAGACATGTATGGAGGACAACAAGGCGGGCAGCGTCATGTTTTTTCGTGTCTTTCTGTTTCCTTGTTTTGAAAATGTAGGAAATAATGTTTATATTTGCCAATCAAAAGAAATAAGGCATGGAAGAGAGTAAATACATACGTTTTGACTGGGCGATGAAACGCTTGCTCAGACAGAAGGCAAACTTCGGTATTCTTGAAGGGTTTCTCACTACGCTGCTTGGCATGAAGATAACAATCAAAAACATGCTTGAGAGCGAGAGTAACCAAGATGACGAGGAAGACAAGTATAACCGTGTGGACATGCTCGCAGAAAACGAGAATGGGGAACTCTTTTTAATAGAGGTCCAAAACAACACGGAGTATGCTTACTTTCAGCGAATGCTTTTCGGTACCTCTAAGTTGGTTACAGAGTACATCAAAAAAGGTGAGGGATATGAAAATGTTCGTAAGATATACAGTGTGAACATTGTGTATTTCTCTCTCGGAAAGGGAACCGACATCGTCTATCACGGCAAGACGGAATTCCGTGGCATACACAATGGAGACTTGTTGGAACTTAGTCCGTTCCAACGACAGAAATTCAGTGTGGATGCCGTAAGCGACCTTTATCCGGAATATTACATATTGAAGGTGAACGACTTCAACCGTGTGGCGAAGAATTCGCTTGAGGAATGGGTCTATTATCTGAATACCGGTGATGTGCCGAAAGGAGCAAAGGCTCCAGGCATGGAAGAAGTAAAGGAACAACTCACCATTGACCGCATGAATAAGTCGGAACGCTCTGCTTATTATAAGCACCTCGATAATATCGTTATCCTGCGTGACAATATTTATACGGAGCGTGAAGAAGGTAGACTTGAAGGCCGTGCGGAGGGTCGTGAAGAAGGCCGTGCGGAAGGTCGTGCGGAGGGTCGTGAAGAAGGTCGTGCGGAAGGTCGTGCGGAAGGCCGTGCGGAAGGTCGTGCGGAAGGTCGTGCGGAAGGTCGTGCGGAAGGCGAAATTATCGGGCGGAAAAGAACTGTGCTCGAAACTGCGAAAAAGATGAAAATCATGGGGCTGCCTATTGACACAATAGTGGAAGTCACCGGATTGACAGAAAAAGAGGTAGAAGACGCATAAATCGAATACCTAATCAAAAAAACACCTAAATAGTATTCGGCCTTGCACACTCCAGTATTCGGGCCGAATACCGGAGTAGTTGAGGCCGAATACTATTGTATTCCAGCCCGAATACCGGAGTATGCAAGACCGAATACTCGAGTACTTTGGCCCGAAGACTGATGTTAGTCAGTTTTCGGGCCTTGTCTGTATTGTAAGTGGTGATGGGAAAAGGGGATGATTGTCCCCGTCATACGGCTGGTGAGTGTGTACGGTATTCGCTGGGAGTCTGTCCGACGCTCTTCTTGAACATCCGGGTGAAGTGCTGCGGATATTGGAAACCGAGGTCGTAGGAGATTTGGCTGATCGACTTGGTGGGGTCAAGCACGCGCTCCTTGGCGATATTCATGATTTTTGCCTGGATGTAGTCCTGGGCGGTGATGCCGGTTTCTTTCTTGATAAGGTCGCCGAAATAGTTGGGCGAAAGACACAATTGGGTGGCACAGTATTTCACGGAGGGCAGACCCTGGTGATGGGCGTTGTCCTTGTCGGCGAAATAGTTGTCGAGCAGGTCTTCGAAGCGGGTGAGGATGTCGCTGTTGACATTCTCGCGGGTGATAAACTGGCGTTCGTAGAAGCGCAAACAATAGTCGAGCAGCATCTCTATGCCTTTGGTGATGATGCGGCGGCTCATGCGGTCGATGTCGTGCTGTATCTCGTCTTGTATTTTCTGTAGACAATCCATGAATACCATACGCTCGCGGTCGGAGAGGTGTAGGGCCTCGTTTGACTCGTAGGAGAAAAAGCGGTATTCGCGCATGGTGCGTCCGAGTGAGGTGCCGCGTATCAGGTCGGGATGGAAGAGCAGTGCCCACCCCTTGGGCTGGAATACTTCGCCGTTGTCCTCTACGCCGATGACCTGTCCGGGGGCGAGGCAGACTACGGTGCCGGCTTGGTAGTCGTAGCGTTGGCGACCGTAGATGAGGTCGCCGCACTTCACTTCCTTGAGAAAGACGGCGTAGAAGCCCATGATAGACTTGAGGTGGTGCATCGGCTTGGCTTTGGAAAAGTCGATGACGCTGACCAGAGGGTTGAGTGTCTCAATGCCAAGTATACGGTTGTACTCGTCGATGGTTTCGATATTGATGATATTCTTATCCATAGTCTTTTCCGATTGATGACTGTGTGGGCGTGTTCTAAAAAAGTCTATGCGTTGTTATCTTCCTTATTCAGTCGGATTGCTCTTTTATAGAACCCGCCTACAAAGATAAACAAAAAAATCCTGTACGCATGTCGGGCGTACAGGAATAGGTAATGTGGGTTATAAAAAATGTATTCTGTGTCTCTTTCTTCTAAGTAGGTGTTCAAATTTATTTGATATGGATGTGCGCCTTATTTTCGTTTGTATGTTCGGGTAGAAGAGGGAGTGTAGCGGGCTACACGACCGATGAAAGCCG
>CAVCSC010000093.1:0-3557 GCA_963604975.1 Lachnospiraceae bacterium | reverse complement strand
TCATCACCGGCATCACCAAGTTCACACAGATATCGCTGTTCTCCGTGCTGAACAATCTCAGCAACATCAGTTTCGATCCCGAATACGCCGCCATCTGCGGCATCACGGAGGAGGAGATCGGCGAGAACTTCCAGCCCGAACTGGAACGGATGGCCGAGGTGAACCAGTGGACCTTGCAGCAAACCCACGACCGACTGAAAGACTACTACGACGGCTACCACTTCAGCCGTCGCAACATGACAGACATCTACAATCCCTACAGCCTCATCAACGCACTGGACGCACAGGAAATCCGCAATTTCTGGGCCGCATCGGGTGCCACGTCGCTCCTGCCCAAGTTTGTGGACAACATGGAACTCCGTCTAAAGAACTTCGAGAACTGCCGCATCTTGCGCAACACGCTCGAACTGTCGGACGTGACGGGCGGTGGAGCCGAACTGTTTCTCTACCAGTCGGGCTACCTCACCATCAAGGCGAGCGACGAGTTCGGCTACACGCTGGGATTCTCCAACCAAGAGGTGAAACAGGCCCTCTACGAAACGGTACTCCCGGCCTTGACGCTGCGCGAAAGGAGCGACATCCAGTCCCTACAAGCCTACCTTTATGCACAAATGGGCATGGGGCAGATAGACGAGGCTATGAAGTCGCTCAAGTCTCTTGTGGCCGACGTGCCCTACAGCAACCGCAAACTCGCCTCGATGGATATGGAGGAACGCTACCGCCTCATCATCAGCCCCATCTTCAACGCTATCGGTCTGAAGGTAGAGGTGGAAAAGATGATCGCCACGGGAAGGATTGATATGGTGGTGCAGACCTCCCGCTACATCTACGTCATCGAACTCAAACTGCGCAATAACGGCGGCAAGGATGCCGCCTCGCAGCAGATTCTCGACCGCCAGTACATGGAACCGTTCAGGGCCGACAAGCGTCAGGTGGTAGGCCTGGCCATCGAACTCGACGAGAACGGCAAAGGGCTACTTGGCTGGAAGAGGGTGGAATAGGCAGGCGGGGCGACAGCAAAAAAAAGGAGGATTATTCGCAACTTCTGAATTTCACCTTGGCCAACGCCTCCTGCAATCCGTCGAAATCGAGAGACGGCAGGGCCACCTTGCCTCCTGCGAAACTGCACGAATTGACCTTTTTATCCCACGACACCGAGGCGAAGTTCTCCGGGCGCTTGCAACCGAGTAGGCAAGAAGGACTCTGAAACGGGCGGCCGCCGCTCACACGGGCCAACTGCTTGGCTGACGGCGTGTTGGAAAAGCGTTGCGGCACCAATATCACCTGGTCTGGCGACAGAATTTTTAATGCCTCCGTGTAGGCAGCATGGGCCGCCTCGATACTATCTGCACCAACGAGCAGATTGATGCCCGGCTTGATGCCAACCTCCTGCAGCAAGGCCGTCCTTCTCAGCACGCGCGTCACCTCATCATCGTCATCAGGGCGGTGGATGGTGATATGTATCTTGTCTGGCCGGGCAGAAAGCAGTCTGCGCCATACCGATTCGTCTTCCAACGGCAGTCCGTTGCTGGTCACGGAGAGATAACACCTTTTTTGCAGGTCGAAAATCACGTCAAACACACCCTCATACTCAAAAGGTTCGCCGCCGCCCAGCGATACGGCCTTGACGCCATGGGCTACGCAGTCGGCAGCAAAGCCGATGACCTCCTGCGGTTGCCACATCGTGTTTCCTTCCCGGCAGCTGTGGTTGTAGCAGAAGGGGCACTCCTTGCTGCAATAGTTGCTCAGGTCGATGGAAAGCAGTTCGAGACTATTCGTTGTCGGGTGCATCGTGTTCATCTGTTGGCAATTCGACGTATTCTTTTATCCGGTTGACGATTTTTCCCCGATAAGGTTTTTCGGCGTAAGATTTCATCTCGCCGTAGACCTCGGGCATTTCATTGTACATGAAGAAAGGATATTCTTCCCCACATATAGTTATTCGGTCACCTTCTATGGAGTAATACTGGGCAAGTTTGTCTTTCGTCTCCTTGAAGAGGATGAGCGCATAGGGGCTGATGGTCTGTAGGGCCTCCTCAAGAAATACTTTGCAATTTTCAAAAGTATCTCTATGCTTCTTTTTACGGATATATTCACCGATTCTTGAATATGAACGTTCCACATTTTCATGTGTGAGAGGCAGAGCGGCTGCATGCCGCAATACCGGCCAGTGTTCCATCCATTCGTGTTCCATGCAAGAATGTGCACCATAAATGATGGCAAGCGTCGGTCGCTCGCAAAATTGCTGTACATGAAGACAACGCCTATACCCGTCCGCAGACGACTCAAATCCGCACTTGTTGCATGTTTCTTCGCACTGCACATAAGGAAGGCTATTGTCTCTTATATACGCCCTTTTACCATTGCCCGTAGGCAACAAGTAATAGTCGCCACCATCCACAGGTGCTGCTGTCTCCATTATGCGAAAAGGGAAGTACTCAGCTATCTGCAATTCTTCCCTGTCGTCGAAACGGAACGGCAGGCGCAAGGCCATTTCCCTGACACGTTCGGGCAACTGGCTCTCCTTCAGCGGATATCGGGGGATATATGTCCTTCGCATCGGATTTTCAGTCCAATAGGGCTGTTGGTACAAGTAGATGGGAAAGTGGTCGAAATTGTGTTCGAAATAGATCTCGTCTTCTCCATTATAATGATCCTCGGTATCAATGTCGTAGTCCATGTACCTAAGAATGGTGCCCTTTTGGAAGAGTGCCGCCTTTTGCTTGGCGCTCATGCCAAAGAAGTCGGCATAGTACAGACCGTACCGTTCAGAAAGACAGACAAAGTCACAAGACTCATAATCCTTTTGGGACGGTGAAGAAAAAACCTTCCGGAAGTAGTCTGTCTGAGCAGTATCTATCTGCACGATGGCTGAAAAGTACAAGTCAGTATCGGACTTGAGTTCGGACTCGGACAACCGTTGCAGCACCTCTTCCACCTGACTGTCAGTCCAGGGTATTGACCTGATGCCGTCATGATTGTCAGACATCATCTCCATCAACACAAAATCTGGAGCGGTTTCGGGAACGCCGTCGGGTATAGGTCCGTTTTCGTTAAAGTCGAGTATGCCCACATTGCCATCCGTGTCGATGGCAAACCATGCGGTACTCATCGAATGGGTGGCAGGATATTCCTTGTCTGTAATCATAGTCAGTACTGTTAGGTTTCTCATGCAAATATAAGAAAATGATTTCAATGACCAATGTGCTAAGTGACGATAAAAATATTTTTTGTCGCAAATATTGCGTCGTTGACAAACGCTTAATGGCGCATAAAAGAGCAGAAGAGTTTCGGATTTAGGATTTATATTATTGGCAGAAACGATGCAACTTCCCAATGACACGGTTATTCCTTCCATAAGTAGGTATTCAAAATTATTCGTATCTATTTATGGGTAGCAGGTATTATTATACTTTGACATGTCTCTGCACTTTCTTTTTGCCTGTATGCCCGGCTTTCATCGGTCGTGTAGCCCGCTACACTCCCTCTTCAACCCGAACATACAGACGAAAATAAGGCGCACATCCATATCAAATAATTTTGAACACCTACTTAAG
>CAVCSC010000092.1:0-3648 GCA_963604975.1 Lachnospiraceae bacterium | reverse complement strand
ATCTGACCTCAACCGCCAACCATCTTACGGGTTTCGGCACGAGTGGTAGCAGTACAAGCGGCGTGGAGTCGTGGCTGAGAACGATAAACATGATCAAGTGAGGACAATGATAATTGCTGCTATAAATGATGAGACCTAACAGAATAGTTTTCACAATGTTGCTCACGAGTTGGTTTCTTACAGGATGTGGGGAAACGATGTCCAAGCTCGAGGGAATAAGCTCCGTCAATACGGCCGATACATCGGGCAATGGAAGTTCGGAGGGGACAGGCAATGATACAATAGCCGCCCCCTATACCCGCAAAAGCCGCATAGCCGACGTGATGGCCGACTCTGCATTTGGCGACTACGGCCGTCTGCTGTTCCCCGTGCAACGAGGTTATTGGAGCGGCGAAACCTTGGAACAACTGCGTCTCACCTATTACAATTATATAGACCCGGACGAGACGGTGGCGATAGTCAACTATCTTCACAACCAGGCTTCAGCAGGACAGACCGTTTTCTACAATATCTATTCTGACGAGGAGAAAGCCGCCGACCCACGAAAACAAGATACTGGATTGTTCTTCTTCCGTGGCAATCGAGGTTCCCGTTTCGCCGTGTGCAATGCGGGCGGAGCGTTTGCCTATGTCGGAGCGATGCACGACAGTTTTCCCCATGCACTGGAACTCTCAAAGAAAGGTTACAACGCTTTCGCTCTTATCTACCGACCGGGCGCACAGACTGCATGCGAGGACTTGGCACGAGCCATCAGTTTCATCTTTGCCCATGTCGATGAGTTGGGAGTAAATGCTGACTGCTATTCGCTTTGGGGCGGTTCGGCTGGCGGACGCATGGCGGCTTGGGTAAGCGGTTATGGCACGTCGGCTTTCGGTGGTGACAATCTGCCCAAGGCCGGCGCAGCCATTATCCAATATACCGGACTGAGCGACTACTCGCGCGACGACGTGCCTACCTATGTCTGTGTGGGCAACAGCGACGGCATAGCCTCATGGCGCACGATGAAGGCACGGATCGACGGTCTCTCCTCACTCGGCATACCGACGGAGTTTCATGTGTACGAAGGTTTGCCTCACGGTTTCGGTCTTGGCACGGGGACGGTTGCCGAAGGGTGGATAGATGATGCCGTGAGGTTTTGGGAGCGGCAGATGAAAGACAATAATACGACCGGGATTAAACCCATAGCAAAATAAAACTGCATAGACATGAGAAGAATAACATTATTACTTGCCTTTGCCATGACTGTCATGAATATGGCGGCATGCGGCACCAACGATACATCTCGCCCCGACGATGACAACCCAATGGGCAATGAACGGCCGTCAGACGGAACGATGAGCAATCCCGATGAGGCTGTAGACCCGACCGTTGGCGACAAGGCTCCGATGAGCGGTATGGTCAATCTGTGGTACAGGGGAAACATTCCTGCCACAACCAAGAACGCAAACAACTCCGACGGTACCGACTTCATCCCGAACATGGAGGTATTCACCGTGGCACAGGACGTAACGCCCAAAGGTGCCGTGATGATTTGTCCTGGAGGAGCATTCCTGTTTCGCAGCGTACAGAACGAGGGTTATGATGTGGCAAACATACTCACGGCTCTTGGCTACCAATGCTTCGTGGTAAACTACCGCATACAACCCTACACCATGCAGGAGAGTGCCACCGACCTCCAGCGTGCCATACGCTATGTGCGTGCCCATGCCACGGATTATCGCATCAACACTGACAACATTGCCTTGGTCGGTTTCTCGGCTGGCGGCATACTCAATGGTGAGGTACTGCTCAACTGGCGCGACCTGAAGAATGCCTCTTCGCTCGACAGTAGTTATCAGCCCGACGAACTCGACAACGTATCTGTATCGGCTTGCGCCGTAGGTATGATTTATTCGTTCTATGGCCGTCTGAGCGTTTCGATGAACAACGTCAGTACGCTCCGTGCCGCCAATCTTCCTCCGGCATTCTATTGTTGGGGCACGAGAGACGGATTTGCCTCGCAGTTCACACAAAACTCCAACGCCGTGCGCGAGGCAGGATGCTCCGTTGAGACGCACATCCTGCAGAACTATCCTCACGGCTACGGCACAGGCGGAGACGTTTCGGTATGGGTGGGCGATTTCGATGCTTTCCTTACGCCTATTATGCAAAGTAACACTACGGAGAAGAATGTAAGCAACAACAAAGAGAAACTATGAAATTCAGAACTTTAGGAATGAGCGGAATGCGCGTGTCTGCCGTGGGCTTAGGCTGTATGGGCATGAGTCACGCTTACGGCCGCCCTGCGGACAAGGACGAGATGCTGGAACTGCTTGCCGAGGCGGTGGACATGGGCTACACGTTCTTCGACACCGCCGAACTGTACGGCACGCCCGACCGCCCGAACTACAACGAGGAGGTGGTGGGCGAGGCGCTGCACAAGTATCGCGACAAGGTGGTCATCGCCACCAAGTGCGGCATTCGCTTCGCTCGGCTCGACCTCGCCAGCAACCACGACATCATCACCGACGGACGGCCCGAGTCGATACGCCGCTCAGTAGAGGGTTCGCTGCGCCGACTGCGTACCGATCATATCGACCTCTACTATCAGCACCGCATCGACAAGGAGGTGGAGCCGGAAGTGGTGGCGGACACCATGTCCTGCCTCATCAAGGAAGGCAAGATTCTGCATTGGGGAATATCCGAGACCACAGAGGAGTATCTGCGCCGTGCCCATAAGGTGTGCCCCGTCACTGCCATTCAAAACCGCTATTCGATGATGGCACGCTGGCACGAGAGCCTCTTTCCCGTATGCGAGGAGCTGGGCGTGGGCTTCGTGGCATTCTCGCCCTTGGCTAACGGACTGCTCACTGAGTGCTATAGCACAGAGTCGAAATTTGATGCCGAGTACGACTATCGTGCCGTGATGCCGCAGTACCGGAAAGAGAGTTTCGTGCAGAACAAGTGTCTCTTCGAGATGCTCGACATGCTTGCCGAAGCGCACCATGCCACCCCAGCGCAAGTGTCGCTCGCATGGATGATGTGCAAGAAACCATGGATAGTGCCCATTCCCGGCACCCGTCGCCTCTGCCGCATGAAGGAGAACATTGGGGCTGCTGACATTGTGCTTTCAGCTGAAGAACTGCACAAGATAGACAAGGCTCTCAGTACGATGGAAATGAGCGATGTGTTTGGAGGATCAAGAATCGTTAAGGAATAAAAAGACAACAACAATGAGAAGATTATTTACCACAATGATGTGTCTGTCGCTCTTAGTATGCGGCACCATCAACGCCAAAAAGAAAACTATGGAACAGAAGAAAGCAGAAGCGTTTACACAAGTAGATTTCAAGACCATAAAGAGTCCTAACTGCAACCCCTTCGGACTGGTATACGACAATGCCATCACCGAGAACGAGCAGGGCAAGGTAAATATCCACCGCATCAACTATCAGTTGAACGGACTCAAGATCGCCGCCAACGTCTATACCCCTGCCGACTACGATGCCGAGAAGAAATATCCCGCTCTCGTAGTGGCCCACCCCAATGGCGGCGTGAAGGAACAAGTGGCTGGTCTGTACAGTCAGCGCATGGCAGAGAAGGGCTACATCTGTCTGGCTTTCGATGCCGCCTACCAAGGTGACAGCGAGGGAGAGCCACGCAATACAG
>CAVCSC010000091.1:0-4105 GCA_963604975.1 Lachnospiraceae bacterium | reverse complement strand
TGGAGCGGGCGGGCATCACCGTGCATGCCCTTGCCGACGGGCCCGGGGCGATGCATAACCCCTGGCTCGTGTTCGCCCTGCACAGCTTCATCAAGGGCTACGACATCGTGCATGCTCACAATACGCCCTGCCAACTGCTGCTGGCCGCTGCCAGTTACGGCACGCATTGCCGACTGGTGACCACCGAGCACAGCACCCATAACCGCAGACGTGGCAAATGGCAGTGGCGGCTGGTAGACCGCTGGATGTATGGCCGCTACCGCTCCGTGATCTGTTGTAGCGGCGAGACGGAGACGGCATTGAGGCAGTCGTTGGGATGGCGGCAGCCCGCAGAAAAGGCGCGCACCGTGACCATCAGCAATGGGGTAGACACCCACCGCTTTGCCGAGGCTGCCAAGGCCGACCGTGCCGCCCTCATGCGATGTACGGCAGCGGAGGCCGACGGACAGACGCTCGTGATGATGGTAGCCGCCTTCCGTCCGCAGAAATACCAGGAGATACTCATTGGGGCTATCGCCAAGTTGCCCGACAACTACCGCCTTGCCCTTGTGGGCGACGGCGAGCGTCGCGCTGAATGCGAAGAGACGGCGCGGTCGATGGGTGTCGAGGACCGTGTGACGTTCACCGGCATCCGCTCCGACATACCGCAACTACTCAAGGCAGCCGATATCCTCGCCCTTGCCACCCACCACGAGGGCCTCTCGCTCTCGTCGCTGGAGGGCATGGCCTCGGGCCGCCCCTTCATCGGCAGCGATGTGGAGGGCGTGCGCGACACGCTGCAGGGTGCCGGCCTGCTCGTGGCCAACACCCCCGAAGCCTTCGCCGAGGCCATCCGCAGTCTCGCCACCGACCGCACACTATATAGTAAGGTGGCGGCCGCCTGCCAGCGCCGCGCCGCCGAGTACGACATCGAGCGCACCGTGGACGGGTATGTGCGCGAGTATGAGCGGATAGGATCCGTATTCCTCCAGTCTCCTTGAAGATTAAAGTTGAATTATGCGCCCCTTACAGGGGCAATGGAAAAAAACGTGAACCATAAAACGTAGGGTTAAAACCCTACGCTATAATATGCGCCCCTTACAGGGGCCAATATACCCGACGGGGACATCTTTCCTTGACACACACAAACACACAAAACATCATACCATTATGAAAATCTTCATCCAACATGCACTGTGCCTTGCGGCACTCTGGATGGGTCTGACCGTAGCCCTGCCTTGCAGTGCCCAGCGCAAACCCCAGTGGGCCAGTGACAAGGCCGTAGAACAACTCAACGCCCAGCGTACCAACGACACCTATGAGTTTGTCTACATCGAGCCTTTCTTCACCGACAAGGACTTTCTCTACGAAAATCGTATGTCGCAACTCACCGAGAAACTCGCTGCCCGTCACGGACTCAATGCCGACGAGGCGCAGATCGACACCGTGGCCCACACCGTCACGTTTGGTGACAAGTGGTTTCGCTACCGCGTGGTAGACACTCAGGAAGTGTTTGACGCAGATGTGCGCCAAAACTGGGACTACACCCTCTACCAACTCTATGCCGTGTCGAAGATGAACACCGAGCCCGTGTATGACGAGTTTGCCGTCAGCGAACCCTGTGGCGGCAAGTCATTGGCACAGTCTATCATCCCCGGTCTGGGACAGTGGAACAAGGGGCAGAAAGACAAGGCCGTCGTGATCTGGGCCACCGAAGCCGCCAGTATCGGCGGTGCCATCTATTTCTTCGCCCGCGACCATCAGTACTCCGGCTATGGCTGGGATTCTAAGGCCAAGTCGTACCGACAGATGGGTTATCTCGCCGTGGGCGTGGCCGCCGGCATGTACATCTACAACCTCATCGATGCCTACCTCTGCAAGGGTGCCAAGACCGTGACCGTGAAGAAGAACAATGTCTCCACAGCACTGGCTCCTTTCGTCGTGCCCGAGGGAGCAGGCGTGAGTTTCGCCCTGCGCTTCTGATGCTCCGCAAGTATTTATCCCTCCATGCACATCTACTCTCGCTACATCAAGCGCACGGTCGACTTCCTCGCCGCCTATAACCGTAACGGCATCATCGTTCCGCCGCATGATGCCGACCGCCTTCATGCCGCCATGCTGCGGTTTGCCAGCGACCGGCAGTTGGTCATTTCCCTTGCCACCAATGCCCGTCCGTTAGTGGCCGAGCGTTACGAGTAGGGCTACGTGCGACAATGCCTCAAGGAATTTTATAAAGAGATAGGATAGGCGATAGTAAATCATTTGCCAGTTATCCCGTAAAACACTACCTTTGCACCTAACAAGTTCGGAAAAATGTAATTTTTGGCACAAATCCGAACATAAGAGTGTAAATGCATGAAAATTGAAAGAGACATTATCAAGCGGTTGAAGGAATGGAAAGACACCCAACCACACAAACCCATATTGCTGAAAGGCGCACGTCAGATTGGCAAGACGTGGGCGATGGAGCAGTTTGGAAAGGAATGTTTTGACTATACGGCCAAATTTGATTTCGACCGTCAGAAAGAATTGAAGTCGGTTTTTTCTCAGTCCAAGGAACCCGTCCGTATCATCAAGGAACTCACGTTGTATTGTGACGTGCCGCTTGTGCCGGGTCGGACGCTGATTGTCTTCGACGAGATACAGGAATGTGAAGAAGCCCTCAACACACTGAAATATTTTTGTGAAGATGCCCCCGAATGGCACATTATCGCCGCAGGATCTCTGCTTGGGGTAGCTGTGAAGAAACGAAGAATGACGGTACCGGTGGGCAAGGTACAGGTGATGCGGATGTATCCCGTCACGTTCAGAGAGTATCTTCGTGCCAGCGATGCCGCTACGTTTCGTTTCATTGAGGAACTGGACCAACCGCAGAAACTGCCCCTTATCATACTCGATAAACTCAAATCGGAATACCGCAGATACATGGTCTCGGGAGGTATGCCCGAAGCCGCGGTGGCTATGCTTGAGAATCAGGGTATGCAAGTCGTGGACGATGTGTTGCAAGGCATACTAGACCTGTATGAACTCGACTTTGCCAAATATGCCGAACCGCGCGACATACCCCGCATCCATGCTATCTGGCACTCGTTGCCGTCGCAGTTGGCAAAGGAAAGCCGCAAGTTCGTCTACAAGGTGGTAAAGAAGGGTGCCCGAAGCCGCGACTACGAAGATGCTCTCTTGTGGCTTGAAGATGCGGGTATGATATACAGAGTGAAGGCGGTGTCAAAGCCGGGCATGCCGTTGGCCGCTTACGAAGAACCGGACATTTTCAAGGTTTATGCCTCAGACTGCGGATTGTTGCGACGCCTTTCCGGTTTACCCGGTGGTATCGTTATCGACCCTACGGCCAACTATACCGAGTTCAAGGGGGCGATGGCAGAGAATGCTGTCCTGCAATGCTTGTTGTCGTCTTACGGAGCTATGCCTTACTATTGGTCGTCGGAGGGAAAGGCCGAAATAGAATTTCTTATACAATGGGAAAATGAGGTCGTGCCAGTGGAGGTGAAGGCCGAGAACTGTATTAGCGGAAGAAGTATCGTGGTATACAACGAACGCTATCAACCGAAAAATCGGATACGTTTTTCGTTTCTCAACTTACAAAAAAACTGTGGCATGCTGGCCTGTCCTTCGCCATTAGCGGAATGGTCAGCCAAATGGTTGTCGGCCGAATAAATGAATAGAACTATTATACCCATGCACATCTACTCTCGCTACATCAAGCGCACGGTCGACTTCCTCGCCGCCCTGCTGCTGCTCATCCTGCTCTCGCCACTTATGCTGGCGGTCATCATTGTGTTGCACTTTGCCAACAAGGGAGCGGGTGTGTTCTTCGCCCAGGACCGCCCGGGTAAGGGAGAGCGCATATTCAAGGCTCTGAAGTTCAAGACCATGACCGACGAGCGCGATGCCGACGGACAGCTCCTGCCCGACGGCGACCGCCTCACTCCCGTGGGCCGTTTCGTGCGCTCCACCTCCATCGACGAACTGCCACAGTTGATAAATATCCTGCGGGGCGACATGTCGTTCATCGGGCCGCGCCCGCTGTTGGTGCGGTATCTGCCGCTCTACAGTGCGGAGCAGCACCGCCGCCACGACGTGACACCCGGCATGTCGGGCTGGGCGC
>CAVCSC010000090.1:0-4108 GCA_963604975.1 Lachnospiraceae bacterium | reverse complement strand
TTGTGTGTAAATACGCTCGACTTTGTCGCTTGCCTTAGCAAGAAATATGCGCCCCCTACAGGGGCAAAGCATGATAAATTCGATTGAGATAGGGGCAAGCCCCTATCCTATATTATGTGCCCCCTACAGGGGCTATGGATAGAGAAACTACGCAATGAATAAGGGTAAGCCCCTAATACAAAAAACCTTGTAAAGATCAAGATATTCAACGACTTACAATGTTATAAGAAAATTTTACCGGACACCAATAAAATTATTTGGCAAATATATAGAATATTTCCGACAAAATGCGAGAAATGATGCTCAAACAAAAAAACACCTGCGCTCCACGTTGGAGAAGCGCAGGTGTCGTTTGGTCTATTCCCTGTCACAGGGGATCATGTGTCTAAACCTATTTTGACTGTTAACCAATAGCGTTGCTTCTTCCTCCCTTTGTGTGGTACACAATGGGGTGGCGTGGGCAATGCTTTTTACAAAAGTACACAAAAATATTGGAATGGTCTGTGTGTTTTAACACTATTTTGTGTCTTTGCCCTTTTGTTGACACGCCTCATGCCTTCGAGTATCCCATGGCCAGCACGCTGATGCGCACGTCGCCTGCCTCGGCGATGGCCTTGCCGCAGGCGGTGACGGTGGCTCCGGTGGTCACGATGTCGTCGATGATGAGCACGTGGCGGCCGGCGACGGCCTCGGGCTTGACGAGGCGGAAGGCCGCCTCCATGTTGTCGGCGCGTCCGGCATGGTCGAGCGTGGTCTGGCTGGCGGTGTCGCGTATGCGGCGCACAGCGTCACGGGCCAGCGGCAGTCCGGTGATGTCGGCCACGCCCCGGGCGATGAGCATGCTCTGGTTGTAGCCGCGCTCGCGCTCGCGGCGGCGGGCCAAGGGGAGGGGTACGATGAGATCGATGTCGTCGAAGAAATGATCGGCCGCCATCTCACGGGCCGCCATGCGTCCCATCTGTCGTCCGGTGTCGGTCTGTCCGCGGTACTTCAGGTCGTAGACCATGCGTGCCACGGGCGAGTGGGGATGGTAGTAGAAGAGGGCAGCGGCCCGTTCTATGGGTAGACGGCCCCAGAAAAGACGGGCCATCTCGTTGTCGGCGGGCGAGGCGGCAAAGCCGGTGCGTGGCAGGCGAATGCTGCAACGGGTGCAGAGCGTCTCCTCGCCGGTGGTGAGCCGGTGGCCGCAGGCGGCGCAGGAGCGTGGGGCGAGCATGTCGGCCAGTTGGCGGAGCAGACTAATCATCGTCGTCGGTCATGTCGTAGTCGTCGGCCCCGTCGAGGCAGCGGCGTATCAGATCCATCGAAAACCCGCGGCTGAGCGCGTAGCGTATGAGTTTGCCCGTGCGCTCGTAGTCGCTGCGTGCCTTGACGGTGCGCCGCTTCGCTTGGATGAGCGGGCGCAAGATGTCGAGGTAGCGTTCGTCGTCGATATCGTCGAGCACACGGTCGGCCGTGCCGCTATCGATACCCTTGCGACGGAGCGTCAGCGCAATCTTGGTGCGTCCCCAATGGTCGAAACGTATCTTGTCGTCGGCGAAGAGGCGTGCAAAGCGTTCGTCGTCGACATATTTTCCTTGGGTGAGCCGCTGCATGACGCGGGCCTGGGTCTCGTCGTCCATGCCCCAGCGCCGCATCTTGTCAAGCATCTCGCCGGAGGAGTGTTCGGCGCGGGCGCAGAGGGCCGAGAGTTTGGCGAAAGCCTCGCTCTCTGTGGGTATGGGGCGGTCTTTGGGTGAAAGAAAAGTCATGGAAGGGGAAGATGAGGGAGTGATGTTTGTGGGGTGCTGCTCATGCGCGTCGGGCGCTGGCGAAGCGCGGTTTTTCATAGATATCGTTGTGTACGGCAGCATCGGCCTGTCCCATATCGTGCAGCATCCGGGCGGTGTCGGCGGCGTAGGCCGTGTTGCACTCGAAGAGCAGCGTGCCGCCCGGCCGCAGGGCTTTGGCGGCATAGCGGGCGATGGCACGGTAGAAGAGCAGCGGGTCGTCGTCGGGCACAAAGAGTGCCGTGGCCGGTTCGTAGTCGGTGACGTTGCGGTGCATGTCGGCCTGCTCGCTGCGGCAGATGTAGGGCGGATTGCTCACGATGAGATCCCAGCGGTCGGCATCGTCGGGCGGACAGAGGGCATCGCGGTGCTCTATGGTGACGGCGGCGTGTAGCCGCTGCATGTTGTCGCGGGCGATGGCGATGGCCTCGTCGGAGATGTCCCATGCCGTGACGTTGGCCTGCGGCCATGCGAGGGCGATGCTCGCAGCGATACATCCGCTGCCGGTGCCGATGTCGAGCACGTCGGCGAGACGGGTATAGGGTTGCAGCGTGTGGAGGGCCATGTCTACGAGTCCTTCGGTCTCGGGTCGGGGAATGAGCACGCCCGGTGCCACGCGGAACGTGTGTCCGCAGAACCGCTCCTCGCCGGTGACGTACTGTAGCGGTTCGGCCTGGCAGAGGCGGTGCATCATCTGTGAGAGCCGAGCCTTGTCGTCGTCGGTGAGCCGTGCGGCGCCGTCGCAGTACAGGTCGGCTGTAGAGAGGGCAAACGTCTCGGTGAGCAGCGTGCGGACGATGGCGCGGGCCTCCGCCTCGCCGTAGAGCGGACTGAGCCGATGCCAGAGGGCGGCGTAGGAGTAGGAACTATTGGTATGGGTCATGGTTGGTCGGTGGATGTGGTGTGGCCTTCGCTTTTGTTGCGATAGGCCAGAGGAGAGATGCCGGCCCGCTGCTTGAAGAAATTGGTCATGGCGCTCTGGTCGCTGAAGTTGAGTGTGTCGGATATCTCGCCCATGGTCATGGTGGTCTGGCTGAGCAGGTTGCAGATCTCCTTGTAGACGAGCGACGAGACGTGGTCGTTGACGGTCGTGCCGCTGATCTCCTTGACCAGGCGTGAGAGGTAGGCCGTGGAGAGGTTCATCTTGTCGGCATAGAAGCGTATCTGCCGTTTTTTCTTGAAGTTCTGGTAGAGCAGATGGAGGAAGATCTCGTACACCCGCTTCTTGTGGGCGAGGTCGCGCGTGACGCTGCACTCGTCGTAGGGCAGTTCCTCGCAGAAGAGGCGTAGCACGTGAAACATGCTCTGCATGATCTCCGTCTTGTTGATGTGGCGGTGGATGACGATATTGTGTACAAAGCGGAAGATGTCCTGCACTGAGGCGTAGCGGTCGTCGGTGAGGGTGTAGTGCTTGCTGGTGTCTACCAGATGGTCGTCGACGAGCACCACCTCGGCATGAAAGTCGGGCGACGAGTTGCCGACCGCGGCCACGTCGCGTGCGGTGACCACCAGCAGACTGCCCTTGGCCAGGGCCACCTCGCTCTGTCCCAGTCGCAGACTGGCACTGCCGGCATCGGTGAGCAACAGTTTGGTGAAGAGCGTACGCTCGCCCACCATACACCGGAAATCGTCCATATCCGTCCCGTCGACGGTGAAGTGGGCAGCGTAGGCACCGAACACGTCGGTGATGCGGTGCTTGGCCGCAAATTCCTCCAGATTGTATATTTTCTGTAGTCTCATTGCAGGTAGCGCAGATGTTTTCTTTTATGGTTGTGGCGGGATGTTTTTAGTCCTGCCTTCTTTTGGGTTGTAGTGCAGATGGTCCGCAGATGGTGCGGACGTTTTTTTGCCGATTTTGCCGGTATTCCCGATTTTTCCGGCGGCGAAAAGTAGGTATGCAAAGGTACAAAACTTGCCGTTGCCGACCAAATAAAAACCCCGGCCGTATGGCTCCTCTATCCGGTTGCGGTCAGTCTTCGGGCCGAAATACTCGAGTATTCGGCCTTGCATACTCCAGTATTCGGGCTCAAATACTCCAGTATTCGGCCTCCAATACTGCGGTATTCGGCCCGAATACTGGAGTGTGGAAGGCCGAAGACTCCGCCGACGGGGTTGAGGTGGGGAGGAAGGGGGGTAGATGGCAATCTCGCATACATTAGTCCCGGAGGGTAGGGTGTTCAAAAACCGAATAAATTCTCTGTTAAATTTTTGCCCTAATTTCATTCATTCAGTGTCCCCGAAGGGGGCTAATTCTGCATAACCGCTGGTGGAGCGAGCGTAGCGAGCGAAACCTGCGGATAGAAACGGCTTTCGCATCGTCGTCCTCGAAGAGGGCGAAC
>CAVCSC010000089.1:0-4180 GCA_963604975.1 Lachnospiraceae bacterium | reverse complement strand
CTGCACTTTCTTTTTGCCTGTATGCCTGGCTTTCATCGGTCGTGTAGCCCGCTACGCTCCCTCTTCTACCCGAACCTACAAACGAAAACAAGGTGCATATCCATATCAAATAATTTTGAACACCTACTTCATCAAAAAAATGTAAGAAATCTTATGCAAAAGTATAAAACATTATCTACTTTTGCAGTGGAAAAGATAACAAATTTATGAGATTCTTGTGTAAAATGACAAAAAACTATCCGGTATCCTGTTTTTATGTCCTCATCATTTGGGTGCTGTGTTTCATGCCTGTGCCCCAAACGCCGCTCGGCGATGTGCCGTTTGCTGACAAATGGACACACTTCGCCATGTACGGCGGCACGTGCGGTACGATATGGTACGAGTACCTGCGTCGCCATACGCACATCTCCTGGCCGCGCATCCTTGTCGGGGCATGGCTGGCCCCTGTGCTGATGAGCGGTCTTATCGAACTCTTGCAGGCTTACTGCACTGGCGGTCGACGTAGCGGCGACTGGCTCGACTTTGCGGCCAATGCGGTCGGTGCGACCATCGGCTTGCTTATCGGTATTCTTCTGGTAGCGTATCGCGCCAAGCAGAGAAGGGGTGAGTGAGTAGGTGTGAGTTGTAGAAACGGCGGTCGCCGGTGACCTCCATACCTATGAACTCCGGCTTTTCGTACGCCTCGTCCTCGCTGGCCAGTTCTACCTCGGCCATGACGAGTCCGGCGTTGTCGCCGTAGAACTCGTCGACCTCAAACGTGTGGCTTCCGCTCTTGACGAGGTAGCGGCGTTTGTCGATCATGCCGCCGCGACAGAGGCGGAGCAGGTGCTCGGCCTCGTCGGTGGTGATCTCTTTCTCAAATTCGTAGCGCGACAGTCCTTTCTCGTCAGACCGCCCCTTGATGGTGAGGTAGGCGCGGTCGTCGCGTGTGCGCACCCTCACCGTCGCGCCCTCGCAGGGGATATAGCCCTGGCGTATGTGGCTGCTGGCGTAGGCGGCACGCTTGTAGTCCTCACCCTTGTGTACGAGAAACTTGCGTTCTATCTCCAGTCCGCTCATAGTATGTGGTAGATGTGTTCTGCTTATTGTATATGTATGATGTAGCCGAGATAGGCCACGGCGAGGACAATCAGGGTCCAGAAGATCCATTTTACGACATTCTTTCCTTCTTCTTCCTCTTTCTTGGCGCGGCGTGCGCGGTTTTGCTTGCTGTTTACGCTCATAGTATTTCGTTTGTTATAGGTTTAAGAATGGGGGCTGAAATGGGTTTCGCTGGGCGGCGACGCTGTTTGGCCTTACACGGTATAAACCGTACCCAGCCGTTTTTCCTCGTCACTTGAAACCAGTCTATATATATTTGCCCCGATACCGTCATCTACGGTACCGGGGCAAATGTACGGTTTTTGTGCGAATATTCAAAATTTTTTCGCCATACAATTTTCCTACTTCACGGCCTCCACCGTATATCCGGCATTGGTGAGGAGTTGCAGCAGTCCCTTTTCGCCGGCCAGATGGCCTGCGCCTACGGCAAAGAAGGTGGGCTTGTCCTGCATGATGGCAGGCATGCGGTTGGCCCAGTCTGCGTTGCGGTTGTCGATGATGGCAGCCTTCTCCTCGGGGGTGGAGCCGCAGTCGGCGTTGATCTGCTTGTCTATGGCGGTCTTCACACCCTCGATATTCTGTGCGTAGTAGGCATCGGTCATCTCGTCGAGCAGGGTCGATGTGGCCTGCACGTTGTCGATGAGGCACATCAGTCCGGTGACCTGACGGTCCATCGGTTCGCCGGCGATGAGGTTGGCCTGGAAAGCGTAGGTCTCCAGTCCGCCTACCGGTTCGTTGTTCTTCTTGGCCTGTGCCTGGAAGTACTGGTCGAAGGTGCTGGAGGGGTCGAAGTCGCCCATGTGGTGCTGCAGGAAGATGAGGGCCTGCAACTGGGAGGTGAGGTAAGCGGGGGTCATCTTGCCAAACTGGTTGAAGACGATCGGGCTACCCAGTCCTACACCCATAAACTCCTTGAGGAAGGCATCGAGTTTCTTGTACTGTGTGTCGTTGAGCACGGTCTTGAGGCTTTTTCCCTCGGGCAACATTAGCTTCTTGGTGAAGGCGGCGATGGTGTCGGTGTTGCTCATGAGGTTCATGTTGAGTTCGCCATACACCTGCTCGGTGGCGGTGAGCGCGTCTTTCACACCCGGTATCTTGTCTACGAAACTCACGTTGGCCAGGTGATGGGTGCCGATGACGTAGGAGGGGGCGGTCAGTCCGTTGCCCGAGATCTTGTACAGGAGTTGTGCGCCGGCGTTGGTGGCCATGCCTGCCAACAGGAGCGCGGAGAGTAGAATCTTCTTCATGTGCTTTGCGGTTTTCGTTTCTTTTCGCGACGGCGCATAGTGGCGGCGCTGTCGGCTTATTGTGTGTATACAACGTGCGTACATCTTTTATTATTGTGTTTTTCTGCGGATATTCTTTGCAAAAACGGAATTAATGTCCTATATTTGCGCAATCAATAGCCTATCTAATCCAGAAATATGACCGATACATCCCATCTTCACAGCGTACTTTCGCACTTCTCTCTTGCCGGCACCGTGTCAGACATTGCCCCCCTCGGTGCAGGACTCATCAACGATACTTACCGTGTGACGACCGCCGAGGCCGCCGCCCCCGACTATGTACTGCAGCGCATCAACGACAGTGTCTTCACCGATGTCGACCTTCTACAGCATAATATCGAGGCCGTCACCCGCCATATCCGCGGTAAGTTGCTGGCCGCCGGTGTCGCAGACATCGACCGCCGCGTGCTCCGCTTCATCCCGGCCGACAACGGAAAGACCTACTGGCGCGACGCCGCCGGACAGTACTGGCGCGTGTCGGTCTTCATCGACAGGGCCCGCACCATCGATGTGGTCGACGAGAGTTCGTCGCGCTCCGCCGGACTCGCCTTCGGACAGTTTGAGGCGATGCTCGCCGACCTGCCCGACCGTCTCGGCGAGACCATCCCCGACTTCCACAATATGAGCCTGCGCTACCGCCAGTTGAGCGAGGCCGTCGCTGCCGATAGGGTAGGACGTGTGGAGGGCGTGCGCCCCTTCCTCGATGCCATCGACAGCCATATCCACGACATGTGCGCCGTGGAGACCCTCGCCGCCGAGGGTCGTCTGCCGCTCCGTGTCTGCCACTGCGACACGAAGGTCAACAATGTCATGTTCGACGAGCAGGGCGAGGTGCTCTGCGTGGTCGACCTCGACACCACCATGCCCGGCTATGTGTTCTCCGATTACGGCGATTTCCTACGCTCTTCGGCCAACACCGTGGCCGAGGATTGTCCCGACCTCGACAGTGTAGACTTCCGCATGGATATCTTCCGTGCCTTCACCGACGGCTATCTTGAGTCTACCGCCTCCTTCCTCACCCCCGTCGAGCGTGAGTATCTGCCCTATGCCGCCGCCCTCTTCCCCTATATGCAGAGCGTCAGATTCCTGTGGGACTACCTCTCGGGCAACCATTACTGGAAGTGCGCCTATCCCGAACACAATCTTGTGCGGGCCCGCAACCAGTGGCGACTCTTCGAGAGCGTGCTCGCCAAGACCGACGACATGCGTCGCTTCATCGCCTCCCGCTGATGGCCATCGCCCACTCTGATGCTGATTGCCCACACAGATTCTTATTGCCCACACAGATACTGATTACCCACACAGATACTGATTACCCACACAGATTCTATTAGTTTTGTCCATAAGTTAGGCCATACGGATGCGCTCCGCGTTCTTCCCGTATGGCCTTTTTTCTGCGGTTTTTTTTCTGCGTGCTTTTATCTGCCTTTTTCTGCGTGCTTTTATCTGCCTTTTTCTGCGTCTCCTCCATACCGCTCCGCCACTCTCCCTTGTCTGCATTTTTACAAGGCCTTTGTAGCGTTCGTACAAGGCCCTTGTAGTGTCCGTACAAGGCCTTTGTAGCGACCGTACAAGGCCCTTGTAGTATTTTGGGGGTGCCGGTTTGAAAAACCGTACTGAAATTTCGGATTTAGAAACGAGCGGGTTGCACCAACGGTCACTGCTTCGAAACTGAAATAAAGTCCAACGCAAGTATTTATGGGACCTTAAAAACGACAATAGAGACAATAGAGACAACTTTAAAAATTAGTTCCAAGAACAAAAAGGTTGTCTCTATTGTCTCTATTGTCGTT
>CAVCSC010000088.1:0-5793 GCA_963604975.1 Lachnospiraceae bacterium | reverse complement strand
CCAGGGTTACACCGTTTGCTGGCGCAAACGGCTCACCCTGGGCTACGGTCGTTAAGCCCTTCCAGGGCTAAGGGTAGTCGCAGCATTTTATGGGCGCAAAATCAATTCGCATTTTGAACATCCTACCAAAGGGACTTTGTTTGCATACCCCGGTTGCCCGCCGCAACCGGGGTTTTTGTATTATTTTAAGGAAGACCGGACGTGTATATGGACGAAAAACCGTATTTTTGCAGTTTCAAGGCGGGTTCCGTTTCCGGAACACGCCCCTCGGCGTGTGTCCCGGAGAAGTCGGGCAACCGCACGCCCCCACTTATTCCAACCGCAAGAAATCATGGTAAAAATCAAGATTGTCAACACCGGCCGCCAACAACTGCCGGCATACGCTACCCCGCAGAGCGTGGGCATGGATCTCCGTGCCAATATCGAAGAGAACATCACGCTTCACCCCATGGAGCGCCGCATCATACCTACCGGACTGCGCATTGCCCTGCCCGAAGGCTATGAGGCACAGGTGCGCCCCCGCAGCGGACTGGCCCTCAAGCACGGTATCACCGTGCTCAACAGTCCCGGCACGATCGATGCCGACTACCGTGGCGAACTGGGTGTGCTGCTCGTCAATCTCAGCACCGAGGATTTTATTATTGCCCCGGGCGAACGGATTGCACAGATGGTGATTGCCAAGCATGAGCAGGCGGTGTTCGAACTGGTGGAGGCGCTCGACGAGACCGAGCGCGGCGAAGGCGGCTACGGACACACCGGCGTGAAATAAGGGCAAATCCCTCCTCACCGTTACAAGGTGGGGACAGTCATTATTCCTCACCCCACTACCAAAAAGATCTTCAGAAAACCCGCCATCAATTTTCTTTGGCATGAAACACATTTCTATTCGTCTGATGCTTCCTGCGGTACTCGCCGCGATACTTCTGCTTGCCGCCCTTCCCGTCACGGGATCGCGGGCACCGCGGACCAAGAAGACCGCCGCCAAGACCGCCGTGCGCCACACCGATACGCTGCCGCGCAACGACCGTCGCCGCTACGACTACTTCTACCTTGAGGCCGTGCGCCAACAGGAGGCCGGACACTACGACGCTGCTTTCGAACTCTTCAACCACTGTCTCTCCATCGACCCCTCGGCCGCCGAGACCTACTACGCCCTCGCTGCCTACTACTCTGAGATGAACCGCGACTCCACCGCCCTTCTCGCCCTGGAGCGAGCAGCCTCGCTCTCACCCGGCAACGACACCTATCAGGAGCGTGTGGCCCAATACTATATCGGAACCAAGAACTACGACAAGGCCATAGATGCCTACGAGAACCTATACACCCACCACCGCGACCGCAGCGACGTGCTCAGCATACTCTGCCAACTCTACCGCGCCAAGAAGGACTATACCAAGTGGCTCTCCACGCTCGACCGCATGGAGCAGGTAGACGGCGACAACGACGAACTGGCCATCACCCGCATGAGCGTCTATGAGTCGATGGGCGAGAAGGAGAAGGCTTTCGAGGCGCTCCGCCGCCTTGTCGACATCCATCCCAACGAGCCTGCCTACAAGGTGATGCTCGGCAACTGGCTCGTGCAGCATGAGCGCGGCAGTGAGGCTTATCCTTACTTCACCGATGCCCTTGCCGACGATCCCAACAACGAGTTTGCCCAAAACTCCCTCTACGACTATTACCGCTCTACCGGACAGGACTCCGCCGCCGTCGCCCTGCGTGACCGCATCCTTTTCAGTCCCAAGGCCGAGGCCAAGACTAAACTGTCGCTTCTGCAACAGATCATCCAGGAAAGCGAGAAGGCCGGCGGCGACAGTACGCAGGTGCTCCCCCTCTTCGACAGTCTGATGGTGTCGCCCGTGCGCTCGTCAGAGGTGGCCATCCTGCGTGCCGCCTACATGCAACTCAAGAAGATGCCCGACGATGCCGTCAAGCAGGCTTTCTACGATGTGCTCGATATCAGTCCCGACAATGCCGAGGCCCGTATCGAACTCATCATGATGCTTTGGGACGAGCATGCCTGGGATGAAATCATCTCCATCTGTTCCTCGGCCGTGCAGTACACGCCCGAGGACATGCGCTTCTACTACTTCCTCGGCCTGTCCTACTACAACAAGGATGACCACGACCGCGCCCTCGATGCCTTGCAGCGTGGGGTGGGGGAGATCAATGCGTCGAGCAACCACGATATCGTGTCCGACTTCTACGCCATCATGGGCGATATCCTCTACCGCAAGGGCCAAACCGACGCTTCCTTCGAAGCCTATGACAACTGTCTGAAGTGGAAGGCGGACAACGTGATGTGTCTCAACAACTACGCCTACTTCCTCAGTGAGAAGCACCGCGACCTCGACAAGGCCGAGCAGATGAGCCAGCAGGCGGTCAAGGCCGAACCGGGCAATGCCACCTACCTCGACACCTACGCTTGGATACTCTTCCTCCGCGGCAACAACGCCTACGCCCTCAAATATATCGATCAGGCCATCGAAGCCGACACCGACAGTGTGCCGAGCGCCGTGATACTTGAGCATGGCGGCGACATACACGCCGTGTGCGGCGATACCGACCAGGCCGTCGAACTGTGGCAGCGGGCCCTCGAAGCCGGCGGCGACAAGGCCATGCTCAACAAGAAGATACGTCAACGCAAATACATCGAAAACAAGAAATAATCCCCCTATGAGACTCCTCCGTATACTCCCCATCGTCGCCCTGACCCTCCTCGCCTCGTGTGCCAGCAAGAAGGCGGCCGTCACCGACGGCACTACCTCCGCCACGGCATCTTCCTCTGCCTCGCACAAGTCGCATGCCGCCACGTCGCTCGCCTTTGTACAGAAGGTCAGCGACGCCCGTGTCTATACCAAGAACATCGTCGGCGGCATGTCGTTCCGTCTGCAGACCTCCAGCAAGAAGATTGATGTGTCGGGCAAACTATCTATGCGCCGCGACCAGGTGATCCGCCTGCAACTCTTCCTGCCCATCATCGGTACTGAGGTGGGCCGCCTGGAGTTCACCCCCGACCATGTGCTGCTCATCGACCGTCTGCACAAGGAGTATGTCGAGGCCGGATACGACAAGGTGTCGTTCCTCAGCGAGAACGGTATCACCTTCTACAGTCTGCAAGCCCTCTTCTGGAACCAACTCTTCCTCCCCGGCAAGCAAGATCTCTCGGAGTCTGACCTCAAGACCTTCACCGCCGACCTTACCGGTACCGATACGACCGTGCCCATCACCTATGCCGCCGGCAATATGGCCTACTCCTGGACGGCCGACCGCACCACCGCCCGTCTGCTCTCGGCCATCGTCTCCTACCGCAGTGCAGCCCACGGCACGTCGGCCCTCTCGTGGAAGTACGACGACTTCCGCAGTGTCGGGTCGAAGCAGTTTCCGGCCCGCCATACCTTCACCTTCACCACCACCGCTACCTCATCGCCGCAGTCGGCTACGGTGACCGTCGCACTGGACAATGTCAAGACCGACGACTCCTGGGAGGCGACCACCACCGTCTCATCGAAGTACAAGCGCGTCGAAGTCGACGACCTGCTGCGAAAACTTACCAGTTTTTGATGCGTTCCGGTGCGCTCGGGCTTGTTTCCTTATCTCGACGATTCCAACGTTTCCAATGTTTCTGACGTACCACCCCAGTTTGTCTTAGAATCCACAATAATACATGAGAAGACTCCTCATCGCCCTTATGGTCATCTTGCTGGCCGCCCCGGTCTGTGATGCACAGAAAAAGCGCACCACCGGCAGCACATCTACCTCCGCCTCTGCCTCGAAGAAGAAAAAACCGGCTGCGTCGGGCAAGACCACCACGACCAAGAAGAAGACCACCACGGCCAAGAAGAAAACGACCAAGAAGACGACTGCGCCTACCTATACCAACGAGTCGATACGCGGACTGCAAAACCAGCGGTCGAAGTTGCAAAAGCAGATCCGTCAGCAGGAACAGGCGCTGAAGGCCAACCGTGCGGCGGTGGCTGAACGGCTCAAAAATCTCATGACCATCAACAGTGAGATCGACCGCCATCAGAAGAATATCGACGGCATACAGAACGATATCACCCATATCGAGGGCAACCTCGACTTGCTCAATGCCCAACTCCGTACCCTCGAAGAGCAACTCGCCGAGCGCAAGGCGAAGTACGTCAAGTCGATGCGCTACCTCACCCGTCAGCATACGTTCCAAGACCGGCTGATGTTCATCCTCTCGGCCAAGAACTTTGCCCAGATGTTCCGCCGTATGCGGTTTGTGCGCGAATATGCTGCCTTCCAGCGGGCGCAGGGCGACGCCGTGCGGTCAAAGCAAAATCAGGTCAACGACAAGCACCGCCAGTTGCAGGCTGCCAAGGGACAGAAGAACGTGTTGCTCTCTCGCGGACAGCGTGAGCGTGATGCACTCCAGGGACAGCAGGATGAGCAGAAGAAGGTGGTGGCCTCTCTCCAAAGCCAGCAGCGCACCATAAAGCAGGTCATCGACGAGCGTCGTCGCGAGAGTGCCGCACTCAATGCCCAGATCGACAAACTCATCGCTGAGGAGGCCGCCCGTGTGCGTGCCCGTGCCGAGGCTGAGGCCCGCCGCAAGGCGGAAGCCGAGCGCAAAGCTGCCGAGCGCCGTGCCGCAGAACTGGCTCGCAAGCAAGCCGCTGCCGAGGCTGCCGCCCGTGAGAACGAACGGCGTGTCGCTGAGGCCCGCCGCAAGGAGGAACAGTTGCGTGCCGAGGCCCGTGCCGCCGCCAATCGTGCCGATGCCGAGGCGAAAGCCCGCGCAGAGCAGGCCGCCCGCGAAGCCGAGGCCGAGCGTGCCGCCGCCGAGCGCAAGGCCCGTGCCGATGAAGCCCGCAACAAGAAGGAGATCGCCGAGGCCAAGCGCGACGTGGAGACGGCCAACACCGTCAGCAGTGTCGACCGCATGATGAGCAACGGCTTTGAGGCCAACCGCGGCCGTCTGCCGATGCCTATCACCGGGTCGTACCGTATCGTCAGTCATTTCGGACAAAACAGTGTGGAGGGTCTGCGTGGTGTCACCATCGACAACAAGGGTATCAACATCCTCGGTTCGGCCGGTTGTCAGGCCCGCAGTATCTACGATGGCGAGGTAAGCGCCGTCTTCGGTTTCGGTGGCACGATGGTTGTCATGGTACGCCACGGTGTCTACATCTCCGTGTACTGCAACCTCAGCAGCGTCTCCGTACACCGCGGACAAAAAGTGTCTACCCGTCAGACGCTCGGCACCGTCGGCCCCGACCATATCCTTCAGTTCCAACTCCGCCGCATCCAAGACAAACTCAATCCCGAGGCTTGGTTGGGACGATGATTTTTTAAGACGACAATAGGGACAAATAACGACAATAGGGACAAATAACGACAATAGGGCCAATAATTAAAAGATAATAGGGACAATAAACGACAATAGAGACAATAGGGACAACATTTTCTGCTGTTTGTCTCTATTGTCTCTATTGTCGTTAATATAAAATTATTGGTGTCCGGTAAAAACATCGCAATTGGCGAGTCCCGTAGGGTAGGGTGTTCAAAACCCGAGTTGATTTTGCAAGACTAACCTTAGCCCTGGAAGGGCGTAACGACCGTAGCCCAGGGTGAGCCGTTTGCGCCAGCAAACGGTGTAACCCTGGGTATAAACGACAAATGCAAGGCTGGCCTGTAAGGTCAGCACAACAGTCACGGCATTTTTTTTGTTCCTACATGCGTTGTGCTGACCTTACAGGCCAGCCTTCTTCTCATATCGTGAAAACCCAGGGTTACAGATGTCACTACGTTCCATCTTCACCCTGGGCT
>CAVCSC010000087.1:0-6255 GCA_963604975.1 Lachnospiraceae bacterium | reverse complement strand
TACAAACGAAAATAAGGCGCATATCCATATCAAATAATTTTGAATACCTACTTATTTGTATCTATCATTTAAGAGAATAACTGGGAAAATCGTAATTTTGTAGTGTTCTACTTTTGAATGTCCCCAATCCCGATTATGCAGCAACCCATTCTCACACTCCAGTCCTTGCGTTTTGTCTTTATCTTTTTGGTCTTCCTCTCGCATGTACCTTCCGGTTTTGATGCGGGCGGGGTATGCGGCGTGTCGCTCTTCTTTGTCCTGAGCGGTTTTGTGCTCTCCGAAGGGTACGGCGAGCGGGTGAGGACGGGACAACTGTGCTGGCGGCAGTTCTTCTTTCGTCGCTGGGCGAGGATCTATCCCCTGCACCTGTTGGGCGCACTGCTCTTCCTGGTCGCCTATCGCCAACATGTCGACCCGTCTGACTGGCCTTATGCGGTATGCAACCTTGCCCTTGTGCAGAGTTGGGTGCCGCTGCACGACTGCTACTTCTCGCTCAACGGCCTGTCGTGGTTTCTGTCTTCGATATTGCTGGCCTACGCTTTGTTTCCCTGCATCTGGCGGGTGGTGACTGCCTGCCAGTTGAGGACGGCGATGATCTTTGCTCTCATCATCGCCGGTGTCTATGTGGGGGTGGTGGCGTGTCTGCCCGACTCGGTGACTGAGGCCTGGCTATATGTGTTCCCGCCTGTGCGCCTCCTTGACTTCAGTCTCGGCGTACTTTGCCATCGCGTCTATCGGCATGTGCAGGCTTCCGGCGGACTGCGTCATGCCGCCCTATGGGAGTGGTTGCCTGTGGTCTTGTTTGCGGGCAATGTGGTCGTGTCGCCCTACCTGCCCGAGCGCTTTTTCTATGTCGCACAGTTTTGGCCGACGGCCGCCGCCACGGTCCTTGTCTTTGCCTTGGTCGACAGTGCCCGTGCAGGATGGCTCACGAGAGGTCTCCGTCTGCCCTTCATGGTGGCGCTGGGCAGTATCAGTTTTGAGTTTTACTTGCTCCACGCTATATGGATGGAAATCATGGTCTACGTATTCTTCCGCCTGCACATCGTTCTGCCTGCGGCCGTACAATATACGGTAGTATTTCTTCTCCTCCTCCCCATTTGTTGGACGGTACACCGTATGCTGCGCACGCTGACCAGCCGTATGCTGCGCTGACGGAATGACACCCCAAGGGCCATAAACCACGGGAAACTGCACCGCGAGGCGGCAAAAACACGGAGTATCGTTTTGCACTATACATGATTTTGTCTATATTTGCAACATGAAACAAGTAAGACCGAAGAAAAATCTGGGCCAACACTTCCTCACCGACCTCGGCATCGCCAAGGCTATCGCCGACACGGTGGATGCCTGTCCGGACATTCCGGTGCTCGAAATCGGTCCGGGTATGGGAGTGCTCACACAGTTTCTTACCACCAAGGACCGTGAGGTGAAGGCCGTGGAGATCGACACCGAATCGGTGGCCTACCTCAGCGAGGCGTTTCCCGCACTGCGCGAGAACATCATCGGCGACGACTTCCTGCGTATGGATCTGACAACGGTCTTCGGCGGACGGCAGTTTGTGCTTACCGGCAACTATCCCTACGACATCTCGTCACAGATCTTCTTCAAGATGATCGACAACCGCGACCTCATACCCTGCTGTACGGGCATGATACAGCGGGAGGTTGCCCTGCGTATGGCCTCGGTTCCCGGCTGCAAGGCCTACGGCATACTCTCGGTGCTCACCCAGGCGTGGTACGACGTGGAATACCTCTTCACGGTCGACGAGCATGTGTTCAATCCGCCACCAAAGGTCAAGAGCGCCGTCATCCGCATGACGCGCAATGCTAACCAGCGGCTCGGTTGCGATGAGCAACTCTTCCGCCGTGTGGTCAAGACCGTGTTCGGCCAGCGACGCAAGATGCTCCGTGTGAGCCTGCGCCAATTGTTCCCCGGAGGTGCGTCCGACGAGTTCTATACCCGCGACGTGATGACCCGCCGCCCCGAGCAACTCTCGGTGGAGGAGTTTGTCGACCTCACCAATTTGGTGGCTGCCGAGATGCAGCGACTACAGTAAGACGGCCCTGCCATCCGGCAAGGCCAGTTGGCAGACCCACCCCAAATGACAGTCCTTAGTATCCGAAACTAATACAAATATTATGATCGACGTAAAAGAAACTCTCAACGGCGCTTCCGAGCGCATGGAGATGGCCGCCCTCTACCTTGAGGAACAGCTCGCCCGCATACGTGCCGGACGTGCCAACGTGGCCATACTCGACGGAGTGCGGGTGAACTCCTACGGATCGATGGTGCCGCTCAATCAGGTGGCCAATGTCTCCGTGCCCGACGCCCGTACCATAGCCATCCGTCCGTGGGACAAGAAGGCTATCCGCGATATAGAAAAAGCCATCATGGACAGTGATGTAGGCATCACACCCGAGAACAACGGCGAGATCATCCGCCTGGGCATACCGCAGCCTACGGAGGAGCGTCGTCGCGACCTCGTCAAGCAGTGCAACAAGATCGGCGAGAAGACCAAGGTGGAGGTGCGCAACGTGCGCGGCGAAATCAAGGACAAACTCAAGAAAGCCATCAAGGACGGACTCTCCGAAGACCTTGAGAAGGACGCCGAGAACGATCTGCAGAAGGTGCACGACAAGTACATCAAGAAGATTGATGAACTGCTCGATGCCAAGACACAGGAAATCATGACCGTGTAAGTTACGGACAATACTGAATGGAGAAAAAGCAAAATGGTAGACGCAGAGGCAGTGCAACGTTCCTGTTGGGATAAACGCCGTAGCGATGCAATCTTGCTTTTTCTTTTTTTTAGGCGGGCTCTAAATTTTAGGCGGGCTCTGAAAGAGAAATATAAAAATGCGTGAAATCTTTAGAACACGCCTTTACATTTTCGGCGGGTATCAAGACCATCCCGCCTAACGAGATTCTATACAAATGCGAGGATTAGTCATCAAGAATACCGGCAGTTGGTACACCGTCAAGACAGACGACGGGGCACTCGTCGACTGCAAGATCAAGGGAAACTTCCGTCTCAAGGGCATCCGCAGTACCAATCCGGTGGCTGTGGGCGACCATGTCGACATCATCCGCAACCAGGAGGGTACGGCATTTATCTCCCATATCTGCGACCGCCGCAACTATATCATCCGCAAGTCGCAGAACCTCAGCAAGCAGAGCCATATCATCGCGGCCAATGTCGATCAGGCTTTCCTTGTCGTCACGGTCAACCATCCGCAGACGAGTACCATGTTTATCGACCGCTTCCTCGCCTCGGCTGAGGCCTACCGCGTGCCGGTGGTGCTGGCGTTCAACAAGACCGACCTGCTCTCCGACGAGGAACTCCACTACCAGGAGATGATGATGACCCTCTACCGCACCATCGGCTACCAGTGCCTGCCCCTCTCGGCGGCTACGGGTGAGGGTTTTGATGCGCTCCCCGATCTTCTCCACGACAAGATCACCTTGCTCAGCGGCAACAGTGGAGTGGGGAAGTCTACGTTTATCAACCGCCTTCTGCCTGGGGTCAACCTGCGCACGGCCGAAATCAGCGATGCCCACAATACGGGCATGCACACCACTACCTTCTCGGAGATGCTCCCGCTACCCGATGGTGGCTATATCATTGATACGCCTGGAATAAAAGGGTTCGGTACGTTTGATATGGAACCGGAAGAACTGACCAGTTACTTCCGTGAGATCTTCCATTTCTCCAAGGACTGCCGGTTCAGCAACTGCACCCACACCCACGAACCGGGTTGTGCCGTGCTGCGTGCCCTCGACGATCACTATATCGCCGCCAGCCGCTATCAGAGTTATCTCTCCATGCTTGAAGACAAGGATGAGAATAAATACAGGGAGGCTTATTAAATGCCTTGTTTTTTGACGGTAAACCAAAAAACAAGGCACATGTTCCTATACATAATTATGGCGTGTCCATGTTGATCATTATGGACACCACTTATTTTTCTGTTACTTTTTTGGGTTTGGGCAATCGCCCGTCCTTGCGCAGGGCTTCGGCGATGATCCACTGCAGTTGACCGTTGATCGAACGGAATTCGTCGTCGGCCCATTGCTCGATGGCTTCCATCGTGGCGGCATCTACGCGCAGGACAAAACTTTTTGTTGTCGTTTCTTTCTTTGCCATAGGCCTGGTTTATCTTCCGTCTGTCGTATTGTTGTCTATTGTTTCCGGTTGTCCGTCGGCGTAATGCCGGCTTTCTACCGGAGAGTGGTCGTATTGGTAAATCAGTAGGGCCGACCGCAGACATTCGAGCAACACAAAGGCGAGCAATGCCAGGTCTATCCCCACGTAATCGTCTGTGTCTCCGTCGCTGAACCCACCGTCGATAAGGCCAATACAGCCCATGAGAACGATGAATGTGAGTGACCTCGTGGCAAATGAATAGGCTGCGTATGCCCACAGGTTGCGGTGGTAAAGGCGGAAGGACAGGGTGTTTGTGCAGATGGTGCGCTTGATGGGTCGGGTACGCAACCGCCAAAAGTAGATGCCGTAGGCGGTCAACGCTATACTGATGCCGATGAGGGCAAGAACCATTCCCTGTGAGTTGCGCTTGCTGACGATGATGTCTGTTACGAATATCACCAGCAGGATGGTGCCGAGTATGGTCGTGAAGAGACCTTCCAGTTTGGGACTGCACAGAAACTCTACATCGCGGTGGGAGGTGATATACTTCCAAAAAAATGCCTTGATGCTTGTCATGCTTAGGATATATTGATGTTATTCAGCGTTTTCCCTTATTGGGGGATAAACCCTACATGGAGTGAACCATGTAGGGCATTTGAGTGTCGCTTAGTGGTGTAGCGTACCGGTGTTGACCACGGGCTGGGCCGATTCGTCGCCACAGAGCACGACGAGCAGGTTGCTGACCATGGCGGCCTTCTTGTCCTCGTCGAGTTCTACAATCTCTTCCTCGCCAAGACGCTGCAGCGCCATCTTTACCATAGAGACGGCACCCTCTACAATCTTTTCGCGGGCAGAGATGATGGCTGAGGCTTGCTGGCGGCGCAACATCACGGCGGCAATCTCGGGGGCATAGGCCAGATAGTTGATGCGGGCTTCCACTACCTCGATGCCGGCCATGCTCAGACGCTCGTCGAGTTTGTCCTTGAGTTCGCAGTTGACCTCGTCGCCACCGTTGCGCAGTGTCGTGCAGTCGTGGTCGGTGTCGTTGTCGTCGTAGGCGTATTGTCCAGCCACCTGGCGCAGGGCAGCGTCGCTCTGCGTCTTGACGAAATTCTCAAAGGCCTTCATCACGTTAGATACGTTGGTGCCGATGGTGTTTTGGGCCGTGTTGCTTTGTGCCATGGTTTGGGCGTCGATCTCGAACATGGCCTTGTAGGTATCCTTGAGTTTCCATACCAGCACGAGTCCGATCATCACGGGGTTGCCGGTCTTGTCGTTGACCTTGATGGGTTCTGCGTCAAGGTTGCGGGCACGCATCGACAGTTTCTTGGTGTTGATGAACGGATGTACCCAGTGAAATCCTATGCGGGTGAACGTACCCTTGTACTTGCCGAAGAACATCATGACGCGGGCCTCGTTGGGCTCTATCTGCACAAATCCGCACCACAGGATGAGGGTGGCTATCAGAAGGATGCCTCCGACTGCGGCCAGCGCAATACCTTTGTCGTTTTCCAGAATACATCCCCAGATGATGAATCCCAGCGCGGCAAGCGTGAGGAGGATGTTGAGGAAGAGCATGGAAAAGCCGTTGAGCGTTTTTCCTTTGAATGCAAATTCTTGATTTTCCATATAGCGATAATTTTTGAAGTGAGTCGAGTGATATTATTTTGATATTGCAAAGATATGGATTTGGATAATATGAAACAAGAGGGAGACTTTAATATTAACATGTTTTAATACAATAAGGGTGTTGGTTGATAGAATATTATTGGTGTCTGGTAAAAACATCGCAATTGGCAAGTCCCGTAGGGACGAGTGTTCAAAATTGACAAAACTCAGACAACGGTAAGTTTATCCTTACGGTTGACTTGCGACCCATCGGCGAATGGTTCTGGGAGCAGTTCGAGAAACTAAGGCAGACCAAACGCCAACCCGTTATACAGCAACGGAAAGGCAGGGGAATGAAACTGTATCCGTTTTATTTCACTGGGAATAATAAAAAGTGCCATTCATCATTTCGCATGGACGGCACTTTTCGTAATTTTGCAACGGAATAATTGTTCGATATGTAAGATTTAACAAAATGAATATTAATGATATAATAAACA
>CAVCSC010000086.1:0-6560 GCA_963604975.1 Lachnospiraceae bacterium | reverse complement strand
GGGTTACAGATGTCACTACGTTCCATCTTCACCCTGGGCTACGGTCGTTACGCCCTTCCAGGGCTAAGGTTAGTTTGTGGGGAATTTTATAATAGCAAAATCAATTCGGTTTTTGAACACCATACTCTATGGGAGTCACATTACCGCCTTTACTCCCCGCACTTGCGTATGAGCGTCAGTCCGTCGCGCAGGGGCAGCATCACGACTTCTACGCGCGGGTCGGCGGCCACGAGATCGTTGAACCGCTCTATGCCCGAGGTCTGGCGGTCGTGGTCGTAGGCACGGTCGACGACATGGCCGTCCCACAGCGTGTTGTCGGCCAGTATGTAGCCGCCCTTGCGCACGAGGCGCATGGCCATGTCGTAGGTCTCGACATAGGTACGCTTGTCGCCGTCGATGAAGGCCATGTCAAACGTGATGCCCATCTGCGGTGCCAGAGTCAGTGCATCGCCGATGGTGAGGTGTATGCGGTCGGCCACGGCAGAGTGGTCTATCCACTCGCGGGCAAAGTCCTCCATCTCGTCGTTGATCTCGAAGGTATATACCTTGCCGCCCTCCTCCAGCCCTTCGGCCAGGCAGATGGCGCTATAGCCGCTGAACGTGCCCACCTCAAGTATGTTCTTGGGTCGCACCATGCTCACGAGCATCTTCAGCAGGCGGCCCTGCAGATGGCCGGAAGCCATGCGGCCGTGTACCGTGCGCAGATTGGTCGCCCGCCACAACTGGTGCAGATAGTCGCCCTCGGGCGAGGTGTGGGCCAGGACGTAGGCGTCGAGCAGAGCGTCGCGCTGCTCGGCAGATATTGGGTTGTCGTCTTTCATCATTTTCCTTACTTATGACCGCTATTTGTTATGACCACTGTTTGCCGCCCGCAGCACGAGGGCTTCCACGGCCAGGCGGTAGGAGTCGAGCCCGAAACCGCAGATCACGCCCACGCAGGCCGGGGCAATCATCGACTGTCGGCGGTAGTCCTCACGGGCATGCACATTGCTGATGTGCACCTCCACCACAGGCACCGACAGCGACCGTATGCAGTCGCCCAAGGCGATGCTGGTGTGGGTATAGGCACCGGCGTTGAGCACGATGCCGTCGACCTCTCCGTCGGCCTCTTGCAGGCGGTCGATGAGAAATCCCTCGACATTGCTTTGGTACTCACTGATATGCACGTCGGGGAAGGTCTGCCGCAGATGCTCCATGCACTCGGTCATGGTCGTGTGGCCGTAGATAGACGGCTCGCGTGTGCCGAGGCGGTTGAGGTTGGGGCCGTTGACAATAAGTATTTTCATAGTAAATAAACAGGCGGAGGGTATGGACAAAACACCGCCCTATACGTGCAAAGATACTGAAAAGTGCTTAAAAAATCCGTCTTGTCACAAATCTTTTTGCTACTTTTGCCCCTTGTATACAGGTCTGGACAGCGTATGCATCCCTATCAAAGTATGTGGCGTCTGGTCAGTGTATACCATCCAATCAATCATTTATAGCAATTCGAGTAAAAAGATGAAAACAGTGAAAACCATTCTTGCCGTCCTCCTGCTCAGCATGGCGGCTACCGGGGCACAGGCCCAAAGCATCAAGGACATTTTCTCGGGCGTGGTCAACGCCGTCACCGGCAACAAGGTGAGCGCCTCCAGCCTTGTCGGTACATGGAAGTACTCGGCACCCGCTTGCGAGTTTGAGAGCGACAACCTCCTGGCCAAGGCCGGCGGTGCAGCCGCCTCGAAGAAGGTCACCTCCAAACTCACCTCCATCTATACCAAGGTAGGCATGCAGAACGTGTCGTACACCTTCAAGGAAGACGGCACCTACACCTCCACACTCAAGGGACACACCACCAGCGGCACCTACACCCTCGACGAGTCCAACAAGACCCTCACCCTCAAGACCAGCGCCGGTGTGAGCCTGAAGACCTACGTCAGTGTCAGTTCGTCGGAGATGAGCATGCTCTTCGAGTCGGGCAAACTCATGGACGGTCTGAAGACCATCTCCTCGCTCGCCTCCAAGGTCAACACGACCGCCAGCCTGCTCTCCACACTCATGAACAGTTACGACGGCATGCGGCTCGGCTTCAAACTCAAGAAGCAATGACCCCTGACCACGACCCTCACCATCCTCTGCACGCCGCTGCCGCCGGAACCGCCGTTCTGGAGGCCGCGGCGCGCCGCTATACACGCTACCTCAAACTTGAGCGCGGCTACGCCCGCAATACCGTTGAGGCCTACACCCGCGACATCGCCTACCTCACCGCCTTTCTCGCCTCCACCGGCACGGCCATCGAGGACGTGCGCCTGTCTCATCTCGAAACCTTCGCCACCACGCTCCACGACAAGGGCATCGGTCCCTCGTCGCAGGCTCGCATACTCTGCGCCGTGCGGTCGTTCTTCCGCTTTCTTGTGCTTGAGCGTACCCTGCGCGACGACCCGAGCGAACTGCTCGAATCGCCCGTGCTCGGCGAGCGCATACCCGAGGTGCTCTCCACCCGCGAGGTAGACCTCATGGAGGAGGCCATCGACACCGAGAAGTGGGAGGGCACGCGCAACCGTGCCATCATCGAGGTGCTCTTCGCCTGCGGACTGCGCGTGTCCGAACTGGTGGCCCTGCGCCTCTCCGACCTCTTTCCCGCCGAAGGCTACATCCGCGTCACGGGCAAGGGAGCCAAGGAGCGGCTCGTGCCCATCTCGGAGAGTGCCCTCGACGAACTGCGCTCCTGGTTTTCCACGCGCGACACGATGTATATCCATCCCGGCGAGGAAGACTACGTGTTTCTCAACCGCCGTGGCCGCCATCTCACCCGCACCATGATCCTCATCATCGTCAAGGGGGCCGCTGCCGCCGCCGGCATCACCCGCACCGTCTCGCCCCACACCCTTCGCCACTCCTTCGCTACCGCCCTGCTCCAGGGAGGCGCCGACCTCAGGGCCATACAGCAGATGCTCGGCCACGAGCATATCGACACCACCCAGATCTACACCCATGTCGACACCACTACCCTGCGCCGCGAAATACTCGAACACCACCCCCGAAACCTGCTCCATGATGCCAAAAACGCTGATTGTGATACACTTTTGCCCGCATCAACGGCCGTATCTGAATAAAAAAGCCTAACTTTGCACATATAAGTAGGTGTTCAAATTTATTTGATATGGATATGCGCCTTATTCTCGTTTGTACGTTCGGGTTGAGGAGGGAATGTAGCGGGCTACAATAAAAAAGAACCTGACCTCAACCTGTACATTCCCGTCAGGTACAGAGATATGATATACCACAGGCGTGGTTTTCAGGACACGCCCCAAAAATAGAAAACAATAAATATTATCGCATGAGACTAAGAAAAGCCTTTGCGGCCCTGCTGCTCCTCGTAGTCATCGCCGCACAAGCCCAGTCGCCCATGGAGATGCCCTTGCCCCTTGACAAGGACGTGCGCATAGGCAAACTGGACAACGGATTGACCTACTACATCCGTCACAACAACTGGCCCGAACACCGTGCCAACTTCTACATCGCTCAGAAGGTAGGCTCCATCCAGGAGGAGGAGAGCCAGCGCGGACTCGCCCACTTCCTCGAGCACATGTGCTTCAACGGTTCCAAGCACTTCGAGGGCAACAACGTCATGCGCTGGTGCGAAAGCATCGGCGTGCAGTTCGGCAGCGAACTCAATGCATACACCGGTATCGACCAGACCGTCTACAACATCGACAACGTGCCCACCGCACGCCAGTCTGTACTCGACTCCTGTCTGCTCATCCTCAGCGACTGGGCCGGCAACCTCACCCTCGATCCCAAGGAGATCGACGAGGAGCGCGGTGTCATCCATGAGGAGTGGCGTATGCGCAGCGGTGCCAGCAGCCGTCTGTTCGAGCGCAACCTCCCCGCACTCTACCCCGGATCGAAGTACGGCGTGCGCTTCCCCATCGGCCTGATGTCGGTAGTCGACAACTTCAAGCCCAAAGAACTGCGCGACTACTACGAGAAGTGGTACCATCCCTCCAACCAGGGTATCATCGTCATCGGTGATGTAGATGTCGACCATATCGAGGCCAAGATCAAGGAACTCTTCGGTTCTTACACCAATCCCAAGGATGCAGCCCCCGTCGTTGCTGAGCCCGTGCCCGACAACGCTGAGCCTATCGTCATCATCGACCAGGACAAAGAACTCGACAGCAACGAGATCGAAATCTTCATCAAGCATGAGGCTATGCCCGACTCGCTCAAGAATACCGTCATGTATCTCTTGCAGCAGTACGTCACCAATGCAGCCACCTATATGCTCAACCAGCGCCTCACCGAGGTAGCCCAGGATGCCACCTGCCCCTTCGTCTCTGCCGGTGTGTCAGACGGTGAGTATATCATGTCAAAGACCGTGGATGCCTTCTCCCTCAGCATTGCTCCCAAAGACCTCTCCCTGAGCAACAACGCCCTGCAAGCCGCATTCACCGAGTTGCGCCGCGCAGCCGAGTTCGGATTCACCGAGTCGGAGTACAGCCGCTTCCAGGATACCTACACCGCCATGCTCGACAAGGCATACAGCAACCGTGACAAGCGCACCAACGCACATTTCTACGAAGAGTGCAAGGCCAACTTCCTCGAAGGCGTTGCCATGCCCGGCATCGACACCGAGTACATGATGATGAAGCAGCTCGTGCCCATGCTTCCCGTAGAGGCCATCAACGAGGCCATGAAGGAGTATGTACCTGAAAACGACTCCAACCTCGTGGTCATCTCCTTCAACACCGAGAAGGAAGGTGCCGTATATCCCACCAAGGAAGGACTCCTCGGCGCTATCAAGGCCGCACGCACAGCCGACATCTCTGCCTATGTAGACAATGTCAAGAACGAACCGCTCATGACCACCCTGCCCAAGGCCGGCAAGATCGTCAAGGAGACCAAGAACGCCCAACTCGGCTATACCACCCTCACCCTCTCCAACGGTGCTACCGTCATCCTCAAGAAGACCGACTACAAGAAAGACCAAGTGCTGCTCTCTGCTGAAGGCTACGGCGCACAGTCGCTCTACGGTCCGAAAGACTACACCAACCTCACCGCCTTCGACGACATTATCGGCGTCAGCGGTCTGGGCAACTTCTCTTCTACCGAACTGCACAAGGCGCTCGCTGGCAAGGTAGCCAACGTAGACCTCACCATGGGCAACCTCTACACCCAGGCCAGCGGTTCGTCTACTCCCAAGGATATGCAGACCATGTTCCAGATGCTCTACCTCTACTTCACTGCTATCAACAAAGACCAAAAGGCCTTCGACAACCAGATCGAGCAGTACAAACTGGAACTCAAGAACCGTGACCTCGTAGCCGAGAAAGCCCTCAGCGACAGTCTCACCGCTACCATGTACGGACACAATCCCCGTCTTGCCCCGATGACCATCGACCGTCTCAACGACATCTCCTACGACCGCATCCTGCAGATCGCCAAGGAGCGTACGGCCAACGCCGCCGCCTGGACCTTCGAGTTTGTCGGCAACTTCGAGGAAGACTCTATCCGTCCGCTCATCTGCCAGTACATCGCCTCGCTGCCCGCCAAGAAGAAATTTGAGAAGAGCAAGCGTACCATCAACCTGGTCAACGGCAACGTGGAAAATATCTTCCAGCGCAAGCAGGAGACTCCCAAGTGCACCGCCTACATCTACTGGCACAACGAGAACATCCCCTACAACCTCACCACCAACGTGCAGGCTGACATGGCCGGACAGATCCTCTCTATGATCTACCTCAAGAAGATCCGCGAGGAAGCCTCTGCCGCCTACTCTTGCGGCGCCTTCGGCAACGCACACATCTCCGACGACAACTACCACTCAGTAGCCGTCATCGGCGTATGCCCCATGAAGCCCGAGAAGAAAGACCTTGCCATGAAGATCATGAACGAGGAGATCGAAGGCATGGCCAAGACCATCGACGCCGACATGTTCGCCAAGGTGAAGGAATTCTTGCTCAAGCAGTACGACGACGTCATCAAGACCAACGACTACTGGACAACGACCATCTACACCTATCGCAAGTACGGTATCGATGAGTACACCGACTACCGCAAGACCGTCGAGGCACAGACCCCCGAGAGCCTTGCCGCCTTCATGAAGACCTTCCTCTCCGCAGGCAACAAGGTCACCGTCATGATGACTCCCGAAGAGTAACATGCATACCACCGCATAGAAATAGCGGATATACCCACAAAAAGAATCCCGGAACGGCAAACCCGTCCCGGGATTTTTTTTGCGGGATATGAAGAACGTTCCCGGCAAAGGGGGGAGGGTGTTCAAAATCCAGTAAAAATGTGACTACCATCAGCCCTGGGTTTCCATGATTGGAAACAAGGCTGGCCTGTAAGGTAGGGTGTTCAAAAAACGTTTCAAAATAACGCAGCGTTTGTGCGGTTTTTTCGTCCCTGTAAGGGGCGCATATTATAGGGTAGGGCCTCGGCCCTACCTTTTCATCGTTACCACAAACATTGCCCCTATAGGGGGCGCATAATTCATTGTGTATAAATAAAATATGCGCCCCCTACTCTAACTTTGCAGAGGATTGCGACGTAGTCGCATAAATATCAAAAAA
>CAVCSC010000085.1:0-6734 GCA_963604975.1 Lachnospiraceae bacterium | reverse complement strand
AAACGTAGGGGCGAGCCCCTACGCTATAATATGTCGTCCCTACGGGACTCGTTGTCTGAGATTTTGTCAATTTTGAACACCCTACCTCCGGGGCTTTGGTTGGTTTTGGACTTGTTTTATTATTTTACGACAATAGAGACAATAGAGACAACATTTTTTTCTTGGGAGCGAATCTCAGTTTGGAAAACGTTGTCTCTATTGTCTCTATTGTCTCTATTGTCGTTAAAACCTCTGCTTTTTTATTGTCTCTATTGTCTCTATTGTCGTTAAAACCTCTGTTTTTTTTATTGTCTCTATTGTCGTTAAAACCTCTGCTTTTTTATTGTCTCTATTGTCTCTATTGTCGTTAAAACCTCTGTTTTTTTTATTGTCTCTATTGTCGTTAAAACCTCTGCTTTTTTATTGTCTCTATTGTCTCTATTGTCGTTAAAACCTCTGTTTTTTTTATTGTCTCTATTGTCGTTAAAACCTCTGCTTTTTTATTGTCTCTATTGTCTCTATTGTCGTTATAACCTCTGTTTTTTTTATTGTCTCTATTGTCGTAAAGTATAAAAATCCGGTTATATACGTTATGAAATGCCATCAACGGAAAATTCGTGTTATTCGAAAAATTCGTGTTTTTTTTTTATCCCGTTGTATTTTGGGGTATAAAAAAACCACGAATTTTTCCAATCTCACGAATTTTCTATAGAGGTGATGGCGGATGTATCAGTCCTTGCTTGCTTTTTTGTCGGCCTCGATGAGTGCGAGCAGGTGTTCGACGGCCTCTTCTTCGGGGATGGCCTTTTCCACACATTCCTTGCGTCGGTAGAGGGAGATGCGGTGGGGGCCTGCGCCGACGTAGCCGTAGTCGGCGTCGGCCATCTCGCCGGGTCCGTTGACGATGCAGCCCATGATGCCGATTTTCAGGCCGCGCATGTGTGCTGTGGCGGCCTTGATGCGGGCGATGGTGGTGCGGAGGTCGTAGAGGGTGCGTCCGCAGCCGGGACAGGAGATGTACTCGGTGCGTGAGGTGCGCAGGCGGGCGGCCTGGAGGATGGCGAAGGTGGTGTCGGCGAGGTCGCGGGGGGTGATATCACCGTCGTTCATGATCCACAGTCCGTCGGCGAGTCCGTCGATGAGGGGTGCGCCGGTGTCGGCGGCGGCTTCGAGTTGCAGGGCGGCCTTCTCCTGGGCACTGTGGCGGTAGGGCAGGGCGAAGATGACGGGGTTGGTGAGGCCGGCCTCGGCCATCTCCTGGACGAAGGCGCGCATCTCTCCGGGGCGGTTCTGGTGCTGGGAGAGACATACGGCGACCACCTCGGGATGGTGGCGCAGACAGGCGAAGTACTCCTCGGTGGGGGTGCCCCATTGTAGCACGAGGAACTTCAGCGGTGCGTCTGAGGCGGCGAGGAAGGGCATGGCGGCGGTGGGGTAGATGGGGTAGGTGTCGGGCTCGCCCTTCCAGGCGTTGAAGTCGACGATATAGCGGCAGCCGGGTATGCGCTCTGCGGGGAGGGTGGCTCCGGTGTAGAGGTAGTCGGGGGTGGTGTCGGGGTGGTACTGCGCATCGGTGCCGGGCTGCAGGGTGGCGATGACGGCGGGCACGTTGTCGCCGCCGATGCCGAGCACGGAGTGGGTGTGGCGGCGCACGGGCGCCGTCCAGCAGTAGTCGGGTGCGGGTGTGCCGGGGATGATGCGGTGGCCTTCGCGGGCGGCGATATAGTCGACGAGTTGGCGGGCGACGGGTATCTCGGCTTCGGGCTCTTCGCTGAGGCTCACGCGTATGGTGTCGCCGATGCCGTCGGAGAGGAGTGCGCCGATGCCCAGGGCGCTCTTGATGCGTCCGTCCTCGCCTTCGCCGGCTTCGGTGACACCGAGGTGCAGGGGGTAGTGCATGTCTTCTTTGTTCATGGTGTCGACGAGCAGGCGCACGGAGCGTACCATGACGACGGTGTTGGAGGCCTTGATGGAGATGACCACGTCGTCGAAATGCTCGCGGCGGAAGATGCGCAGAAACTCCATGCAACTCTCCACAATGCCTTCGGGCGTGTCACCGTAGCGCGACATGATACGGTCGGAGAGCGACCCGTGGTTGACACCGATGCGCACGGCGGTATGGTGCTCGCGGCAGATGCGGATGAAGGGCACGAGGCGGTCTTCTATCTTCTGGAGTTCGGCGGCATACTCCTCGTCGGTGTAGTCGATCTTCTTGAAGACGCGGGCCGGGTCGACGTAGTTGCCGGGGTTGATGCGTACCTTCTCGGCGTAGAGGGCGGCGGTGTCGGCCACATTGGCATTGAAGTGTACATCGGCCACGAGGGGCGTGGTGTGTCCGTCGGCACGGAGGGCGGCACCAATATTGGCGAGGTTTTCGGCCTCGCGCCGTCCTTGGGTGGTGAGGCGCACAAGTTCGCCGCCGGCGGCGATGATGCGCTCGGCCTGTGCGACGCAGGCCGAGGTGTCATTGGTATTGGTGGTGGTCATCGACTGCACGCGCACGGGGGCGTCGCCGCCTATCTGGAGGTCGCCGACGTGTACGGGGGTGGAGTAGCGGCGGCGGTAGTTGAAGATGTCTATATTTGTATCCATGTCTGTGTGTGGAAGAAACGGTGGGGCGAGGGGTGATTGGTAGGGGTGTAGGGAGTGGGGGGAGCGTATCAGTTGGTCTTGTAGGCGTACTTCACCTCGCGGAGGTCGGCATTGGCCTTCTCGATCTTGGCACCGAGGGTAGACTTGTAGTCGGCCAGGCGTGCGGCAACGTCGCTGTCGGCCAGGGCGAGCATCTCGGTGGCGAGGATGGCGGCGTTCATGGCACCGTTGATGCCTACGGTGGCGACGGGGATGCCCGGGGGCATCTGTACGATGGAGAGGAGGGCGTCGAGACCGTCGAGCATGCCCTTGATGGGTACGCCGATGACGGGGAGGGTGGTGGAGGCGGCGATCACTCCGGGAAGGGCGGCGGCCATGCCGGCTCCGGCGATGATGACCTTGACGCCGCGGGCGGCGGCTCCACGGGCGAACTGCTCTACGGCGTCGGGGGTGCGGTGGGCTGAGAGGGCGTTCACCTCGAAGGGGATGTGCATGTCGTCGAGAAACTTGCAGGCTTTCTCCATGACGGGCAGGTCGGAGGTGGAGCCCATGATGATGCTTACTTGTGGTGTCATGTGCGTATATGTTTTTTTTGTGGGGGGGGTGAGTTGTTTATATTGATGATTCTTGGAATCCTATTGAACTTCTATTGGACTTCTACCAGATGGCCTATACAAGAAAACCGGCGTAGCCGCAGGGTATGCCAATGAGAAAACCGGTGATGACCTGGTGGAGGGAGTGCTGGCGGAGTATCATACGGCTGGTGCCTACCATGCCGGCGAGGATGATGACGAGCGAGAGCCACCATACGGGGTTGAAGAGGAAGAGCTGCGAGAAGGCCAGCAGTGCGCCGACCACGCCGCCGATGGCGGTGGTGTGGGTGGAGATCTTCCACCATACGTTGACCATGGCGCAGACAATCTGCACGATGAGGGCCGAGATGAGGATGGCGGCTACGAAGGAGGGGATGTGGAGTCGTCCCATGACGTGGCAGCAGAGGAAGTAGCAGGCGATGGAGATGAGGTAGGGTATGGCGCGGCGTTCCTGACGGGAGAGCTCGTGGCGCGTCCAGCCCATGGCGTGCCGGTAGAGGCGGATGAGCAGTGAGGGCAGGAGGATGGTGAAGAGGTAGGTCAGGAGCACGACCGTGAACTTGTAGGACAGGGGTGTGAGGCTCAGGTAACTGAGGGTGAAGAGGGCGGCCAGTCCGACAATGGGCAGGTAGAAGGGCGTGAAGACGACGCTCAGTACTCTTGCTGCGATGATGATATGTTTCTCTTTCATTTTTTTCTGAGTCTGGCTACGGGCAGTCCGAGCTGTTCGCGGTACTTGGCAATGGTGCGGCGGGCGATGGGGTAGCCGGCCTTGGCCATGGCTGCAGCGAGGGCGTCGTCGCTCATGGGGCGGTGCTTGTCTTCCTGGGCGATGATGTCGCGCAGGGCCATCTTGATGCGGCGGGTGGAGAGTTCCTCGCCCTGTCCGGTGGTGTAGCCGTCGCTGAAGAAGAAGCGCAGGGGGAAGGTGCCCCACTTGGTCTGGGCGTACTTGACATTGCTCACGCGTGAGACGGTGGAGATGTCGAGCCCGGTGCGCTCGGCGATGTTCTTGAGGATCATGGGGCGCAGGTCGGCCTCGTCGCCGTCGAGGAAGAAGGGGCGCTGCCAGTCGATGATGGCTTGCATGGTGAGGGTGAGGGTGCGGCGGCGCTGGTTGACGGCCTCGATAAATCCGGCGGCCTTGTCGAGTTTCTCCTTGGCGTAGAGCAGGGCTTCCTTGTCGCGACGGGTCATGGAGGCTTTGTTGGCACGGTAGGTCTCGACGAGCGAGGTGAAGGCGGGCGACACCTTGAGCCGTGGCAGGTCGCCGCTGTTGAGGGTGAGGGTGATGGTGCCGTCGTCCTGGGTGTCGACGATGAAGTCGGGGGTGATCTGCTGCATGCTGCGGCCGATGGTCTCTCCCATGGCGGCCCCGGGCTTGGGGTTGAGGCGGTGGAGTTCGCCCTGCAACTCACTGACGGTGGCGGGGGAGAGCGAGAGGTCGGCGGCGATGCGGTCCCAGTGTTTCTTGGTGAAGGCGGTGAAGTGGTCGGCGATGACGGTGTGCATCAGGTCGCGCATGCGGCCCGGTGCCCGGCGGTCGATCTGCAACAGGAGGCACTCGCGCAGGTCGCGTGCGCCGATGCCGGCGGGGTCGAAGGTCTGTATCTGGGCTACGGCTTGTGCCACGTCGTCTTCGGTGACGTCGAGCCCGTGGTAGATGGCGAGTTCATCGGCGAGGTCGGCATTGCTCTTGCGGAGGAGTCCGTCGCTGTCGAGCGACCCGATGAGGTACTCTATGACTTGTTCTTCGGTGGGCGTGAGGTCGAGCTCGCCGGTCTGCTCCTTGAGTTTGTCGTAGAAGGAGGTGGTGTCGCCCCAGACGGTCTCCTCATACTCGGCGCTCTGCGGCCCGTCTTCGCGCCACGAGGCGGTGGGCATGTCATCGTCGCGGCCGATGCCTTCGAGGGCGTCTTCGAGGGCGTCGCGACGCTCCTCGCGCTCAAAGGTGTCGGCCGTGTCGCCACTCTCGCTGCCTTCCTCGGCTGTGTCGCCGTAGGCTGTGTCGGCTATGGTGTCGGGGGCTTCTTCGTACCCGTCGGTCTCAAGGGCGGGGTTGTCGTCGAGTTCGGCGTGCACGCTCTGCTCAAGTTCGGTGATGGGCATCTCAAGCAGGCGTACCTGCAGCATCTGCTGCTGCGAGAGACGTTGCACCTGCTGCAGACGAAGCTCCTGTTGCTGTACGAGTTTCTGTGCCATTTTTTTTGCGGGCTTTTATTGCGGGCTCCTGAGTAATTTTATTGCGTAATTTTTCTGCGGGCTTTTTCTGCGGGCTCCTGAGTTTTTATTGCGGGCTCCTGAGTATTCTTTTTGCGGATTTTTTTTCGGGCTCCTGCGTTTTTGTATCCTGTGCTTGTGGACTAATATCAGCCTTTCTTTCGAATTCCTACTTCTTGTAGTAGTCGTGGAGGCAGGCGGCGGCGGTGGCGAGGCGTTCGGGGTCGTCGGCGGCGTAGCGGTGCCAGATATCGGCGCAGGCCTTCTGCCAGCGGACATCGGCCGTGCCGTGGCGCTGGAGGTAGGGGTCGAGGGTCATGTAGGTGTGCATGACGGCGACAAGGTCGTCGGCGGGGGCGCCCACGGTGTGTGCCAGTTCGGTTACCTCGGGGGTGTCGGCCGTCATGGTGGCGGGGGTGAGGCGGAAGTAGAGGTCGAGCGTCAGGATGAGGGCTACGGGGGTGAGGGTGGTGTCGGGGTGCAGGGGACGGAAGTCGTGCTCCCAGCCGCTATATATATCCACGCCCTCGTAGAAGACATCGGCTTGCCCGAAACCGTCGAGGGTCTGCTTGATGAGGCGGACATCACGGGCGAGCCGCCTCGGATTGTCGCCGTACCGCTGCCAGAGTCGGTCTATGCGCGGGGTGTCGCGGCGGCGCAGACGGAACATCTGTGCGTAGACCTGTCGTGGGCTGACGTGCAGCAAGAGGGCAAGGTCGACGAGCCCGCGTGAGTACATCGGCTTGATGCCGGCGGGTGTCTTGAGGTAGAGTTGCAGCAGGAGCGGCAGATATTCGTCTGACCAGGGCATAGCGTAGAGGGTTTTTTCGGTTTTTTTAGTGGTGGGGTGGTTTTTTTGTCGGCGTGGCCGGCCTTTTTTCTGTTTGGGGAGAGAAATTCCCGTAGGCGTGGCTGGCCTTTTTTCTGTGGCGGGGTTGACCGTCGGTCCGACCGTATAGGCATAGCCTATCGCCTATACTGCAAAAGTACTGCTTTCTTTTGAGGTTGCAATGTTTTGCGCCGACTTTTTGGGTTTTCCCCATAGGGGGAGAGAAGTGTGGATAAGGTGGAACGTGGTTTTCCACAATATGTGGATAAGTAGGGTATAGTATTGTGTATCAATGAGAAGATGTTATACATATCGGGGGAAAAGTAGGGGGATTGGGGATAAATGGGGGAAATGGTTGGGAAACGGGAATTGAACCAATGGTCACCGGTGCGCAACTGAAAGGTAAAGTCCAACGCAAGTATCTATGGGACCTTAAAAACGACAATAGAGACAACGGATTAAAAAAACGACAATAGAGACAATAGAGACAAATTTTTAAGTTACCTCAACGAGGCCCGTTG
>CAVCSC010000084.1:0-6954 GCA_963604975.1 Lachnospiraceae bacterium | reverse complement strand
GTTTCGTGGTTTGTTATTTGGTTACTTTCTTTCCGTTCACGATATATACGCCCTGGGGCAGGTCGTCGGTGTCGGCCGTGTTGGTCTTCACCTTCTGTCCAGCAGTGTTGTAGATGTCGTGCTTCGTGCTGCCGCCCACGGTGATGTCGCCAATGGCGGTGGCGTCGCCGTCAAGACTCCATGCCGAGATGTTGATTCCGGCGCTGCTGCCGTTGGTCTCGGTGAAGTAGGCACGGAAGCCCTTCATCGTCATGTCTGACGTGAGGCAGTACACCACGTTCTTGCGCAGCACATAGGCATCCTTGGGTGCGGTGGTCTGGCAGAACGAGGGATGGCAGGTCAGGGTAGTGCCGTCGTTGCTCTGTGTCACCTCGGTGGGCGACGACAAGAGCGAGGTCACGCCGGTGAAGGTGTAGTAACCCGTGGTGGGTGCCTCGGCCGTGGGATAGAGCAGGTAGGGCGTGCCGGCCTGCACACTGGTGGCGGAGGTAAACTTGATGGTGGTGGCATCAAGCCCGGTGTATTCGGCCACCTTCACGTCGTCGCCAAACTGCGCCTTGAGCTGGTCGGCATCGATGTCGAACGGCACGCAGAACGAGTTCCAACTGTTTTGCGTGAGCGTGCGCTTGAGTTGTATGGTGGCTACGTTGGCAATGGCGGCAGCGGTGTAGGTGGTGGCGGTCTCGTCGAGCGTGATCACCTGACTCTCGATGTCGTCGGGCGACACGAGTTTCCACTGTGCGTTGTTGAAAGTGGTCCATGCCTTGAGCAACACGGTAGAGAGACTGCTTGTGATGTTGCTCCAATACATGTAGTAGAGCGCACCTGCCTCACGGCTGCGACATCCAACGGTATAGACATTGGTCTTGCCGCTCACGGCATCAAACTTCCACTGGTCGTAATAGCCCTGCTTGTTGTCGCCCAGCACGGGCGTGCTCCACAGGGCTGCCATCACCTTTTTGCCGTTGGCCTCGATGGTGTAGAAATCGTTGTCGGCAGTTGTCGTCGTGGTAGGTTGATTGAGGGTCACGGCCAGATAGGGCGACCCAATGGTAAGCACGCCGTCGCTGCCTGCGCTCAAATAGCCCCCCTGGTCTACGTTGTAGAGGTAGTAGGTGGAGCCGGCTGTAGGCGTCTTGCCTTCAGGTTCGCTGGTCTGCGCCATGAGCGCCGACGTGAGACCGAGAAGGAAGAGTGTAAGTGTAAAGAGTTTCTTCATATACGGTAATTGCGTTTTTGTTGTCCTGACTACGGTCGTCTTCGGGTCATTCCCATCCGAAGGCATTCTCTTTGGAGTCGATGTCATCGGGATTGCCCCAAATGATTTCGCTAGGATTCTCTCTGACTCCATCGACGACGAAATTGTATTTCTCTTTTGTTGGTTCACCGCTACCGGCAAGCAACGTTTCTCCCTCGGTAGCGTAGACAGATACAATGGGTTTAGCGTACTTCTTTTTCTTCATCATAATTGGTCTTTTGGTACGTTACAAAAAAATGATTATTCTACAAAAAACAGTCCTTCCGTCCGAGACATCCCGTCTGGACATAGCACACCCGGAACAAGAAACGGCGTGCTGAAAAACTTTCACAAAAGTAAACAGTTTTTTTATTTTCTCAAAAGAAATTGTTGGAAAATACCTAAAAATTAGTACGAAAAGGTGGTTGTTGTCTACGAAACGGATATTCATACGTTTTTGTAGGCAAGGCGAAACACGGCTGAAACCGTACTGACACACCATCATCGTCAGTCATACAGACCTAAAAAACGGCTGAGATTGCGTACCTTTGCACTGACATGACGGTGAAAGGAACAAGTGGAATAAACATATAACACAATGCTTATATTATAATAAGATGTGATGTATTTCACGCTGTCCGTCATTCTTCACCCACCTATACCCAAGACTGCATGACAATGACCACCCAACAGTTTGTCGCCGACCACCGCGAAGGCGACGTCCGCAGACTGGCATTCCTTGCCTCCCGATACCCCGACGTAGACATGCCCTACGCCCTCGACCAGATAGCCGGATGGCAGACGGCACGACGCAAGTTGCCCTCCTGGGCGGCCTGCCCCGACATTGTGTATCCGCCGCACCTGTCGATGGAGCAGTGCTCGTCGGAGGCCACGGCCCGCTACAAGGCTGAGGTGGTAGGCCGCCTCGTGGCCGAAGCGCCCCACCCTACGGTGATGGCCGATCTCACGGGCGGGTTTGGCGTAGACTTCTCCTTCCTGTCGCGCACGTTCGACTCGGCCTTCTACGTCGAGCACTCCGAGCGGCTGGCCGCCACGACCACGGCCAATCTCCAGGCACTGGGCATCACCCACGCCACCACCCTGACGGGCGAGGCCGAGGACATACTCCCTACCCTGCCCCACCTGACGCTCGCCTATCTCGACCCGGCACGCCGCGACGGACACGGCGGACGTACGGTGGCCATCGCCGACTGCACGCCCGATGTCTGTGCCCTGTGGCCCGAACTGTCGACCCGCGCCGACCGCGTCGTGCTGAAACTATCGCCCATGCTCGACTGGCACAAGGCCGTAGCCGACCTCGGCGGCCATATCAGCGAGGTGCATGCCGTAGCCGTGGCGGGCGAGTGCAAGGAACTCCTGTTGGTGGCCGACCTCACCCTGCCGCCCACCGACCATCCGCTATTGTACTGTGCCGACATACGCCCCTACCGCACGCTCACCTTCACCTGCCACGCCGCCGATCAGCCGGCCGTACCCATAGCCGGCGAGACCGACATACGTCCCGGTGCATGGCTCTACGAGCCCGGTGCCCCCGTGATGAAGATAGGATGCTTCGCTGCACTGGCCGCCCGGTATGGTCTGCGCGCCGTAGCGTCCAACAGCCATCTCTTTGTCGGCGAAGGCGGAGCGGAGGATTTTCCCGGTCGCACGTTTGTCATCGACCGCACGACCACCATGAACAAAAAAGAACTGCGCACCGCCCTCTCCGACATCACCAAAGCCAACATCGCCGTGCGCAACTTCCCCCTCACGGCCGATGCCCTGCGCCGCAAACTACGCCTGGCCGACGGCGGCGATACCTATATCTTCGCCACCACCGATGCCACAGGGCGACACGTGTTAATAGTGGGACATAAGGAGGAAAGACAGTAGGAAGGGGAGGCAGACAATGAGGCCCGTAGAAAAAAAGGTGTTCAAAATTGGCAAAAAGCGCGAGACTATCATCAGCCCTGGAGGGTAGGGTGTTCAAAATTGATAAAATCTCAAACAACGAGTCCCGTAGGGACGACATATTATAGCGTAGGGGCGAGCCCCTACGTTTTTGGTTTGACTATTACAAAGTTGCCCCTGCAGGGGGCGCATATTTCATTTATACACAATGAATTATGCGCCCCCTACAGGGGCAATATTTGTGGTAATGGTGAAAGGTAGGGCCAAGGCCCTACCCTATAATATACGCCCCTTACAGGGACGAAAAAACCGCATAAACGCTGCGTTATTTTGAAACGTTTTTTGAACACCCTACCCTCCGGGGCGTTGGTGCGTTTGTGACCTTACTTCAATGGTGTGAGGCGGAAGGTGAACGTATAGTCCTTGTACTCCACGCGATAGGGCTTGCGGGCGCGGCCGTCGCTTCCCCAACTGTCGACACCACCGACACCGGCCTGACAGAGGTCGATGCAGAGGTTGGTGTACTTCGACTTGGGCAGGGACTGCGGATGGCGCTGGTGCTTCTCGTCGCCCTCGTCGAGGTCGGCCACGCTATAGTGCAGGGCAGAGGCGGAGAAGAGACCGTCGGACTCTACACGGAAACCGTAGCCCTCGGCGTCTTTCTGTTCCCACCAGCGCAGGTCGCTCATCGTACCGGTCTCCTGCGGACGGACGTAGGGATAGAACATCTCGTCGGCGGTGGCGGAGTACAGACCTACGTTCTGCGAGTGGATGCGGTCGGCATAGTTCTCTACAGGGCCGCGGCCAAACCATGTGGTCTTGTCCATGGCGTAGGGCAACTGGAGGGCTACGCCGAAGCGGAGCATCTCAGACACCTTGGCACCCGGAGTGGTCTTCAGACTCTGCGTGACGGTGAGAGCACCCTTGTCGTCGGCCTTGTAGACGATGGTGAGGGTCGACTGTACGGCGGGCATGTCGTAGACGGCGGTGACGCTCTTGGCCTTCTTGTCGGAGGAGAGCGAGCGGAGGGTCATCTCCGGATTGCGCCATGCTACAAAGTGCTTTTGCAGACCGGCACCCATGTCGTTGTCGGTGACGGCACGCCAGAAGTTGGGCTTGAGTGTGCCGCCGTCGCCGAGAAGACGCTTGCCGCCTACCTCATAGCGGGTGATGAGACCTGTCGTGCGGTCGAAGGCGAGGGTGAAGTTGTTGGAGGCGAGGGTCACCTCAGGCTGCTTCTTCTTGTCGGTGACCAGTACGCCCTTGGTCGGTGTGGCAGAAGCGGTGAGGTCGGTACCCTGTTGCTCGCGGAGCGGTATCTGGCGGTAGGCCACGATGTCGCCGGCGTGGAGCAGTCCGTCGTCCTTCTTGAGACGGAACTCGATATTGAGTTGCACGTCGCGGGCCGAGGTGAGCGAGGAGAGCGTGTAGGGCAGTTGTACGGTGGATGTCTGTTGCGGAGCGGTGGCGGGCAGGTCGGCGATGGTGCCGTTCTGACGCTCTACGCCGTCGGCGACGATGGCCCAAGAGAGCGACACGTTGTCGAGCGAGCGGAAGAACTGCTCATTGTATACGCTGACGGTATTGCTCTTCATGCCGTCGACCGGCTCGGCCCAGATATTCTGATAGACGTAGCCTATCTCGTAGGCTTCGGGATTGGGCTTGCGGTCGGGCGAGATAAATCCGTTGCAGTTGAAGTTGTTGTCAGACGGGTCGTAGGTGTTGTAGTCGCCGCCATACTTGTAGATCATGTTGCCCTTGTCGTCGTAGGCCCGGAGTGCCTGGTCGACAAAGTCCCAGATAAATCCGCCCTGATAGGTGGGGTACTTGCGGATGATGTCCCAGTACTCCTTCATCACACCGCAGGAGTTGCCCATGGCGTGGGCGTACTCGCAGTGTATCATAGGCTTGGTGTTCTTCGGGTCGGCGGCATAGCGCTCGGCAGCATCGGGAGTGATATACATCTCGGCATAGATGTCGGTATTGTCGCCGTTGATGGCCCGCTCGAAGTGTACGGGGCGTGTGGGGTCGGTCTTGTTGATCCATGCCTTGACATCGGCGAAGTTTTTCGAGTCGGCCGTCTCGTTGCCCATCGACCAGTAGATGATGGAGGGATGGTTGTACTGGTTCTCCACATTGTGGCGGTTGCGCTCCATGATCTGGTCGGCGAAGAGCGGTGTGGTGGTGACGGCATCGGCGTCGTAGAAGAAGCCGTGGCTCTCCTGGTTGGCTTCGGCGCAGACATAGATTCCGTACTCGTCGCAGAGGTCATAGAAGTAGGGGTCGTCGGGATAGTGGCAGGTACGCACGGCATTGACATTGAACTGCTTCATGAGTTTCACGTCCTGCAGCATGCGCTCGCGGGAGATGACATATCCGCCGTCGGGGTCTACCTCGTGACGGTTGGCACCCTTGATGAGGATGGGCTGTCCGTTGACAAGCAGTTGGCGATTCTTGATCTCCACCTTGCGGAAACCGACACGCACGGGTATCGCCTCCACGTCCTTGTTGTCTTTCTGCACGGTGGCCACGATGGTGTAGAGGTTGGGGGTCTCGGCGGTCCACTTGGCGGGGTTCTCCACGTCGAAGGTGACATTGGTCTTGATGGAGGGGATGGTCTGTCCGGCACGGGCGTTCACCTTGTGGGTGTTGACCACCTTGCGGCTGACAACGCTACCGTCGGGAGCGATGAGGTCGAGCACGAACTTGGCATTGCCCTTGGCCTGGAGTGTGACGGTAAGTTTGCCATTGCGGTAGTCGGTGTCAAGGTCGGGCTGCACACGGATATTGTCGATATGAGCCTGTGTCGAACGGGAGTAGAGGAAGCAGTTGCGGGCCACACCCGAGAGGCGCCAAAAGTCCTGGTCCTCGTCGTAGGAGCCGTCGCACCAGCGGAAGGTCTGGAAGGCGATCAGGTTGTCGCCCTTCTTGAGATAGGGGGTGATGTCAAACTCGGCGGCCGACTTCGAGTCTTCGGCGTAGCCTACATACTGTCCGTTGACCCAAAGGTAGATGTTGGACGTGACGCTGCCGAAGTGGGCGATGACCTGTCGGCCGTCCCAAGCCTCGGGAATGTGTATCGTGCGGCGGTAGGTGCCTACATGGTTGTCCTTGACGGGTACTTCGGGGGGATTGTTCTTGAAGTGTCCGCGCCAGGCGAAGCCGATATTGACGTACTCAGGGTCGCCGTAGCCGTTGACCTCCCAGATACCGGGCACGCGCATGGTCTTCCATGTGCTGTCGTCGTAGCCGGGAGCCCAGAAACCGGTGGGACGCTTGTCGGCATCGGCCACCCAGTGGAATTTCCAGTCGCCCTCGATAGAAAGGTAGTTGGACGAGGACTCGCGGTCGCCGCGCAGGGCAGCGTCTCGGTTCTCATAGGCAAAGAAGGAGGCGTGCAGGGGGAAGCGGTTCACCTCGTTGACGTGCAGGTCGTGCCACTCCGTGAATGTCGGTTGCACATTGCCGACAGCCGCACAAGCGGGGAGGGCGAGGCCACACAGGGCCATGGCCATAAAGAGATGTTTCATTGTGTATGCGTGACGTTTGTTGATTAGAAGCACAAGACGGGACAGACGAGCACCCGCCCAATTAGGTTTTATCTTTACAAAAGTACGAAAAATGTGCGCCCGCCGTACCGCGGTGATGGTTAATAATACGAAAAAACGCCTGTCGGCAGGACAGGCGCATATTTTTTTGCGATGAAGGCGGAGTCACTATTTCATCCTCCCACCTTTGTCAATATCAAAATTTATTGCTGTCCGGTAAAACTTTTTGAATCCGCAAAAGAAAGGGCTGGATTCCTC
>CAVCSC010000083.1:0-7111 GCA_963604975.1 Lachnospiraceae bacterium | reverse complement strand
AAGGACAATTTCTATTATACCAAACGCCTGATGGAGATTCACAGATAGAGGTGAAGCTGCAAAATGATACTGTTTGGCTATCGCTTGGCCAAATGGCGGAGTTGTTTCAGCGTAACAAGTCAACAATCTCACGACATATAAAGAATGTATTGGAGGATGGAGAGTTGGACGAAAAAGAGGTTGTTGCATTTTTTGCAATAACCACTAAGCATGGAGCTATCGAGGGAAAAGTACAGGAGCATCAAGTGGCTTTCTACAACCTTGACATGATTATCAGCGTTGGTTATCGTGTACATTCTTATCGTGGCGTTCAGTTCCGTATATGGGCGACCAAGGTACTGAAAGAATATATCGTAAAAGGCTTTGCCATGAACGATGACCTATTGAAGAGAGCAGGAGGTGGCAATTACTTTGACGAGCTACTTGCAAGAATCCGAGACATACGCTCCAGTGAAAAGGTATTCTATCGTAAGGTGTTGGAGATTTACGCCCTCAGTATCGACTATGACCCACGAGTGGAAATGACACAAAAGTTCTTCAAGACTGTACAGAACAAGATGCACTACTCGGTTCACGGTCATACGGCGGCTGAAATAATATACGAGAGAGCCGATGCCGAAAAAGACTTCATGGGACTAACAACGTGGTCTGGAGCTATGCCTACAAAACCAGAAGCGGAAATAGCCAAGAACTATCTCACCCACGAAGAGATAAAGTCCTTGAACCGCATCGTGAGTCTGTATCTTGACTTCGCCGAAATGCAAGCTGAGGAACACCGCCCAATGTATATGAAGGACTGGATAAACATTCTCGATGACTTTCTCCGTATCTCCCGAAAAGACATCCTCACTCATGCAGGAAAAATCTCAGCCAAACTCGCCAAAGAGAAAGCCGACCAAGAATACGACAAATTCAAGGAGCGCACCAAGAACAACCTCTCACCTGTAGAGATTCACTTCTTGGAAAACTTTGAGCGTGAACAAAAGAGATTGATGGGAGGGGAAGGAGATAAAGAAAAGTAACAAAATCCACCCCTTTCTATAATAAAATAAACGTAAAAGAGTTAGTAAACATATATAAACAAAAGCAACTTGTGTAAACCGTGGTGTAAACCAAAGCGGATAAAATACAAAATTGAGACTCGTTTTAACGGTGTAACTTCTTGATATTAAGAGTTTTAGTTGGTGCCATAGCTCAGTTGGTAGAGCAAAGGACTGAAAATCCTTGTGTCCCCGGTTCGATTCCTGGTGGTACCACTTCAAAAAAAGAGAGTTACATGAAGCATGTAACTCTCTTTTTTGTTATTTGCAAGAAACAGCCTTAAAAAGACTATTCCAAGTATTCAATTGAATAACACATATACATCTATGACTCAAACACACCATCCCTACCAAGCCGCGCCTACACGCTACACCACATCCGACACACTATATAAAAGATGTGGAAAGAGCGGTGTGCTGCTCCCCAAGGTGAGCCTCGGCTTTTGGCACAATTTCGGTGCCGACGACCCGTACAGCCGCAGTCGGGCCATCACCCACTACGCCTTCGACCACGGAATCACCCATTTCGATCTCGCCAACAACTACGGCCCTCCCTACGGTAGTGCGGAAGAGACGCTGGGACGACTGATGACCGACGACTTCGCACCCTACCGCGACGAACTGTTCATCTCCACAAAGGCCGGATACGACATGTGGCCCGGTCCCTACGGCAACTGGGGCTCCCGCAAATATCTCATGGCGAGCCTCGAGCAAAGTCTTCGGCGTATGCGGCTCGACTACGTAGACCTTTTCTACAGTCACCGCTACGACCCCAACACCCCACTGGAAGAAACCCTCCAGGCACTCGTCGACATTGTACGGCAGGGTAAGGCACTCTACATCGGCATCAGCCGCTGGCCTCTCGATGCGCTCAAGACGGCCGACGAATACCTGCGCGCCCACGACACGCCCCTACTGATTTTCCAAGACCGGCTCAACCTGCTCGACCGCTCCCCGCAAGACTCAGGCATCCTCGACTACTGCCAAAGTCACGGTATCGGTTTCATCTCCTTCTCGCCGCTGGCTCAAGGACTGCTCACCGACCGCTATCTGCACGGCATCCCCACAGACAGCCGCATGTCACGCGAACAGTCGCTCAAGCACGAGACCCTCACCCCCGAACTGCTCGACTACCTCAGACAACTCGACGGCGTAGCCCGACAACGTGACGAAAGCATTGCCAGCCTGGCCTTGACATGGGTACTGCAACAAAAAGGCGTGACCAGCGTACTCGTAGGCGCAAGTTCGGTGGAACAGTTGCAAAAAAACATGTGCTGCGTCGATGCTCCCCTGATCACCGAAGGCCATCTCGCTCGGATGAACAAATAACACATTCATGATGATTTCTTTGTGATTTCAACAAAAAAGCGTACTTTTGCGAAAATTTATCACAAAGTCATCATGTATACATTTATTGTCAGCGTTATTTGTCTTGTTCTGGGATACGTCATCTACGGCAAAGTGGTAGAACGCATCATGCAGCCCGACGTCAACAAGACGACTCCTTGCTACTCCATGCAGGACGGTGTCGACTATACCCCCATGCCCACATGGAAAGTGTTTCTCATACAGTTTCTCAACATTGCCGGCACCGGCCCCATCTTCGGTACGATACAAGGCATACTGTTCGGCCCATCCGCCTATTTTTGGATAGTATTGGGCTGCATCTTCGGCGGTGCAGCCCACGACTATATGTCGGCCATGATTTCGCTGAAACGCAACGGTGCCTCCCTACCCGAGATTGTCGGCGACGAGATGGGAAGCATAGCACGCGGCACGCAACGCTACCTCGCCTTGTTCCTGATGATACTTGTGGTGGCGGTGTTCGTCAAGACTCCCGCCGGACTGTTGGCCAATATGACCAACGGACTCGTAGCCGATGATACCTACCTCTTTTGGGTTGTGGTGATATTCGCCTATTACCTCCTTGCCGCCACACTACCCATCAACAAGATTATCGGCAAGATATACCCGGTATTCGGCGTGATACTCATCTTCATGGCCGTCTGCATCTTTATCGGAGTCATCACCCACAGCGGCAGTCCGATACCCGAGATTACCGATGCTTTTGAAAACCACTACCCCGGCGGCGGACTTCCCGTCTTCCCCTGTCTGTGCATCACCATTGCCTGCGGTGCTGTCAGCGGTTTCCACGCCACTCAAAGTCCGATGATGGCCCGCTGCATCAAGAACGAGGGTCAGGCCCGTCGCGTATTCTACGGCGCTATGATCACCGAGGGCATCATCGCTCTGATATGGTCGGCAGCCGCCTTGCAGTTTGCTACCGAACTCGATGTTGCCGGCAGCACCCCCTACGAAAAAATCTACAACGCCATGCTCGACGAAAGCGGCGCCATCAACCCCGCCATCTTCGTCAACAAGATTTGCAACAGTTGGCTGGGATCGTTCGGTGCCATCCTCGCCATCCTCGGTGTCGTCATTGCCCCCATCACCACCGGTGACACCGCCCTGCGCTGCGCACGCCTCATATTGGCAGACATGTTCAAAATCAAGCAAAACAAAATCGTCAAGCGCTTCTTGCTCTGCCTTCCCATATTTGCCATCAGCGTTGTCCTGCTGTTCGTCAAGTTCGACATTCTGTGGCGCTACTTCGCCTGGTTCAACCAGACTTTCTCTATCTTCACCTTCTTCACCATCGCCATCTATCTGGCCAAGCAAAACAAGCCTTGGCTCGTGTCCGTCATACCGGGCATGTTCATGGTAGCCGTATGCGTGACCTACCTCTGCATCGACAAGTACTGTTTCAATTTCGGACTGCAACTCTCGTACCTCATCGGCATCGGCTGCGCCTTCGCCACGCTCGTATGGTTCATGGTATGGAAGAGCAAGCACATTCACACCGCTGACAAACCCCAATAAATGAACAATTTTGCGTTAACAATCCGTAAATCAGGAAATAAGCGCACACAAACAGGGTTTATTTGACCAAAAAGCAGTAATTTTGCAGTCGCTGTCACGAGTTGGCAGCATAGTTCAAACCAAACAAATACAAAAAAATGGCAACAAAAATCAGACTTCAGCGTGGCGGCCGCAAAGGCTACGCTTTCTATCGTATCGTCATCGCTGACTCAAGAGCACCACGTGATGGTCGCTTCACTGAAAAAATTGGTACTTACAACCCCAACACCAATCCTGCTACCGTAGATTTGAATTTTGAGCGTGCTCTCTACTGGGTAGAGACCGGTGCACAGCCCACCGCTACCGTTCACAACATCCTCAAAGGCGAAGGTGTCTACATGATGAAGCACCTCCGTGGTGGTGTGAAGAAGGGTGCTTTCGACGAGGCTGCTGCCCAGACCAAGTTCGACGCATGGAAGGCCGACAAGCAGAAGGGTCTCGACGCTGTACGCGAAAAAGAGGCTAAGGCTGCCAAGGAAGCCGAACTCAAGGAACTTGAGGCTGAGAAGAAGATCAACGAGGAGATCGCCAAGAAGGTAGCCGACAAGAAGGCTGCTGAGGCTGCCGCTAAGGCAGAGGCTGAAGCCGCTGCTGCTGCAGAGGCTGCTCCCGCTGAAGAAGAAGCCGCTCCCGCTGAGGCATAAACAGTCACAGCAAAGAGAAACACAAGGTGCGCAAGAGATTGCGTACCTTTTTTTATTTCCCAAACGACAAACAACCCAGGGCTCCCCTGGGTTTTGTCGTTTTTATGGTCCAGCAACAATCCCTTTCCTATGAGCACAGTGCAGCCTACAGATACGCAAAAAGCAGTCCCTTCTGAGGAACTGCTTCTTAGTGTAGTGGATAGGGGAATCGAACCCCTATGCCAAGATTGAGAATCTTGTATCCTAACCATTAGATGAATCCACCGCGGTTATTGCATACAAAGAAAACAGCGGAAGCTGGGGGATTCGAACCCCCGGTACGGTTACCCGTACGGCAGTTTAGCAAACTACTGGTTTCAGCCACTCACCCAAACTTCCCTGTGTGTCAGTTTGTCAACCGGAGCACTGTTTCTTTATTGCGAGTGCAAAGGTAACAAAAAAAATCATTGTCGCAAAATTTTTCCGGCGTTTTTTATCCAAAGTACCGGGAATTATTCGTCTTTGTTCTTCTTTATTCCTCTTTTACCTTGAATTGTTATCTATCCTCCTCTCCTTCAGTGACGGTAATAGACAGAAGAGCCCGGACATACAGACGGGTGGAAAATATGTACCATATCCTCCAATATCAAGTCAGGACGGAAAGACAGGTTCTCGAAATAGTCGGTTGTCATACTCGAACATTCATAGATATGCTTCTCACGGAATGCCTTGATTAGGCCGTAGCCTCGATACTCCCTGAGCAGTTGTTCGGGTGACAAGGGAGTAGCTCCATCGTGCACAAATAGCCAACAGTCGGCGTCAGAAGCCGCCTCAAGCACCTTCTCTGGCGATAGGGCCAACGATCCGCTATGCTCGTCGTCAGCAAAGGCATAGCGCGCTCCTGCATCGGCAAGCAAGCGTCCCATCGAACTCTGTCCGCCCGGACAATACCACACACCGCTATACACACGCTCTGTAATCACCTTCGGCTGCCTTTTCTCACGCTTCGCCTTCCGGGAAATACCGAGGTAGCGCGATTCTACAACGCCGAAGAGACTGTCGGCCGCTGCCTCACGCCCAACAAGCATTCCATAAAACTTCATCCATTCTGCCCGTCCCAACGCCGATGTCTCCATATAGTCAGCACATTCCAAAAGCGGTACACCAAGTTTGGCCAACTGTCCGTAACTGCCATTTTCATAAGGTGACACGAAAACAACGTCTGGTGCAACCTTGGCCAACAACTCGATATTCGGCTGCATAGACGAGCCACAATCCGTCACCGTACCGCTCTGAAGAGAAGTACGGATACCATGGTTCTTGATATACATAGCGTCAAAGACGCCCTTCACGGCCTTCTCCGCACCTATATACTCCATCAGTTGACAATGGGGCGCTGTAGCAACAACCATGTTGCGTACAGGCGTATACACGAGCGTACCCTCAGGCAAACCCTTCACCGTCGCCGAATCTTCTCGCGGCACCAATATATAGCGGTGCAGCACACTCTCTTTCTTCCAGGGATTGGCCAGTGCAACCTCTGTATACGCAGCATGGCGTACAATCAACAGATTGCGCGCATACTTGCATTTCAGTGTATCTCCATCACCACCTGTAGCGGAAGACGTCCTGCGGGTACAGGCCGTCCCAAGAAACAATACAACCGATAACAATATCAATAATCTACTCATACCGAATGATAATATAAAAGCAAAATTTTTATGTGGTTTTAACCGCAAAATAAACTCGGGGCCTGACACCTCGCCCTGGAGGGGCGTAACGACCGCAGCCCAGGGTGAAGATGGAACGCAGTGACATCTGTAACCCTGGGTTCCCACGGTTTGCAATGGCGGTTGGCCTGTAAGGTCAGCACAACACCAGGACAACACCTATGCGGCCATCCGTTCAACAACACCGCTTTACGGGGTATACACAAAAAAAAAGGACTCCCGGAGATTGCTCTCCAGAAGTCCTCATCAAAAAGGGCAGCGACCTACTCTCCCACATTGCATCGCAGTACCATCGGCGCCGGCGGGCTTAACTTCTCTGTTCGGAATGGGAAGAGGTGGAACACCGCGGCTATAACCGCCCAATATTTCTGTCGTCCAAACGTCTCGCATACTTCTCATAGCATGGTCAATGGCGTATGGCGTATAAGTTGACATTCTCAACACAAGCAAAACTTTCGGACTCATAACCTTGTCCGTATATCTGAAAGCACGGCAGCCATGAAAAAGTTTCGGGCAATTAGTAGCACTCGGCTTTGACGTCACCGTCTTTACACCTGTACCCTATCAACGTCCTCGTCTCGGACGACCCTCAATGGAGTTCTCATCTTGCGGCTGGCTTCGCACTTAGATGCTTTCAGCGCTTATCCAATCCAGACTCGGATACCCGGCGGTGCGCCTGGCGGCACAACCGGTATACCGGAGGTCTGTCCATCACGGTCCTCTCGTACTAGTGACGGCACCGCGCAAAACTCCTACGCCCACGATAGATAGAGACCGAACTGTCTCACGACGTTCTGAA
>CAVCSC010000082.1:0-7289 GCA_963604975.1 Lachnospiraceae bacterium | reverse complement strand
AACGACCGTAGCCCAGGGTGAGCCGTTTGCGTCAGCAAACGGTGTAACCCTGGGTATAAACGACAAACGCAAGGTCTGGCCTGTAAGGTCAGCACAATACCAAAGACCTTTACCAGCGGTGCTGACCTTACAGGTAGGGTGTTCAAAATTGACAAAATCTCAAACAACGAGTCCCGTAGGGACGACATATTATAGCGTAGGGGCTCGCCCCTACGTTTTTCGTTTAATTATTATAATATCGCCCCTGTAAGGGGCGCATATTTTATTTACACACAATGAATTATGCGCCCCTTACAGGGGCAATGTTATAATAATTAAACGAAAAACGTAGGGGCAAGCCCCTACGCTATAATATGTCGTCCCTACGGGACTCGCCAATTGCGATATTTTACCGGACACTAATAATTCAAAATATAACTTTACATTGCAGCGACCTAAAAAAACGACAATAGAGACAATAGGGACAACATTGTCTGCCTTTTGTCTCTATTGTCTCTATTGTCGTTAATAGAAAACCAACTCTGATTGATTACTCGTCAATTGCGGTTTTTATATCACCACGAATTTCACAAATCATACGAATTGGGGATATACACTCCCCTTCTACTCAAGATACGTATATCCATAGAGTCCCGAGCGGTAGTTGGCGAGGAACTCCTTGCCTTCTTCGAGGGTGATACGGCCTTCCTTAACGCTCTTGGTCACCCATATCTCGAGTTGGCGCACGAGTTTCTTGGGGTTGTACTGCACATAGTCGAGCACCTCGGCGACGGTCTCACCGTCGAACACCTGGTCGATATGGTATTCGCCGTCGCGCACACTGATATGCACGGCGTTGGTATCGCCGAAGAGGTTGTGCATGTCGCCGAGAATCTCCTGATAGGCACCGACGAGGAACACGCCGAGGTAGTAAGGCTCGTTCTTGCGCAGGGCGTGCACGGGGAGGATGTGTGAGTTGGCGTTGCTGGTGACAAAGTTGGCTACCTTGCCATCGGAGTCGCAGGTGATATCCTGTAGGGTGGCACTGCGCGTGGGACGCTCGTTGAGCCGCTGCAGCGGCACGATGGGGAAGAGTTGGTCGATGGCCCAGGAGTCGGGCAGCGACTGGAAGAGCGAGAAATTGCAAAAGTATTTGTCGGCCAGGAGTTTGTCGAGGTTGAGCAGTTCCTCGGGCGTGTGCTTGAGATGGCGCGAGAGCATGTGTATCTCGCGGCAGACGCTCCAGTACATCTTCTCGATCTCGGCGCGGTTTTTGAGATCGAGTATGCCGTGGGCAAACAGTTCGAGGGCCTCCTCACGTATCTGCACCGCGTCGTGCCAGTCTTCGAGCATAGTGCGGGAGTTGAGGTTGTCCCAGATCTCGTAGAGGTCCTTGACAAGTTGGTGACTGTTCTCGTCGGGCTCGTACTCCTCGGGCATCTCGGGCAGGGAGGCCGTTTCCAGCACGTCGATGACGAGCACGGAGTGGTGGGCGGCCAGCGACCGTCCGCTCTCGGTGATGATGTTGGGGTGAGGGAGACCATTCTTGTCGGAGGCATCGACAAAGGTGTAGATACAGTCGTTGACGTACTCCTGGATGGAGTAGTTGACCGAACTCTCGGAACTTGACGAGCGGGTGCCGTCGTAGTCTACGCCCAGTCCGCCACCACAGTCTACAAAGTCGATGTTGTAGCCCATGCGGTGGAGTTGGATATAGAATTGGGAGGCTTCGCGCAGAGCCGTCTGTATGCGACGTATCTTGGTGACCTGGCTACCGATATGGAAGTGGATGAGCCGCAAGCAGTCGCGCATGCCGTACTTTTCGAGCATAGACAGTGCGTCGAGCAGTTCGCCGCTGGTCAGACCAAACTTAGAGGCATCGCCGCCGCTCTCCTGCCACTTGCCGCTACCCGAGGAGGCGAGTTTGATGCGGATGCCGAGGTAGGGCTTCACGCCGAGTTTGTCGGCGATGCGGGCGATGAGTTCCAGTTCGTTGAGTTTCTCGATGACGATGAAGATACGCTTGCCCATCTTCTGGGCCAAGAGTGCCAGTTCGATGTAACTCTGGTCTTTGTAGCCGTTGCAGATGATGATGGAGTCGCTCTGGCACTGCACGGCGATGACGGCATGCAGTTCGGGCTTGGATCCGGCTTCAAGACCGAGATTGAACTTGCGACCGTGGGAGATCATCTCCTCGACGACCGGCTGCATCTGGTTGACTTTGATGGGGTAGACGATGAAGTTGTCGGCCTTGTAGCCGTACTCCTCAGATGCCTTGCGGAAACAACTGGCCGTCTTCTCGATACGGTTGTCGAGGATGTCGGGGAAGCGGAGGAGCACCGGGGAGGAGACATCGCGCAGGGCGAGTTCGTCCATGACGTCGCGCAGGTCGATCTGCGTGTTGTCCTTGCAGGGGGAGACGTACATGTCGCCCTTGTCGTTGACTCCGAAGTAGGAAGTGCCCCAACCGTTGATGTTGTACATTTCCTTGGCGTCCTCAATGGTCCATTTCTTCATTTCGTATTCTTCTTGAGTAGTATGTTATGGTTGTTTGGGCTTGTGTAGTGGGCGATTTTTGCCCATTTCATCGGTATATCGTTGGGGGTGTCGCATGCGACACCAACGTATTATGCGCCCCTTACAGGGGCAGGAGGATGGGGGCGTTGCTGAGATAGGGGCAAGCCCCTATCCTATATTATGCGCCCCTTACAGGGGCAAGGGGATGGGGCATTACCGAGATAGGGCCGCTCGACTTTGTCGCTTGCCTTAGCAAGAACCCCTACCCTATATTATTCCATCCCTACGGGTTCCGTTATGATTCCGAGCATCGTCTCGATGCGGGTGACGGTATCGCTGATTTTCTCGCGGGTGTCGAGCACGCAGACGTCGGCGGTGCAGCGGGCGCGCAGATAGACGGGTTCGCGCTGGCGCAGATGGTCGGCAACAAAGGTCCGTACCTCATCGTCGGTCTTGCCGAGGAGCAGGGGGCGCACGGTGTGCCCCATCTTCAGGTGGGCATGCAGCACCTCGGGCGTGGCACGGAGATAGACCGTGTCGGCCTGACGGCACATATAGTCCATATTGTCGAAGAAGCAAGGAGTACCACCGCCGCTGCTGATGACCACATTCTCAAACTCGGCTACCTCGTGAAGCATGGCCCGCTCGACGAGCCGGAAACCTTCCTCACCGCGGCTATCGAAGATATCCTTGATGGTGCAGTGCATGCGGTTTTCGATGTAGCGGTCGAGGTCGTAGAAGTCAAGACCGAGGTCGCGGGCCAGTGCGCGGCCCACGGTGGTCTTGCCGGCACCCATATATCCGATGACGATGATGCGGCGCATGACAGGCTATGACTTGCGGCGCGGCGCGCGCGCCTTCTTGGGTGCGGGGGCGGTGTTGACGATCTCCATGCACTTCTCGTAGGTGAGGTCGGCAGCCGTGGCGTGCAGTTCCTTGGGCAGACGGTAGTTCTTGCCGTCGTAGGCGATATAGGGGCCGTAGCGTCCGTTGAGCACCTCCAGTTTCGCATCCTCGGGGAAGGACTTGATATGGCGCTGGGCCTCCTGCTGACGTTTTTGCAGGATGAGCTGTATGGCGTGGTCGAGGGTGACGGTCATGGGGTCGTCGTCCTTGCCGAGCGACACGTATTTCTTGTCGTGCTGCACATAGGGGCCGAAGCGTCCGGCACCGATGACCACCGGCGAACCTTCAAACTCGCCCACGGTACGGGGCAGACGGAACATCTCGAGGGCCTCGTCGAGCGTGATGGTCTCCATGCTCTTGTCGGCAGGGATATGGGCGAAGCGCGGACGCTCGTCGCTGCCGGCCTCGCCGATCTGTACGACCGGACCGTAACGGCCGATCTTGACAAAAACGGGCTGACCGCTGGCGGGGTCGACACCGAGTTGGCGTTCGCCGGCCTTGTGTTCCGAGCGGGCGTTCATCACCTTCTCGACGTTCGGTTCGAAGGCAGCGTCGAAGTTGTGCATCATGTCGGTCCACTGCTCCTCGCCCTCCGAGATACGGTCGAACTGCTGCTCGACGGTAGCCGTGAAGTTGTAGTCCATGATCTCGGGGAAGTTCTCGATGAGGAAGTCGTTGACCACGATACCGATGTCGGTCGGCAGAAGTTTGCCTTTCTCACTACCCGTGGTCTCAATCTTGCGCACGGTAGTGATTTGCTTGCCGCGGAGCACATCGACGGTGTAGGAACGTTCCACACCGCTCTTGTCGCCCTTCTGCACATACTCGCGCTGCTGTATGGTGCTGATGGTGGGGGCGTAGGTAGACGGACGGCCGATGCCGAGTTCCTCCAGTTTGTGGATGAGACTGCGCTCGGTGTAGCGTGCCGGACCCTGCGAGTAACGCTCGGTGGCACTGATCTCGCGGCGCTGCAGCACGTCGCCCTCGCTCATGGCGGGCAGACGGTGAGAGAATGACGAGGCGTTGTCGTCGTCCTCGTCGGTAGACTCATGGTAGACTTTCAAGAAGCCATCAAACTTGACCACTTCGCCCTGGGCGACAAATTTCTCGTCGCCGGCTGTCTGGGCGATACTGTTGGACTGTATGTCGATGACGGCCGTGGTCTTTTCTATCTGTGCATCGGCCATCTGACAGGCGATGGTGCGCTTCCATATCAGGTCGTAGAGACGGCGCTCCTGCACCGTACCCTCGATGGTGGTATTGCTCATGTAGGTGGGACGGATGGCCTCGTGAGCCTCCTGTGCACCCTTTGCACTGGTATGGTAGGTGCGGGGACAACTATACTCCTCGCCGTAGAGACGGGTAATCTCCTCCTTGGCAGCACCGATACAGAGTTTCGACAGGTTGACACTATCGGTACGCATGTAGGTGATAAGTCCGTTCTCGTAGAGTCGCTGGGCGACCATCATGGTCTGCGAAACCGTAAAACTGAGTTTGCGGGCGGCTTCCTGCAAGAGTGTGGAGGTGGTAAACGGAGCGGCGGGCGACCGCTTGGTAGGTTTTTTCGTGACACTGCCTACACTGTATGCTGCATCGATGCAGGTCTCCAGAAAGGCGACAGCCTCGTCGTGGGTGGAAAAGCGGCGGTCGAGGTCGGCCTTCACCTCCGAGGCAGATCCGTCGGCATTGGTGAGACCGAAGAGGGCCGACACGCGGTAGTAAGGCTCACTATTGAACTGCTGTATCTCGCGTTCGCGCTCTACGATGAGTCGCACGGCCACGCTCTGCACACGTCCGGCAGAGAGTCCCGGCTTCACCTTGCGCCAAAGGATAGGCGACACCTTGAAACCGACAAGGCGGTCGAGCACACGGCGTGCCTGCTGAGCATTGACACGGTTCATGTCGATATGACGGGGCTGCTCGATGGCCGCAAGGATGGCGGGCTTGGTGATCTCGTGGAATACAATACGATTGGTAGATGCCGCGTCAAGGCCAAGCACCTCGCACAGGTGCCATGAGATAGCCTCTCCCTCGCGGTCCTCATCGGAAGCGAGCCATACCTTCTTGGTGGTCTTCGCGCACTCGCGGAGTTTCTTCACGATGTCGGCCTTGTCCTTGGGAATGACGTAGTCGGGTTGGAGCGTCTTCTCATCGAGGCTCAACTCCTTCTTCTTCAGGTCGCGTATATGTCCGTAGGACGACATCACCTTGTAGTCGGGTCCTAAAAATTTCTCTATGGTCTTGGCCTTTGCGGGGCTCTCGACGATGACTAAATTGTCTTGCATGCCTTGTCTATGTACTTGGTCTGTCTGGTTTCATCTATGGAGGTACGGGTATGGGCCACAAGCGGCGCATACCATCGCGCTATACAGACTATACCCCCTCTTTTCGCGGCGCAAAAGTAAGCATTTCTTTTTTCATACATTATTATATAGTATGCATTTTCCATTTTTTTGCAGATTTTTTGATTTGTTACACACCGCGGAAAGCAGCGCGGCCGCCGCAACGGAGAAAAAAGAGGACAAGAAAAAAGGAATTTGGAAATTATGCGTACCTTTGCATTCTAATCCACAATTGATGAAAGATATCTGTTGCATCGGTCACATCACCAAAGACAAGATTGTGACCCCACGCAAAACCACTTATATGGCAGGCGGTACTTCCTTCTACTTCGCCTATGCTATCAACAGTCTGCCCCACCGCGTACCGTTCGAACTGATCACCAAACTCGGAGCCGACGACATGAAGGTCGTCGACGAGATGCGTGCGTCAGGCATCGACGTGACCACTTACCCGAGCCGCAACAGCGTGTTCTTCGAGAACAAGTATGGGGAGAACCAGAACGACCGCACGCAGCGTGTGCTGGCCAAGGCCGACCCGTTTGTCATCGACGAACTGCGCGACGTGGAGGCCCGCGTGTTTCACCTCGGATCGCTCCTGAGCGACGACTTTTCGCCAGAACTGATCAAGTATCTCTCGACCAAGGGCCTCATCTCCATCGACGCACAGGGCTATCTGCGCGAAGTGCGCGGAGAAGACGTGCACCCGATAGACTGGGCCGGCAAGCGCGAGATACTCGCCGCCACCGACATCATCAAGGTCAACGAGAAAGAGATGGAGGTCATCACGGGCGAGAAAGACCCGCGCGCCGCCGCCAGGCAGTTGGCCGCATGGGGCGTGAAGGAGTCGCTCGTGACGCTGGGCAGTTACGGTTCGATCATCTACGCCGAGGGCCAGTTCCACGAGATACCCGCCTACCCTCCCCACGAGATTGTCGATGCCACCGGTTGCGGCGACACCTACTCCGCCGGCTATCTGTGGTGCCGCGCGCAGGGTGCGGGCTACGACGAGGCCGGCCGCTTCGCTGCCGCCATGTGCACGCTCAAACTCGAACACAACGGACCGTTCGACCGCACAGAGGCCGAGGTACTCGATATTGTCGGGGGAAAATAAGAATAACGGTGGGACGCAGATTTTGGCCCCACCGTTTTTTTATATTCGCAGGATTTGCGGAATTCGTGATGAAGTAATTAATCAGATTTTTATATCAACGACAATAGAGACAATAGAGACAAACAGCAGAAAATGTTGTCCCTATTGTCTCTATTGTCGTTTATTGTCCCTATTATCTTTTAATTATATTGGTGTCCGGTAAAATTTTCTTATAACATTGTAAGTCGTTGAATATCTTAATCTTTACAAGGTTTTTTGTATTAGGGGCTTACCCTTGTTCATTGCGCAGTTCTCTATCCATTGCCCCTATAGGTAGGATGTTCAAAATGCAAGTTGATTTTGCACCCATAAAATGCCGTGACTAACCGTAGCCCTGGAAGGGCGTAACGACCGTAGCCCAGGGTGAAGATGGAACGTAGTGACATCTGTAACCC
>CAVCSC010000081.1:0-7420 GCA_963604975.1 Lachnospiraceae bacterium | reverse complement strand
AGGCCCTACCCTATAATATGCGCCCCTTACAGGGACGAAAAAACCGCACAAACGCTGCGTTATTTTGAAACGTTTTTTGAACACCCTACCCTACGGGACTCGCCAATTGCGATGTTTTTACCGGACACCAATAATTTTATATTAACGACAATAGAGACAATAGAGACAAACAGCAGAAAATGTTGTCCCTATTGTCTCTATTGTCGTTTATTGTCCCTATTATCTTTTAATTATATTGGTGTCCGGTAAAATTTTCTTATAACATTGTAAGTCGTTGAATATCTTAATCCTTACAAGGTTTTTTGTATTAGGGGCTTACCCTTGTTCATTGCGCAGTTTCTCTATCCATAGCCCCTGTAGGGGGCACATATTATAGGGTAGGGCCTTGGCCCTACTTTTCATCGTTATCACAAACGTTGCCCCTGTAAGGGGCGCATATTTTATTCACATACAATGAATTATGCGCCCCCTACAGGGGCAAAGTTTTAACAACTAAACGAAAAACGTAGGGGCGAGCCCCTACGCTATAATCTGTCGTCCCTACGGGACTCGCCGATTGCGATGTTTTTACCGGACACCAATAAATTTTAAAAATTAGTTCCAAGAACAAAAAGGTTGTCTCTATTGTCTCTATTGTCGTTCATAAGTGGGTGTTCAAATTTGACACAATACAAAACCATCATCAGCCCCTTAGGTAGGGTGTTCAAAATGTGAACTGATTTTGTGATTATAAAACACGCAAAACGCAAGACTACCATTAGCCCTGGAAGGGCGTAACGACCGTAGCCCAGGGTGAGCCGTTTGCGTCAGCAAACGGTGTAACCCTGGGTATAAACGACAAACGCAAGGTCTGGCCTGTAAGGTCAGCACAATACCAAAGACCTTTACCAGCGGTGCTGACCTTACAGGTAGGGTGTTCAAAATTGACAAAATCTCAAACAACGAGTCCCGTAGGGACGACATATTATAGCGTAGGGGCTCGCCCCTACGTTTTTCGTTTAATTATTATAATATCGCCCCTGTAAGGGGCGCATATTTTATTTACACACAATGAATTATGCGCCCCTTACAGGGGCAATGTTATAATAATTAAACGAAAAACGTAGGGGCAAGCCCCTACGCTATAATATGTCGTCCCTACGGGACTCGCCGATTGCGATGTTTTTACCGGACACCAATAATAAAAATTTCATACAAGAAGTATTTGGGACAAAAATATGACACTGCATTTAAGTTTAATAATGGCAAAATGTATTGTTCTGAATTAGTCTACGAAATATATAAAGACCAATTTGGAATAGAACTATGTAAACCAAAAAAGGTTTCTGACTATCATATTTTTGGATTAAGTAAATTATTAAGTAGGTGTTCAAAATTATTTGATATGGATATGCGCCTTATTTTCGTTTGTATGTTCGGGTTGAAGAGGGAGTGTAGCGGGCTACACGACCGATGAAAGCCGGGCATACGAGCGAAAAGAAAGTGCAGAGACATATTAAAGTATAAATAACATCTGCTGACATTTATATACGAATAATTTTGAATACCTACTTATATACAAATATTTTGCGGACTGCAATATATATAAATATATTGCTGTCCGGTAAAACTTTCAGCTAAAAGTTTATGTAAGTAGAGATGGCTGAATTTTGTGAAAAACATGTCATAAATATCATATTTACGGCTATTTTTCCAAAAATCAAGACTCTTGGTTACAATTACAGTTTCTAACAAGAAGTAAGCCCTAATGTAAGAAAATCGGCCTATCGTATTGTGTGTCAGCTCATTATCTGCTTATCATTCATTTTTAGCGGACAGCAATAATATTTTTACGACAATAGAGACAATAGAGACAATAAAAAAAGCAGAGGTTATAACGACAATAGAGACAATAGAGACAACGTTTTCCAAACTGAGATTCGCTCCCAAGAAAAAAATGTTGTCTCTATTGTCTCTATTGTCGTAAAATAATAAAACAAGTCCAAAACCAACCAAAGCCCCGGAGGTAGGGTGTTCAAAATAGGTGAAAAAGGCGAGACTATCATCAGCCTTTTTCCCACACTTTCCCCATTTTCCCCAACACCCCTGTGGAAAACTCGTGAAAAACTCACGGCTTATCCCCACTCCTCCTTACAATGCCTCAGGTATGGGGAAAAGTCAAGGAGTTATCCAAAGGCTTTCAGCAAGTTTTCAACAGATATTTGCCATAAAAAGATATAAACTTATTAACTTTGCACATCCAACCCCCATCTGGGGATAACCGGCCAACTCCACTGAAAACCAATACATAGATATTCAGACACAGTGTGCAGTACCCCCATCCGAAGGTGGACAACGGAAAAACCAAATCCTTCGTCGAAAAGTTCCCAACATATCAACACCCCATCATCCTACTAATAGATTTTCTTTTTTAAAAGAGAAAACATAGAGAATAATAAAAAGACTGTGGAAAAGGAAAAGAACAAGAAAAACGAAAAAACGTATCCTCTCTACATCAACCCATATAAGTAGGTGTTCAAAATACAATAACATCTGCTGACATTTATATGTGAATAATAATACCTACTTACAATGACAGACAACAAATGGAAAGCCTGCGGCTACGTCGATGAGCCCGTACCCCAAGATATCGACCTCAAACAGGAAATACGCCGCCTGGCCCGTGAGAAAAACGCCGTCATCCTCGCCCACTACTATACCGTAGGCGACGTGCAGGACGTAGCCGACTTCATCGGCGACTCCCTCGCCCTGGCTCGCAAAGCCGCCGACACCGACGCCAGCGTCATCGTCATGTGCGGCGTACACTTCATGGCCGAGACCTGCAAACTCCTCTCCCCCGACAAGACCGTACTCTGCCCCGACCTCACCGCCGGCTGCTCCCTGGCCGACTCCTGCCGCGCCGAAGACCTCGCCCGCTACAAGGCCGAGCATCCCGGATACAAGGTCGTCAGTTACGTCAACACCACCGCAGCAGTCAAGGCCCTCACCGACGTGGTCGTCACCTCAGGCAATGCCGAGCGCGTAGTAGGCAGTTTCCCGGCCGACGAGAAACTCATCTTCGGTCCCGACTACAACCTCGGGTCCTACATCAATGCCGCCACCGGCCGCAACATGCTCCTCTGGGAGGGCGGCTGCCACGTACACGAGCGTTTCTCTGTAGAAGCCATCGCCCAAATGCGCCGCGAGCATCCCGGTGCCCTCGTCATGGCCCACCTCGAATGCAAAGGTCCCGTGCTGGCCATGGCCGACGTAGCCGGCTCCACCGCCGTCATGCTCAAGTACGCCCAGGAGCACGGTCCGGCCGAATATATTGTCGCCACCGAAGCCGGCATCCTTCACGAGATGCAGCGCACCTGTCCCGATGTCACCTTCTACCCCGTACCCCCCGAAGTGAGCGAGGGCGGCCCCGGCTGCTCCTGCAACGAGTGCGAGTACATGAAGAAGAACACCCTCGAAAAACTCTACAACACCCTCCTGCACGGTTGGCCCGAGGTCGATGTGCCCGAGGATATCGCGCGCGAGGCCGTCAAGCCCATCCGCCGCATGCTCGAACTCTCGTAGAAATCCATATTTACGGTGTCTAAAGAAAACGACAATAGAGTTCTTTACGACAATAGAGTTTTTACGACAATAGAGACAATAGAGACAACATTTTTTTTCTTGGGGCAAATCTCAAGTCAGAAAAAAGTTGTCTCTATTGTCTCTATTGTCTCTATTGTCGTTAATATAAAATATCTCTATTGTCGTATATATCAAATTTCCCTATTGCCGCAAATGTAAAAAAAAAAGTTCCGATGAATTTATTCTAACCACGAATTTCTCAAATCACACGAATACTCCCCAGTCGGAACCGGATAAAAATTTTCAAGAATACTACAAGGGCTTTGTACTGTCCGTACAGAGCCTTTGTACTGTTGCTACAAGGGCCTTGTATCATCCGTACAAGGCCCTTGTACGAGGCCGCCTTCTCCACTACCTTTTCCACCGAGTTATCCACATATTGTGGTATTATGTAATCGGTTTGTATACAAAGAGTTGAATGGGGTTATCCACAAGTTATCCACATGGGGGAAAACGTTGGGGAAATGTGAGGGGTGAGGGGTGAGTTTTGAGGATTGGAAATTTTGGGGAGGATAGTATGCAAAAGTCATGTGTTTGTGAGTTGTGGTAACCTTAGCCCTGGAAGGGCGCAACGTTCGTAGCCCAGGGTAAGCCGTTTGCGCAGCAAACGGTGTAACCCTGGGTTTTAATATGAAATGCAAGGTCTGGCCTGTAAGGTCAGCACAATACAAGGGGGGGCGTTGCCAACGGTGCTGACCTTACAGGCCAGCCGTCATCATAAACCGTGGAAACCCAGGGTTGCAGATGTCACTACGTTCCATCTTTACCCTGGGCTACGGTCGTTACGCCCCTCCGGGGCTGATGATGGCCTTGTATTTTGTCAATTTTGAATACTCTACCCTGCAGGACTCGCTGATTGCGATGTTTTTACCGGATACCAATAGTGTTTATAACAAAAACTCCATTCGTATTCTTGACCGCCCCACCCCTTTTTTTTATGTTTGTGTGTCGGCTGTGGATAGCGGGATAACCCCTTTTTCCGTGAATTGTGGATAACCTGTATAACCTACTGTATATGAGTGCAAAGATATTCCATAGTGATGTGGATAAACCTGCCTTCTTAGGTGGACGGCATTTCGGTCGATGTGGATAACTCGAGTTGTGCGTGCGCACGGGTCAGGACTGTCAACGGGGTTATCCACAATAGTTATCCACATGGTGTGGCCCGGTATCCCCGGTGTTCTGCTGGGCGGTTTGGCTGCGGTGGGTCGTTTTTAGGTCTACCACCGTGTATATTAATTACCATTGGGCGCATGATCATCGTGTATATGACCACCGTGCGTATGATTATTTGGTGCATTACAATCCTGTAGCAAGGTTGTTTCATTTTTCCTATTTTCAGGATTTTTTTTGTCGATTTCCACATTAATATATAACTTTGCATCAGTATGGGCGGAGCATTTGTTGTGTCCGCAAACATACCTGAAAGACAACCAATTAATAAACCTATTTATATGAAAAAAACTTTACGCTTTGCATTTGTTGCAGTCTTGTCGCTCATCGCTCAGATGACGTTGGCACAGACTGAGATTGACTTTACCCAACAGGCCATCGAGGTCCAGGACAAGGGTTATGTGCTCACGGTAGACGATTACACCTTCACGGCCAATATCGGTGGAGGTCAGACCAAACCTACTCAGAATAGCACCTCCAAGGATCTGCGCCACTATGCCAACAACACCCTCGTTGTGAGCGGTACGCCGATGAAGAGCATGGTGTTCGCCGTTTCCGCTGCCGGTAAGAAGCGTCAGGCAGAGGTTACTGCTTCTGTAGGTACAGTCACTATCGACAAAGAAGCATGGACAGTGACCTGGACTTCTGACGAGGCTGTCAGCGAGGTGACCTTCACCGTTGGTGAGAAGTCCGTCTATGGTACCGACGGTGCCAGCAAGGGCGGACAGTTCGATGTAGACAACGTGACCATCACCGGCGAGGGCGGCGAGCCTGCCGTACAGAAGAAGAGCGCCGAACTGGCATTCTCGGCTACGACCGTCGACTATGAGTTGGGTACCGTATGGCCCATGCCCACCTTCACCAAGGCAACCACCGCTGCCGTGACCTTCACCTCTGACAATCCCGAGGTAGCCACCGTCAGCGAGAACGGCGACATCTACCCCACCGGCGAGGAAGGCAAGGCTGTCATCACCGCCACCTCTGAGGAGAACGACGAGTACAAGGCCGGCACTGCTACCTGCACCGTCTATGTATGGCACTACAACGCCTACGCCAAGGCTACCTCTATCGTTTCAGGCAAGCAGTACCTGCTCGTGGCTCAGCGCGGCGACACCACTGCCTACGCTATGCCCGCAGCCGAGTCTTATACCTACGCATATCTCTCTGCCAGCCTTATCAAGGAGCAGGTAGACACCATCCAGGTGAAGTCAAGTTATGACGACGCCTTCACCTTCACCGGTGCCGACGGCGTATACTCCATCGTAGACTGCTACGGCCGCTACCTCTACAACGACGGTAGCCACAACACCTTCTCCTTCACTTCCGACGAGAAGACTTGGGAGGTAGAGCCCCAGGGCGACGGTACCTTCAAGATCCTCTTCGGCGACTACTACATCCAGTGGGGTCAGGGTACCTACACCACCTTCGGTGTATACGACGTAGACAAGGACAATGCCGTACTCCCCTGCCTCTACCAACTCGTAGAGGAGACTCCCACCGGCATCGACAGCATCAATGCCGACAAGACCGTCAAGAGCGGTACTATGTACAACCTCGCCGGCCAGCGTGTAGGCAAGGACTACAAGGGCATTGTCATCGTAGACGGCAAGAAGTACGTACAGAAGTAAAAACGACAATCAGTGTATGAGGTAGAATCCTCTATACAAGGCATATAACGCCAACTCGTTTTTTTACGACAATAGAGACAATAGAGACAACATTTTTTCTTGGGAGCAAAATCTCAGATGAGAAAAAGTTGTCTCTATTGTCTCTATTGTCGTTAAAAATTTCAGAGTATAATACCTTATGTTTTTCCCACTCTCTGGGACTCATTGAAAAAAATATGATTTTATGAAGAACAAGTTTTTTGTCATTGTCGTGTTGTGTTTGCTGTCCGGTGTCTGTATGGCCCAGACCGTCGGTTACTCCTATAAGCCGTTGGAGTCGGGAGGCGGCAACGTGAAATTCAGTGTGGCCAAGCAAGACACGGTGTATTCTGTCGTGGTGACCGTCAAGTCAGACAAACTGAGTTTTCTCAAAGATCCGACAATGCTCCTCAAGAATTTTGAGGGTAAGGTCATCAAGTTGTATGGCGCCAATATCGACAGCGGTTCGGAGACAGCCGGCTTTTTTGTCGGTGGTTTTATGTTGCCGCTCACCGAGAAGATTTCCACGGCTCAATTCCGGATCACGCCGGAGCAGTTTGAGGATTTGAAGAACGGTATCGCCAAGATACGCCTTTCCACCACGCCCATTGAGCACGAGCGTGAATTCAGAAAAGACAAGATCGGTAAGAAACTCTATGCCCTCTATCTGAAACAAAGGGACAAGGAATTCTGATCTCAGGCAATTATGTCCCCAGAGGGTAGGGTGTTCAAAAACATTTCTAAATAATGCTGCGTTTGCGCGGTTTTTTCGTCCCTGTAAGGGGCAAATAATATAGGGTAGGGCCTCGGCCCTACCTTTCACCGTTACCACAAGCATTGCCCCTGTAAGGGGCGCATAATTCATTGTGTATAAATAAAATATGCGCCCCCTACAGGGGCAATGTTGTAATAATCAAACAAAAACGTAGGGGCGCGCTCGACTTTGTCGCTTGCCTTAGCAAGAACCCCTACGCTATAAT
>CAVCSC010000080.1:0-9057 GCA_963604975.1 Lachnospiraceae bacterium | reverse complement strand
TGCTGACCTTACAGGCCAGCCGCCATTGCAAACCGTGGAAACCCAGGGTCACAGATGTCACTGCGTTCCATCTTCACCCTGGGCTGCGGTCGTTACGCCCCTCCAGGGCTTTGGTTAGTCGCGACATTTTATGGGTGTAAAATCAACTCGCATTTTGCGATAGCCTACCCTATGGGACTCGTCAATAGAGATTTCTACGACAATAGAGACAATGGTTTTGTTCTTGGAACAAATTAAAAATTTGTCTCTATTGTCTCTATTGTCGTAAATATAAATTTTTTGAGTGCCCTACCAAAGGGGCTGATGATAGTTACGGTCTTTTGACGATTTTGAACATCTCTACCTAAGGAACAGGGATATGCACTGTGCAGATATGACCTTTTTTTTCTTCCATCTGTATTTATGCGAACACGGTTATGGTAATGAATATTTGTTGTAAGAAAATCGAAAACACGTGCATAAGTATTCAGAAAAACCGTTTTTTATTTCAAAAGTTTGTTTGCAAAGGATATATTTACTACTTTTGTGCATAATATGTGCGCCCGTCCGACAGACATTGTGTTAGCATTCGGGTAAACATTCTGTCATGATGACAGGGCGCGCCGCCTTAGAATTATGAAGTGGGACGGCTGGCGAACACGGCCAGTCCGGTTCAGACTCTATTATACAGTAAACGCTCAATTAGAAAAACACAATTATTATTTTATTATGAAAAGAGTCTTTATGAGTTTGTTGCTGGCGTTCACATTATGCAGCCTTGCCGATGCGCAGGTGCCGCAGGTGGTGCTCCGTAGTATCGACGGCCGTAGCGTGCGTACTGACACGCTGAGCAATGGCGGCAAACCATTTATCATTGATTTTTTTGCCACATGGTGCAAACCCTGCAACCGCGAACTGTCGGCCATTGCCGAGGTGTATGACGAATGGCAGGAGGAGACCGGTGTGAAGGTGATTGCCGTGTCTATCGACCAGGCCCAGAACATCAACAAGGTGAAGCCGCTCGTCGACAGTCACGGATGGCCCTATGAGGTGCTGCTCGACCCCAACGGCGAGTTCAAGCGTGCCCTTGGCGTGCAGATGATACCCTACACGCTCATCGTCGACGGACAAGGCCAGATCGTGTACAAGCACAACGGCTATACCGATGGTGCCGAGGAGGAACTCATCGAGAAGGTACGCGAACTGACGGCCGGCAAATGATCGGCCGACCATCCATCTCAATAAGAAAAGACACATGCGGTGGTTCTAATCATTCCACCGCCAACCAACAATAATTGCAGTGGGTCGCGAGTAGTGGCGGTGAACGACCATCGCCGTGTACCCACCTTATTTCCTTATACTTTTTTATGAACAGACGAATATGCACTGTCATTGCCGGAGTTCTGACCGCTCTTGCCACTGTTGCCCAGGAAGACAATGGAGGCAAGGGCATTGTCGTGACGGGCAGTGTGCAGAGCGATATACTTATTCCCCAGGACGACAAGAAGATACAGACCGAGGAGACCAGCGACTGGGGCTTGACCAATACCTATGCCGATGTGAACGTCATGAGCCGTCACGTCGATGCCGGACTGCGTTTCGAGTACAACCAACATCCGTTGCCCAGTTTCGAGGCCGACTTCAAAGGCTGGGGCGTGCCCTACTTCTATGCAAAGGTACACTACGACAAGTGGAACGTGACGGTCGGCAGTCTCTATGAGCAGTTCGGTTCGGGCTTCATCCTCCGCACCTATGAAGAGCGCAGTCTCGGTATCGACAACTCGCTGCTCGGTGCCCGCTTGGTGGTGAAGCCCGTCAAGGGTGTCACCTTCAAGGCCCTCTCCGGCCGTCAGCGCCGCTACTGGGGCTGGAACAAGGGACTGGTGAGCGGTGCCGATCTCGAACTCAATATCGACCAGTGGATACCCTCGATGCAGAATCACCGTACCTATCTGACCCTCGGCGGTTCGTGGGTCAACAAGTACGAGAAGAAGCAGGACAACCTCATGACGGGCAACTACCTCATCAACGTGCCCAAATACGTCAATGCCTTCGATGTGCGGGCCAATCTGCAGGTAGGCGACTTCGGTTTGCTCGGCGAGTATGCCTGGAAGACCGACGACCCCTCGTACGACAACAACTACATCTTCCGCCGTGGCCATGTGGCCATGCTTTCGGCCACCTACAGCAAGAGCGGCGTGAGCCTACTCGTGCAGGCCAAGCGCAGCGACTACATGTCGTTCCGCAGTCGCCGTGGCATGAACGGCACGTCGTCGATGATCAATCATCTGCCCGCCTTCACCATGGACCATACCTATGCTTTGGCGGCCCTCTATCCGTATAACACCCATCCCGACGGCGAGTGGGCCTATCAAGCCGAGTTGGGCTACAAGTTCAAGCGCAACACCGCCATCGGCGGCAAGTACGGCACTGAGGTCAAGGTGAACTTCTCCCACGTCCACGCCCTGGCGCGCGACGGCGAGCAGTCGGCCCAGCCCGGTACCAGCGGACAGGGCTCCGCCTTCTGGAAGTGGGGCGACGAGACCTACTACCAGGATCTCAATGTGCAGATCAGCAAGAAGTTTACACGGTCGTTCTCGCTCAACCTCATGTACATGAACCAACGCTACAACATGACCGTCGTCAAGGGTGAGGGCGACATGGTACATTCCGATGTCTATGTGGCCGAGGGCAAGTACCGCTTCAACAAGAAGTACACCCTGCGCGGCGAGTTGCAGTATCTCGCCACGGCCGACGACCAGGGCGACTGGCTCTACGGACTGCTCGAACTGTCGGTCATGCCCCACTGGATGTTTACCGTTTCGGATATGTATAATTCTGGAGAGACCCATCTGCACTACTATCAGGGGTACGCTACGTTCACTACCGGTGCCCACCGTCTGCAGCTCGGTTACGGCCGCACGCGTGCCGGCTACAACTGTTCGGGCGGTGTCTGCCGCTGGATACCTGCCAGCAAAGGTCTGACCCTGTCGTACAACTATAATTTCTAACCAGCGATGAAGACACCATATATCCTATCAGCACTTTGTCTTGTAGCCCTTTTGGGTACAGTGTCGTGCGAGAATATTGCCGACGGCGACCGCCTTGTCTATGTCAAGCCGTCCGACGTGAAGAAGAACATACTCATCGAGGATTTTACCGGCCAGACCTGCCGCAACTGTCCCGAAACCACCGACTTGATACACAGTCTGCAGCAGACTTACGGCGACAGTGCCGTGATTGCCGTGGGCATCTACAGTGGGCCGTTCGGTAAGCGCACCAACGGCGACCTCCTGCCTCTAACCACCAAGGTGGGCGACGACTATTACACCTCGACGGGAATACAGCAGCAGCCCACTGTCTTTGTTGACCGCGTCACGATCACTTCCGACAACTCTGTGCTGACCAACCTCGTCCATTCCACCATCTCCAATGAGGCCCGCGCCACATTGTCGGCCGCTGCCACCTACGATGCCGCAACGGGAAAAGCCGGGTTGGAGGTGACGGTAGAGAGCATGGTCGATGTGCCGAATGCGCTGGTCAACGTATGGGTAGTTGAGGACAGCGTTGTCAGTCCGCAGGTGATGTCTACCGGCAGAACCAACACCACTTATGTGCACAACCATGTGTTCCGTACCAACCTTACCGCGCCGATGGAGGGCGAGGGCGTAACACTTGTCAAGGGATACCCTGTCACCCGCACCTTTGGTGTTGCCGTCGATGCGACGGAATGGAAGCCCGACCGCCTGTCGTATGTCATTTTCGTGTGCGACGAACTTGGCGTAATGCAGGTCATCAAGACCCCGTTTGTTCCGAAGAAAGATTAAGGAACCCCATACCGCATATCCTCGCTTAAACAAAATGCCTTATTAGAAAATGAGAAGATACATTGTTTCCATGGCGCTTGCGCTTAGCCTTACAGCACAGGCTGCTCCGGTAAAGCCGGGCACCTATACCGGCACGAAGAAAGGTCTGATCATCCTTGTGGAGTTTCCCAAGCGAACCGCTACCGGCACGCCGGCCGTAGCCTTCTCCACGGCCGATGCCCGCGCGTTTTATGAGCGGGTGGCCAACGAGGAGAACTTTTCCGATCCCGCCACCGGTTTTACACAAAGCGTGCGCGACTATTTCTATGCCCAAAGCGACGGCCAACTCGAGTTCTCCTTTCAGGTCGTAGGCCCATACCGTCTCGGCAATGCCTACAACTACTATGGTGCCGACGAGGACGGCGTACAGGACGTGCACCTGGGCCAACTTGTCTACGACGCATGCCGCAAGGCCAACGCTGATGTCGACTTCAGCCAGTTTGATGCCGATGGTGACGGCAAGGTAGACCTTGTCTACATACTCTATGCCGGACAGGGCCAGAACGTCAACAACGACGACACTGGTCTATTGTGGCCGCAGGAAGGATCGCTCAACGCCCTCGGGTCAGACCAAGCCCCGTTTGTGATGGACGGTGTGACCATCGAGTCGTATGCTGTCAGCAACGAACTGGGCGTAGGCGGCGCGCTCGACGGTATCGGCACCATGTGCCACGAGTTCTCCCATACGCTCGGTCTGCCCGACATGTACGACAAGGGCACCTCCTTCGGCGAGACCACACTCAAGTACGGCACCTATGTGTGGGACCTCATGAACGTGGGCAACTATCTCGGCAACGGTTTTACCCCCGCCGGATATACCGCCTTCGAGCGTATGTACTGCGGTTGGCGGCAACCCATCGAACTGAAGGCCGACACCGTCGTCACCGCCATGAAGCCCCTCTCCGAGGGCGGCGAGACCTACATCATCTACAACGATGGTGACCGCAACGAGTATTTCCTGCTCGAAAACCGCCAGCAGACCGGCATCGACTCCTGCCTCTATGCCTCCGGACTCATGATCACCCACGTCGACTACAGCGAAGAAGCATGGACGGCCAACAATGTCAACACCACCAAGGAACGCTGTTTCATCGTTCCGGCCGACAACTCCACCGAGCGCACCATCGACGACGTGTGCGGCGACCTCTATCCCTACAACGGCAACACCGCCTTCGGCAATACCACCGTTCCCGCCGCCACGCTCATCAATGCCAATAGCGACGGGTCGTACCTGCTCAACAAGGAGGTGACCGACATCACCCAGCATGCCGACGGCACCATCTCGTTTGCCTTCCACAACGCCAATGCCTCTACCGGCATCCGCGATGCAATTGCCGAAGAGGGACACGCCGACGGCGTATACAGCATCGACGGCAAGTATCTCGGCACATCGGCCGACGGTCTGCCCCACGGCGTATATATCATGGGCGGAAAGAAGATTGTCAGATAAGCGACCGAATCGCTCTTTTTGAACATGACAATGAGCGGGGTCGTAAAATCCCGATTTCGCTTGAAAACCACCATAAAAGAAAAACAGAAAAGATATGAAAAAAATCTACTTGGCAGCCATCACGCTCTTTGTCGGCGTGACATCCCTTTTCGCCCAGAGTGACTTGGGCGTACACTTCATCACCGTCAAGGCAGAAGGTGAGAGCATCGTGAAAGTGGCCGACGTGGCCGGCGGCACGGTCATCAACGTGTCTGAAATCACCGACAACGGTTTCGATTCCTATATCAGTGCCGGCATCGGTGCGGAGAACACCTCCGACGGCGGCAAGCGTCTGCAACTCAAGTATGAGGTGAAGTCCATCAGTTCGGGTCAGGTACAGGCTTGCGTGTTCAGTTCGTGCACCAGCACCAGCGAGACCGGTGTCAACTATGTCCCCAATCTCAGCGCTACCGGCCACCATATCAGCCTGGGCGTGCTCAAGGCCGGACATATACAAGACCTTGCAGCCGAATGGTTTCCCGGAGGTGAGGGCAGTGCCACGATGACCTTCACCTTGCTTGTCGGCACAAAGACCGGCAACAGAGAGACCACCGGCGAAGACATCTACGATGTAGAAGAAGGTCCCAGCGTCACCGTCAATTTCCTCAACGGCGTGACCGGCATCGCCGATGTGACCTCTTCCTCAGTCATCGCCACCGAATACTACGACATGACCGGCCGCAAGGTCTCAACCCCTGCCCACGGCATCTACGTCGCCCGTCAGCATACCGCCGACGGCAAGACCGTCAGTCGTAAGGTGGCCGTGAAGTGATGGCGGTCGCCGTCCTGACAATGGTGGGGCTACGGACATTTCCATAGCCCGCCCGCGCAACGACAATATCCAATCAAACTTTTATATTTACACATTAATTATGAGAAGAACATTGACTGCACTCGCTCTTCTTCTGACCATGCTCGTCCTCGGTCAAGAGGCCGCAGCACAGGTGGGCAAGCCCACCTTCTACTATCAGAAGTACAAGCAGTACGAGATTGCTTCCGCCATTTCCGACAACGGCAAGTGGGCGTTGGTATACGGTGCTTCCAATGAGCAGAAGACCAACGGCTATTCCTATCTCGTCAACGTCGAGACCAAGGAAGAGATTGTCATCCGCACCAAGGATGACCCCGCAACCGGCACGATGGGCAAGTACGAGGTATCTGACGTGACCGACGACGGCAACATCGTGGTCGGCAGTTTCGGCGGCTCTTTCACCGGCGACGGATACTACACCGGCAAGCCCGGCTACTGGAACAAGACCACCATGACCTGGACCGCCCTGCCTCTGCCCGACGGTGCCGCATCGGCCGTGGTGAGCAGTGTCACCCCCGACGGCCACTACGCCGTAGGTACCTCCGAGAGCGACACCTCCAATCCCTGGACCTCTGTGTCGCAGGGTGTCATGTGGGACCTCACCGCCGACACCATCGTCGCCCTGCCGGGCAAGCCCGTCATGGAGATGGACACCAACGAGAAGGGCGTAGCCTATCCCCAGCAGGAAGCCTTCACCCAGATCACTGCCGACGGCCGCTACATCGCCATCTACGGCAACCAGAGTTACGCGCCCATCAGTTATCTCTACGACCGTGAGCAGGGCACCTACATCAAGTTTGGTACGCGCGACACCGGCACCGGTTATCCCACCGACTACCTCCAAATGGAGGGCGGCATCGTGCTCAGTCCCAACGGCAAGTGGGCCGCAGGTACTATCCGTACCGACGAAGACGAACTCTTCCCCTTGCTCTACAATATCGAGACGAAGACCTATACCTACTTCAACACCGTAGAGGAGAACGATCTTGCCGTCAACATGGTAGACGACTCCGGCGACCTCTTCGCCTCCTCACCCTCTACCAATCCCGTGCGTGAATGGCAGGTGATGGTGGGCAACGTATGGTATCCCTTCTCGCAGATACTCGAACAGCGTTACGGCATCACCTACAGCGACTACACCGGTTACGACAATACCGGTACGCCTTGGTGCGGCTCGGCCGACGGTACGGTGATCTGCTCGATGGTTTCGCCCCAGGGCGAGAGTTGGATAGCCACGCTGCCCGAATCGGTCAGCGCCGCCTGTGAGGGCATCGACCTGCTCAAAGACTATACCCCGTCGCCCGCCGACGGTGCCCAGTTCCACTGGATGGAAACCCTCACTCTCACCTTCGCCAACGATATCACCGCTATCGGCGACGCAAAGGCAGCCGTACTCAAGGACAAGGACGGCAAGACCGTGCGCAACTCGATGGCCTTCTATGTATCGCCGACCAGCAACAAGCAACTGGTCGTGACCTTCCGTGCCACCGCCCTCAACGAGGGTGAGCAGTACAGCGTCGTGATACCCGCCGGCAATATCGCCCTCGCCAAGAACACCTCGAAGGTGAACAGCGACATCACCCTCCACTATATCGGACGTGCCGATGTGCCCGTCGAGATCACCAACGTCTTCCCCGTCGACAATGCCGAGATCGCTCGTATCGACAACTCCGGCAACCCCATCTATCTCACGCCCGATGTCAAGGTGCGTGTCACCAAGAACGCTTCCGCATCGCTCATACAGGTCGACGGCGAGAGCGAGAAGACCATCAGCGCCCTCAGCGTGGTAGCCAGCAACGACAACAGCATGGTAGCCCTTGTGCCTGCCGCCACACAGTATCTGTACAGCGGTGCAGAGTACAAGGTGGTGCTGGCTGCCGGATCGCTGACCGACCTTTCCGGTTCTGATGCCACCGACAGTGAGGACAACACCCGCAACAAGGAATACACCATACACTACACCGGCACCTACGAGCGTCAGATCTCTACCGACGATGCCGACCTCTTCTTCGACGACTTCGACGATGTAGCCACGTCACTGAAGAACTTCATGCGCTACGAGGGCGACCACCTCACCCCGACCAGCGACATGCAGGAACTGACGTTCGATGCCGACAACCAGCCTTGGAACTTCACCATCCGTGAGAGCAATTCCAGCACCAACTACTATGCTGCGTCGCACTCCATGTACGATCCCGCCGGACAGTCTGACGACTGGCTCATCATCCCCCAACTCACCATCCCCGATGCCTACACCAACCTGCTGTTCAAGGCCCAGAGTTACCTTGAAGACAAGCACGACACCCTCCGTGTGGTGGTATGGCCGCAAGACGAGAACATCAGTTACTTCAGCGACGACCGTATCGCCAAGATGAAGGCCGGCGGCGATGTCTACACCTACGCCCTCAACATCGGCGACACCGAGGACGGACTCGACGGCGAGTTCACCGACTACACGCTCAGCCTTGCCAAGTATGCCGGACAGAAGGTATACATCGCCTTCTGGAACCACAACACCGACCAGAGCATGATGTTCCTCGACAGTATCATGGTGCGTCGCAACCTGAAGTACCTCATGGCTATCAACAGTGCTGCGTCGGTGGTCAAGAAGACCGAGCAGACCATCTCGGGTACCATCACCGTCAATGCCGACAATGAGGTCTACCACTCCGTCACGCTCACCCTCAAGGATGCCGACGGACAGACCGTCGACACCTACACCCAGTCGGGACTTAGTCTCAAGAAGGGCGACAAGCAATCCTTCACCTTCGCCAAGCCCCTGCCACTGACCATAGGCGTGTCCAACGCTTACTCCATCAAGGTACAGCTCGACGACTATACCGACGAGGTGAAGAGTAGCATCAAGGACCTCACCTTCGAACCCGTGAAGCGCGTGGTGCTCGAAGAGATGA
>CAVCSC010000079.1:0-9649 GCA_963604975.1 Lachnospiraceae bacterium | reverse complement strand
AACGACCGTAGCCCAGGGTGAGCCGTTTGCGCCAGCAAACGGTGTAACCCTGGGTATAAAACGACAAACGCAAGGTCTGGCCTGTAAGGTCAGCACCGCAAACACGCCCTATATTGGTATTGTGCTGACCTTACAGGCCAGCCGTTATCACAAACCATAAAACCCAGGGTTACAGATGTCACTACGTTCCATCTTCACCCTGGGCTATGGTCGTTACGCCCTTTCAGGGCGATAACAGTCTTGCGTTTTTAGCGGTTCTAAATACCTTTCAGGCCGTTATTCACGGATTACGGATTGTATCTCACAAAAGCCTCCATAGCCTCGTAGCAGGCGAGACCGAGTTTGTGGTAGAGTTCGGCGGTACCGTGGTTGCGGTCTTCCGAACGCTGCCAGAAGAGGCGCTCGTCGTTGCCGAGGAAGGGTGCGCTCTCCATCTGTGAGGAGTGCTTGAGGATACTGTTGCGCTTGCCGCGGAGTTCTTCGGGGCTCATCGGCACACACATCTCGATATTCTCGATTTCCCACTCTGCCCATGCACCACGGTACATCCATACGCGGCAGTCGTCGAGCCATGCAGCACCGGCTTCTTTCTCAAGGTCGATGGCAGCGAGCACGGCGTCGGTACACTTGCGGTGTGTGCCGTGGGGGTCTGCGAGGTCGCCGGCCACATAGATTTGGTGGGGCTGTATCTTCTGGAGCAGGGCGCGCACGATCTCAACGTCCTTGGCCGACATGGGGAGTTTCTCAATCTTGCCCGACTCGTAGAAGGGCAGGTCGAGGAAGTGTACATGGTCGAGAGGTATTCCGTTGTAGGTGCAAGCGGTGCGGGCCTCGCCGCGGCGGATCAGACCCTTGATGGTGAGGATGTCGCGGGTATCAAAGTCAGAGGCGGTCTTCTTGGAGAGGAACTCCTTGATTTCCTTGTACTTGTTCTTGATCACCTCGTCGCCGTTGCCGATGAAGAGTTGGTTGAAACCGTTGATGAAGTGCATGAAGCGTGTCACTTCCTCATCGCCCACGGCGATATTTCCAGAAGTCTCGTAGGCCACGTGTACGTCGTGTCCCTGCTGTACGAGACGTCGGATGGTGCCACCCATAGAGATAACATCGTCGTCGGGGTGGGGAGAGAACACGATGACGCGCTTGCAAGCGGGCTCGGCACGCTCAGGACGATAGGTATCGTCGGCGTTGGGCTTGCCGCCGGGCCATCCGGTGATGGTATGCTGCAGGTCGTTGAAGATCTTGATGTTGCAGTTGTAGGCCGACCCGAAGCGGGCGAGCAGGTCGCTCAGTCCGTTCTCGTTGTAGTCCTTGTTGGTGAGTTTGAGGATAGGCTTGTCGGTGATCTGGCAGAGCCAAACGACAGCGGCACGGATGGTCTTGTCGTTCCATTCGCAGGTGGTCACCAACCAGGGGTGGATGATGCGGGTGAGTTTGCCGGCTGCAGCGAGGTCGACAACGACATGAGCGTCGTTGTGGGTCTGCAGGAAGGAGGCGGGGATAGCATCGGTGATCGGACCTTCTACGGTCTTCTCGATGATGTCGGCCTTCTCGTCGCCCCATGCGGTGAGGAACACCTTGCGGGCGGAGAGAATGGTGTGGATACCCATCGTGATGGAGCAGGGAGGTACGGGTTCCTGTGAAGAGAAACTGTTGGTCATCTCCTCACGCGACGTAGAGTCGATAAGGATGATGCGCGACGTAGTGGTCAGACCGCTACCCGGCTCGTTGGTGGCGATATTGCCGATACGGCCGATACCCAGCAACATGATGTCGATGCCACCGTGCTGCTGTATCTGCTCCTCATACTGACGGCAGTGCTCCAAGACGTCTTCTTGGGCGATGGTACCGTCGGGAGTGAAAATATTTTCGGGCTTCACGTCGACGTGGTCGAGCAGACGCTCACGCAACTGGTGGATGCTGCTGTGCTCGCTGTCGGCACGGAGGGGGAAGTATTCGTAGGCGTTGAACACGACTACATTGGAGAAACTCAGTCCGTTCTCCTTGTGGCGGCGTATGAGTTCGGCATAGACGGGAGTCAGCGACTGGCCGGTACCCAAACCGAGCACACAGGTGCGTCCGTCGTTGTTCTTGCTGCGTATGGCTTCCTCTATGGTATTGGCGATGTCCTGCACGCCTTCTTCTACCTTGGGATAGATCTCGGTGTTGATTTTCTCACAACGCGTGATCTCGGAGCGTTCTACTGCCGTACGAGGACGGTAGTACTGCTCGGGAATCTTGTTGAGCACGATCTGTGAACTAAGATTCATTTTCATAATTGTAATGTTTTATAGGTTTTTGTATATGTTGTTTGTTCGAAGGTTATTCTCTGCAGAAAGAGCGGTGGCCATGACAGAATGTATACGCCTTGTCTTGCCACGGCTACGGCCGGTCGGCCTTGGCGGTGCCCCACCGCGAGGGCTTCGCACCCATGCTGAGCACCAGTTCGCCACCGCGGGCGATATCGGCATAGTCGATGTACGACCGAGTGTAGGGACGGCCGTTGAGCGTGGCCTTTTGTATATAGATGTGACCGGCATCTGCACCGACGGTCTTCACCGTGAAGGTGCGGCCCTGACCGACATTGAGCGTGGCCTTGGCAAAGAGCGGACTGCCGATGAGGTAGCGGCCTGTGCTCGGGTGTACCTGATAGAGTCCGACGGAGGAGAGCACATACCAGGCCGACATCTGACCTACATCCTCGTTGCCGCTGAGTCCGTCGGGGAGGTCGAGGTACTGTTCTTGTAGCATCTGTCGCAGACGGGGGAAGGCCTTCCACGGCTGTCCGGCGTAGTGGTAGAGGTAGATGGCGTGGTGGCTCGGCTCGTTGCCTTGGGCGTACTGTCCCACAAAGCCGGTCACGTCGGGCGCCAGTTCGGTGCCTTCGGGCGTGTCGGTGGTGAAGAGGGAGTCGAGTTTGGCCACAAAGGGTCGCTCACCGCCAAAGAGACTTATCAGTCCGTGTACGTCGTGGGGCACGAGGAAGGTATACTGCCAGGCATTGCCTTCGGTATAGTCGTTGTCGTCGTAGCCGGCGTAGAAGGGGTTGAACGGGCGGCGGAACTGTCCGTCGGCAGATACGGCCCGCATCAACCGCGTGGCCGTATCGAAATACTTGCGATACGACTGACTGCGGAGACGGAAATAGTCGGCATCGTCTGTCTTGCCCACCAGAATGGCCACCCGTGCGACGGCATCGTCGGCCAGACAATATTCGAGGGCCTTCGACACCGTACAACCGGTGGTATCGCGGTCGAAGGGGATATAGCCGTAGGTGCGGAGCACATCGAGCGAGCGGTCTGACCGCATCATCGACGCACGCATGGCGGCATAAGCCTCATCTTCCTGTCCCCGACAAAAACCTTTGAGCACCAGATCGCCCAGTACGGGCACGCAGGGTGAACCGACCATGCAGTCGGTCTCGTTGCCCCAAAGGTGCCACACGGGCAGTTTGCCTTGCTCGCGGTAGATATCCATGAAGGTACGCACAAAGTCGCCCTGCATCCCGGGCTGGATGAGGGTCAGGAGCGGATGGGCGGCACGGTAGGTGTCCCACAGACTAAAGGTGGTGTATACGGTATGGTCGGCACGGTGTACCTCACCGTCGGCACCACGGTAGCAACCGTCGACATCGGAGAATACCGAGGGGGCGGTCATGGTGTGGAAGAGCGAGGTATAGAAGATGCGGAGCGTGCGGTCGTCGGCTCCGCTGACGGTGATACGCGAGAGTTGCTGCTCCCAAGCATCGGAAGCACGGAGAGTGGCGGCATCGAAGTCCCATCCGGGCAGTTCGGCCTGCATATTCTGCTTGGCATGGTCGATATCGACGGCAGAGAGGGCCACCTTGACCAGCAGCGGTTGTCCGTCGCCGGCAACGGCCAGCACGGCCCGCGCAAAACTGTCGCGACGCAATATGGTGACGGGGCGGGAGAACTCCATGTCGAAATACACGCGGCGGTCTTTGGCCCATCCGCTCGTGCGACGCAGTCCGGTGAGACGCGTAGGCGACTCGCTGGTGAGCAGACAGTCGGTCATGCGGGCATCGTCGATACCCTCGTTGACACCTTGTCGGAGGTCGAGCGTGAGCAGAAGGGTGTCAGAGTCGGTGTCGTAGGTATAGCGGTGGAAGCCCACACGCTGTGTGGCGGTGAGTTCTACCCGGACTGCCGGATGCGCAAGACGCACGCTGTAATATCCGGGCCGCACCTGCTCGTCGGCGTGGCTGAAGGGGGCCGTGCGCTGATCGGGGTCTGCAACGGGCATAACCTGCAGGTCGCCGAGGTCGCCCACGCCCGTTCCGCTGAGCCGGGTGTGCGAGAAACCGCTGAGCCGGGTGCCGGCGTAGTTGTAGCCTGAGCACCAGTCCCAGCCTTCTATGGGCTGCACCGGACCGAGTTGCACCAGGCCGAACGGCACGTTGGCACCGAGAAACACATGGCCGTGTCCGCCGGTACCGATATAGGGGTCGACATACGAGACCAGATTCTTTCCACGAGCAGACAAGAATGGGCTCGCGGCCACAAAGACTGCGATCGCCAGCAAGGTACGGAGAATAAGGTTTGGTCTCATAAAGCGGTTTCTAATCGTGTGCAAATATAGTAATTTATATCCTGCAAACGCCGTACAAAGGGGATGTTTTTATATTAAAAAAGATTAAGTAGCGCGCAAAGTGTCACAACGTTGGGCAGTCTCAAAAAAAATGTGTATGTTTGCATAGAAATTCCATATCCTCCCTAATGCAATAAATAGCAAAATAAATACATGAAGACCATCAACGAAGCCCAGGAAGAAGTCATCGAGGAGTTTTCCGAGTTCACCGACTGGATGGACAAGTACCAGATGCTCATCGACTTGGGCAATGACCTCGAACCGCTCGACGAACGTTACAAGACCGAGCAGAACCTCATCGACGGTTGCCAAAGCCGCGTATGGCTGCAGGCCGACTACGCCGACGGGCACATCACCTTCACCGCCGATAGCGACGCACTCATCGTCAAGGGTATCATCGCCCTGCTCATCGAGGTGCTCAGCGGACACACGCCACAGGAAATACTTTCTGCCGACCTCCATTTCATCGGTGACATCGGCCTGAAAGACCATCTCTCCCCCACCCGCTCCAACGGTCTGCTGGCCATGGTCAAGCAGATACGTATGTACGCCCTCGCCTACAAAACCAAGGAGGAAGAAGCATGAACATCTGCGTATTCTGTTCGGCCAACGCCAACATCGACCCCGAATATTTCGAGCGCACCCGACAACTCGGTCAGTGGATGGCCGACCAAGGTCACGCACTGGTCTTCGGCGGCTGCAACATGGGACTGATGGAGTGTATTGCACAGTCCGCACACGAGGCCGGTGCCATGACCGTGGGCGTGGTACCCAGCATCATCGAGAAGGGCGGACGGGTGTCCGACTATGTAGACGTGAAGATACTCTGCGACAATCTCAACGACCGCAAGCAACTGATGGTCGATAAGAGCGACGCCTTCATCGCCCTACCCGGCGGCGTCGGTACGCTCGACGAGATATTCACCGTAGTGGCCTCGGGCACCATCGGCTATCACAACAAACCGGTCATCCTCTACAATGTCAATCACTTTTGGGACACCACCATCGCCCTGCTCGACGACATGCAGTCGCGAGGCATGATACGCGGACAGTGGCACGACCGCATACACGTCGCCGAATCGACCGATGAAATCGCCGATTTTTTGAGATAAGACGGGACCCAAGTGACGATAAGAAAATAATATTGGCAAAAATATTTGGAAATTTGTCCAAAAGGTTTTACCTTTGCACCCACAAAACTTATGTACCCTACATAAGTCGGGCTTTTAGCTCAGTTGGTTAGAGCAACAGACTCATAATCTGGAGGTCCTAGGTTCAAGCCCTAGATGGCCCACAAAGAAGAAAAGCAGTTACGAACGCCGTAACTGCTTTTTTCGTATATTCCCTACTACTGTTTGCTCCGGAAGTGCAGGTTGTTTCGAAAATACACTGCACCGATGATGACCAGCGTTGTCAATTCCGCCACTGGGATGGCGAGCCACAATCCCGTTGCGCCGAAGAGCAATGGCAGCAATAAAAAGGTGGTCAAGGGGAAGGCGATGCCTCTCAGCACGGTGTACACGATGGCACGGCCGGCACGCGTCACGCTCTGGTAATAACCGATAAAAGCCACGTTGAGTGCGAAGAACACCGAGCATGAGGCGAACCAAGGCAGTCCGGCCGTTGCTATCCCGTAAGCGTTTTCCTCTGGACGCAAGAACATCCCCACAATCTGTTCGGCCCCGGCAATCATCGTCAACATCACAATCAGGCCGCAGGCTACGGCGGTCAGCAGTGACAGATGCAAAGTCCGTGATACCCGCACCTCCTGTTTCGCCCCATAGTTGTAACTGATGATGGGTTGGGCGGACTGCGCCACGGCATTGTTGACAGAGAAGATGACGGGAAAGAGGTAGCAGACGATGGCGAAGGCGGCAACGCCGTCTTCACGCAACATACCCATAAACTGATAGTTGCCCACCAGGATGGTGATGCTCATGGCAATCTCCGTCAGGAAGGTGGCAAAGCCTATTCTGGCCATGTCGCATAGGTTGCGAAGGGTGAGGAGCAAGGAAGTGAGGCTCATCTTCAGGCGATAGAACTTCAGCGAGGAGGAGAACCAGATGAAATAGACCAACGACATCAAGCCACCCACACCGCAGGCGATGGACGTAGCGATGGCCGCTCCCTTCACACCCATGCCGAGGGGAAAGATAAACAGCCAGTCGAGCACGATATTGGTAATGGCTCCCGCTACCTGCATCCACATGGCATAACGCGGTGAACCGTCAAGGCGCACCAACATCATGCCCTCGCACTGCCAAAAAAGGAAAGCCATACCCGGCAGCAAGCCCAGCAGATAGTCGAGGGCCAGGCGCTCCAGGGATGGACTGCACCCCAATGCATAGACGACCGCCACGGGAAAGCACAGGCAGAACAACGAAAGGAGTACGGTGATGAAAAAACCGACTCCGAAGGATTGGGTCAGGATGATACGGGCCGCCTTCACGTTCTTTTCGGCCAAATGCACACCACCAATCACCGAGGCTCCGATACCGAACATCAGACCGAGACCCGTCACCACCATCCACAAGGGGGCGACAATATTGACGGCGGCTATTCCGTCAGCCCCTACACCATGCCCTACGAATATTCCATCGATCACGGTCTGCAGCGACATGAACACCATTCCGACAAGGGTCGGGAAAAACAAGGCACGGAACAGGGGACCGATCTTGCCCGTTCCGAAATCAATCTTGTCTCTGCTCAAATCCATTTTCTTCTTCATTTCTTTCTTTTTTGTTGTTGCTTGTTATAAATTTCATCATCCGCCGGGTCAGAGTGACAACATTGCACACCATTTGTCACAACACAAATAAGGCTGGACAAGTGTGAATGGTTTTACCCAGTCATCTTATCCAGCCTTATTCCAAGACCCTCCGATGAGGATTACAAAACTCTGCCTCGAATTTTTCAGTGCAAAGGTACGAATGATTTTAGAAAAGCAAAAATCTTTTTTAGATAACATCATTTTGTTTTTGAAAATAAAGCATCGCCGTTTTGACAAAATTTTATAATTTTGCAATTATCCTATACTTAACTCTCAAAAAACACCGCATTAAAACAGAAAAATAAAAGTATAAACAACAATTTCAAAAACCTATTGCTTATGGATATCAAAAAGAATACTTATACATTGATGAAGAAAACGATTCTTACCCTCATGCTCGCAGTGGTGGGTTCGGCAACGATGTTTGCCCAGAGCGAACCCACAAAAATGGTGATCGTGCAAAAGGACGGCTCCACTGCCGCCTACCAAATTGCCGACATTGACAGTATCTTCTTCCAAGCCGAGGCTACCACGCCCAAAGTGTACAAGATCGATCTGCCCACCGATTTCTCTACCGGCAGGGTGCAGAAGGTGATGGTAGGCGACCAGCAGGTGGCCGAGATCTGCAATGAATATGTACGCAGTTGGGGAGAAAGCGACAACGTTATCGACGATGTGCTGACCGTCGTCTACCCCATGGGGGCCGACGGCAAGGCCGACCTCTCCAAGGGTCTCGCCTCCAACGGCGCAAGCATCGCGTGGGACGTGGAGGGCGACTCCGTGGCTTCCTACACTGCCGGCACTGCCGACCTCACGACGATATACCTCACTGCCGACGGCACTTTTGTGAGCTCCATGCCCGACGATGCCGAGGAAGTGGCCACTTCGCTCACGCCATATGTCATCAACGACGTGCGCAGCAAGACCGATGCCCAGACCTATAAGGTAGTGAAAATAGCCACGCAATACTGGATGGACAGCAATCTTAAGGCCGTGACCCTGCGCGACGGCACCGCTATCACCCTCTACACGTCTACTCAGGAAGACGCATGGAATAATACTACGGCTCCAGCCTACCACATCTATGCAGACGATACCGAATACTGTTGGCCCGACTACGGCGCCATGTACAACGGCTTTGCCGTAGTGAGCGAGGGCGGCCTTGCTCCTGAAGGTTGGGAAGTGTCTACCATTGACCAGTGGGAGGCACTCAAGACTTATCTGAAAACAGGACAATCCAAAAAGATCAAGATTACCGACACATGGCAAACACCGGGCACCAACGTTACAGGTCTGAGCATCTCTCCCGGCGGTTACTTCAGCAGTGCTACAGGCGATGACATGGAGGGTTCAAGAGTCTACTACTGGACGCCCGACAAGACCACCTCGTTCGGTTCCGATGCCCTGAAACTCGCCTACATCGTCAACGGCATCACACTCACCTCGACGCACGCCTATTACTTCGGCCACTATGTGCGTTGCGTACGCAAGTAAATACTGGCAAAAACGCAAGTATTTACGAGCGTCTTAAAAACGACAATAGAGACAATAGTGACAACTTTTTAAAATAGTTCCAAGAACAAAACCCGTTGTCTCTATTGTCTCTATTGTCGTTAATAATTTCTATGCTTTGGATTAGAATTATTGGTGTCCGGTAAAAACAAAGAGAGTTACACGCTTATTGTGTAACTCTCTTTAGATGTGGTACCACCAGGAATCGAACCGGGGACACAAGGCCATTTTATAGGCACTCCGGTCCTTTGCTCTACCTACTGGGATATGGTAAAAAACAAAGAGAGTTACACGCTTATTGTGTAACTCTCTTTAGATGTGGTACCACCAGGAATCGAACCGGGGACACAAGGCCATTTTATAGGCACTCCGGTCCTTTGCTCTACCTACTGGGATATGGTAAAAAACAAAGAGAGTTACACGCTTATTGTGTAACTCTCTTTAGATGTGGTACCACCAGGAATCGAACCGGGGACACAAGGCCATTTTATAGGCACTCCGGTCCTTTGCTCTACCTACTGGGATATGGTAAAAAACAAAGAGAGTTACACGCTTATTGTGTAACTCTCTTTAGATGTGGTACCACCAGGAATCGAACCGGGGACACAAGGCCATTTTATAGGCACTCCGGTCCTTTGCTCTACCTACTGGGATATGGTAAAAAACAAAGAGAGTTACACGCTTATTGTGTAACTCTCTTTAGATGTGGTACCACCAGGAATCGAACCGGGGACACAAGGATTTTCAGTCCTTTGCTCT
>CAVCSC010000078.1:0-9742 GCA_963604975.1 Lachnospiraceae bacterium | reverse complement strand
AAACCCAGGGTTACAGATGTCACTACGTTCCATCTTCACCCTGGGCTACGGTCGTTACGCCCCTCCAGGGCTAAGGTTCGTCGCGGCATTTTATGGGTGCAAAATCAACTCGCATTTTGAACACCCTACATAAAGGGGTTGATGATAGTTTTGCCAATTTTGAACGCCCTACCCTTCGGGGGCTGATGATACCCCCACCAAAAAAACCGCCGTCCGTTTGCACGGGCGGCGGTTGCGGGTTATGGATGTATTGTCATGCGCACTGAGGGCGCAGGGCAATGTCCTTGGTCTTAGAGCTGAGGACCTGCTGCAACGAGAGCCTTACCAGCCTCGTTGGTCTCGTACTTCTTGAAGTTCTTGATGAAGCGAGCGGCGAGATCCTTGGCTTTCTCTTCCCACTGTGCTGCGTCAGCGTAGGTGTCGCGGGGATCGAGGATGCCTGCGTCAACGCCTTCGAGCTGTGTAGGAACGACGAAGTTGAAGAAGGGGATCTCCTTGGTGGGAGCAGCGTCGATGCTGTGGTCGAGGATGGCGTCGATGATACCGCGGGTGTCGCGGATAGAGATACGCTTGCCAGTACCGTTCCAGCCGGTGTTGACGAGGTATGCCTTGGCACCGCTCTTTTCCATCTTCTTGACGAGTTCCTCAGCATACTTGGTAGGATGCAGTTCGAGGAAGGCCTGGCCGAAGCAAGCAGAGAAGGTAGGAGTGGGCTCAGTGATACCGCGCTCTGTACCTGCGAGCTTAGCGGTGAAGCCGGAGAGGAAGTAGTACTTGGTCTGCTCGGCGTTGAGGATGCTCACGGGAGGAAGTACACCGAAGGCGTCTGCAGAGAGGAAGATCACCTGCTTTGCGGCGGGACCCTGTGATGCGGGACGCTGGATGTTCTTGATGTGGTAGATAGGATAGCTGACGCGAGTGTTCTCGGTAACGGTCTTGTCAGCGAAGTCGATCTTGCCGTCCTTGTCTACGGTAACGTTCTCCAAGAGGGCGTCGCGACGGATAGCGTTGTAGATATCGGGCTCAGACTCCTTGTCGAGGTTGATCACCTTGGCGTAGCAACCGCCTTCGAAGTTGAACACACCCTCGTCGTCCCATCCGTGCTCGTCGTCGCCGATGAGCTTACGCTTCGGGTCGGTAGAGAGAGTGGTCTTGCCGGTGCCTGACAGACCGAAGAAGATAGCGGTGTTCTCGCCGTTCATGTCGGTGTTGGCAGAGCAGTGCATAGAAGCCATGCCCTTGAGGGGGAGGAAGTAGTTCATCATAGAGAACATACCCTTCTTCATCTCACCACCGTACCATGTGTTGATGATCACCTGCTCTTTGCTGGTCACGTTGAATACAACAGCGGTCTCAGAGTTCAGGCCGAGCTCTTTGTAGTTCTCTACCTTAGCCTTGGAAGCGTTGTATACGATGAAGTCGGGCTCCTGGTCGAACTCGGCCTCGTTTTGGGGACGGATGAACATGTTGGTCACGAAGTGTGCCTGCCATGCTACTTCCACGATGAAGCGCACCTTCATGCGGGTATCCTTGTGGGTACCGCAGAAACCGTCGACAACGAAGAGTTTCTTGTTGCTCAGCTCCTTCTTGGCGATCTCCTTCACTGCTGTCCATGCTTCCTTACTGGCGCGGTGGTTGTCGTTCTTGTACTCCTCAGAGGTCCACCATACGGTGTCGTGAGAATTCTCGTCGTCTACGATGAACTTGTCCTTGGGCGAACGGCCGGTGTAGATACCAGTCATCACGTTGACGGCACCGAGCTCTGTCTCCTGACCTACCTCGAAGCCTTCGAGACCTTCTTTGGTCTCCTCGTTGAACAATACCTCGTACGAAGGATTGTACAGTACCTCAGTTGTGCCTGTGATACCGTACTTCTCTAAAACTGACTTGTCAAACTTTGCCATTGTCTTGTTTGTTATTTAGAAGTGAATTAGTTGTAAATTCTTGTTATCTGAATCTTGTCTTAAATTCACCGCAAAGTTAGAAAAAAAGTACTGAAACGTGTTCCTGCCGTTCCTGAAAAAAAGCGGGTGGATAAACTTTTTTATGTTAAGAAACTTGAAATCGCCGTATGCCTATCCATGTTTGATATGCCCACTTGACAAAAACTGACGGATTTTACTTACTTTTGCAAGGACAATGCGGCCGGCAGGCCGTCGCAGCGTCACAACAGTATAGGGATGGGCGGGCTCCGGAAAAACGTTCCCGCCGCAGACCGAAAAAAGGATTATGGGGCTTGCCAGCCTGCTGGCAGACCTATCTATACGAAACGACATGAAAATCATCAATTTCAGCGAGACCGACTCCATCATCAACCAGTACATGGCCGAGGCCCGCGACGCCGAGTATCAGAAGAACCGCACGCTCTTCCGCAACAACATACGCCGCATAGGGCAGATGGAAGCCTACGAGATCAGCCGCACGCTCGACTATGCCCCCCGCGAGGTACAGACTCCGCTGGGCACGGCTACCGTGCGCACACCTACCGACCAGGTGGTGCTGGCCACCATCTTCCGTGCGGGTCTGCCGCTGCACGGCGGTTTTCTCGACGTGTTCGACCATGCCGAGAACGCTTTCGTGAGCGCCTACCGCGAGTACACCGACGATGAGCACACCCATGTGGGCATACACGTGGAGTATCTCGCCACGCCCGACCTGACGGACAAGACCCTCATCATCGCCGACCCGATGCTGGCCACCGGCGGATCGATGGAACTGGGCTACCGGGCCCTCGTCTCCAAAGGCATGCCCAAGCACATACATGTGGCCTGCGTCATCGCCGCCCCCGAGGGCATAGAGCATATCAAGGCGACCTTCCCCGAAGACCGCACTACCGTATGGTGTGCCGCCATCGACCCGGCACTCAACGAGCACAAGTATATCGTGCCCGGATTTGGCGACGCCGGCGACCTCTGCTTCGGCGGCAAACTCTGATGCCTTCGATAGGTCACCCTTTGCTGAATGACGGGACTGTCTGTATATAAATGACGGGACTGTCTGTATATAAGTATACAGGCACACAAGCAAGTAAAGTAAGTACAAGCGCAAACAAGCGCATAAAAAACACCTCAAAACCGAAAAAACTACAACACCATGACAGAAAGAACACTTATCCTGCTGAAGCCCTGCACCGTAGAGCGCAGACTCATCGGCGAAGTCATCCATCGTTTCGAACGCAAGGGTCTGCACATCGTGGGCTTGAAAATGATGCAGCTCGACGACGCCATCCTCTCCGAACACTATGCCCACCTCAAGGAGCGTCCCTTCTTCCGCATGCTCTGCGACTCGATGAAGGCCACGCCCGTCGTAGCCATCTGCGTCGAGGGCAACGGCGCCGTCGATGCCGTGCGCGCCATCACCGGAGCCACCAACGGACGCAAGGCTGCCCCCGGCACCATACGCGGCGACTACTCCATGAGCGGACAACAGAACATCGTACACGCCTCCGACAGTCCCGAGAGCGCACAGGTGGAGATACACCGCTTCTTCCGCGACGAAGAACTGTTTGAGTGGGACGACATCCTCACCCCGGCACTCTACGCCGAGGACGGAGACTGACACTCACGGCGGAAATCCATCCTTATGGGAAATCCGCCCCAATATTATAAAAAGAAAAAATGAGCAAGAGAATCATCAACAACTATGACGAGTTCGCCGCCATACTGGGGCAGAACATCGGCATCTCCGACTATGTAGAACTGACACAGGAGCGCATCAACCTCTTCGCCGACGCCACCCTCGACCACCAGTGGATACACGTCGACACCGAGCGGGCCAAGACCGACAGTCCCTTCGGACAGACCATCGCCCACGGCTACCTCACCCTCTCGATGCTGCCCTACCTGTGGAACCAGATCATCGAGGTCAACAACCTCAAGATGATGGTCAACTACGGCATGGACAAGATGAAGTTCGGCCAGGCCGTCAAGTCGGGCCAGTCTATCCGCCTGGTGGCCGACCTGCTCGCCATCGAGAACCTCCGCGGCGTGACCAAGGCACAGATCAAGTTTGCCATCGAAATCAAGGACTGCCCCAAGAAGGCACTCACCGGCGTGGCTACCTTCCTCTACTATTTCGAATAATTCCCCCTTCATCCCGCTCACCACAGAAAGGCGGATACCCATATTCAGGCGCGCCCCGTATATCACAGGGCGCGCCTTTACCGTCACCGAACAAGAGCGCACCAAGTACACCCACCACACAAGTACACCACACATGAAGATAGGCAACATAGAGTTCGGGAACCGTCCCCTCTTCCTCGCCCCCATGGAGGACGTCACCGACATCGGCTTCCGCCACCTCTGCCGTCGCTTCGGCGCGGCGATGGTCTACACCGAGTTTGTCAGTGCCGAAGCCCTGGTGCGGTCGATCAAGTCGACCGTGAGCAAACTCACCCTCGGCGACGACGAGCGTCCCGTAGGCATACAGATCTACGGCCGCAGCGTAGAGGCCATGGTAGAGGCCGCACGCATCGTGGAGCAGGCACGGCCCGACGTCATCGACCTCAACTTCGGCTGCCCCGTCAAGAAGGTGGCCGGCAAGGGAGCCGGAGCCGGCATGCTGCAAAACATACCGCTCATGCTCGACATCACGCGCGCCGTCGTCAAGGCCGTCAACGTGCCCGTCACCGTCAAGACCCGGCTGGGCTGGAACAGCGAGCAACTCGTCATGCCCGACCTCGCCGAGCAACTGCAAGACTGCGGCATCGCCGCCCTCACCGTACACGGACGCACACGCGCACAGATGTATACCGGAGAGGCCGACTGGACCCTCATCGGACGCATCAAGGACAATCCCCGCATACACATCCCCATCATCGGCAACGGCGATATCACCACTCCCGAGGAAGCCCGCCAAGCCTTCGACCGCTACGGTGTGGATGCCGTCATGGTGGGACGCGCCACCTTCGGACGCCCTTGGGTGTTCAGCGAGATGCGCGCCCTGCTCGACAACCAGAGCGACTACCGCCCCCTGACCGTCGACGAGAAGGTAGATATCCTCCTCGAACAACTCCACATCAACATCGACCGCATAGACGAGTACCGCGGCATACTCCATACCCGGCGCCATATCGCAGCCAGTCCCGTCTTCAAGGGCATACCCGATTTTCGCGAGACACGCATCGCCATGCTCCGCGCCAATACCCTCGACGAACTGGAAAGCCTCATCGCCCAAGCCCGCCAGATGTGCAAAAGGGCCAAGGAGTAGAGAGAAGCATACAGATACAGGGGTGTGTAGGCACACACCTACGGAAACCAACATCCGTTAACACAAAATTAAAACATTTTCACATAAAAACCCCGAAAACCGGCGGAATTCCGCAAGTTTTCGGGGTTTTATTTTCGCATTTTGCGAAAAATTGTTATCAAAAAATTTGGAGCATTACTCATCGGGCTATACCTTTGCACCCGTCATCTGACAGCAACGCCAGATACGCAAACCCCTCAAGGCGCGAGCCATGTCCGGACGCAAAAGGATGACAACATGAAGCAAAATACAATAGAAGCAAAAAGCAATACACGAATACAAAAGAAGCAAAACAAACAAATAACAAACACGTACAATAACCCTAAAAACAACGAATGATTATGAAGACTACAATGAAATCCGCAATGAAGGCCGCAGCCCTTCTTCTCATGGCAACCGTAATGACAACGAGCATGACCAGTTGCTCCAGTGACGACGACAACGCCACCAAGACCGACACCACCGTGGCAGGCACCATCGCCTCCTTCACCGTAGAACTGCCGACAGCAACCGCCTCTATCCTTGATGCCACCGTAGAGTACACCGACGGCGCAGGCGTGAAACACACCGAGCCCATCACCGGACAGACCATCGACATCACCAGCACCACACCCAACAGCGAAGGCGACTTCATCGTACGCTGCACCCTCAAGAAAGACGCCAAATTCACAGCAAAATCATACCTCATCGGCGCAATGGTATACAGCAAGATCAAGGCCGTCAACGCCAAAGGACAGGTCATCGCCACCTCTAAAGGTCTGGAGGGACTGGGTGTAGGCACCGCAAAATCACCCGATGAGATAGAAGCATTCATGGCCAAGAATCCTCAAATGAAGATGCACTATATCGTCACCACCACGGGCACAGAAGTGAAACTGTCTACGAGAACGGGCGTCGTAACCGACACGAACAGCAAAATCAGAGCCGCACAGTAAAAGGCAAGAGATACAACCTCTAAAATAAATAGATAGTATTCCCAATTCACCCACAAAACAGTAATACAAAAGACATAGAAAGAATAGATAGATAAAACAAAGACATACAGAGTCCCCTGTAGGGAGTAGCATCAAAACAGAAAAGTCTCGTCAAAGAGCAGATGATGCACTCCCGACAGGGGACTCTTTTGGTAAGTAGGTGTTCAAAATTATTCGTATATAAATGTCTGCAGAGGTTATTTATACTTTGATAGGTCTCTGCACTTTCTTTTCGCCTGTATGCTCGGCTTTCATCGGTCGTGTAGCCCGCTACACTCCCTCCTCAACCCGAACATACAAACGAAAATAAGGCGCATATCCATATCAAATAATTTTGAACACCTACTTATGTTTTTATATTTACAATAATATAAACGACAATAGAGACAATAGAGACAACATTGCCTACTACTTGTCTTTATTGTCGTTAATATAAAAATAATTATTGGTGTCCGGTAAAACATCGCAATCGGCGAGTTCCGTAGGGTGTTCAGAATTGGTAAAAACGCAAGACTGTCATCAACCCCATAGGTAGGGCTTTGGTTTGGAAATGAACCGAAAAACGCGGTATCTTGGTTTGGAAATGCTCAGGATTTCCGTTGTTTTTGGTTTGGAAATGAACGAAAAAACGCAGGATTTTGGTTTGGAAATGCTCAAGATTTCCGTTGTTTTTGGTTTGGAAATGAATGAAAAAACGCAGAACGGAAAGACTTACACCTTGTATAATATCCCACTCTACTATGCCGGACATCTACAAGACTTCCTACATACGGTGTTTTCACCGTCACTAAGTTGAGTTAGGATGTATTTTGTATTGGAAACTTTGCTTACCTTTGTACGCATAACATGATGCGTATGACGTCTGGACACGTTCCAGGCATACAACACCGTCCCGACATGACGGGACACGTTTTTCACCAACAACCTTACCCCTCAATACTATGGCAAAAGGAAAGAAAGGCCGCCGCCTGAAAAAAGCACAGATAGAAGAGATGCTCGAACAACTCTTCTCCTCACACCCCGACAAGACCTACTCCTACAAGGAGATATTCCGCACCCTCGGCTTCGACACCCACCCCGCCAAGATGCTCGCCATCGACACCATCGACACCATGACGTGGGACGACTTCCTCACCAAGGTGTCTGACAACGCCTACCGGCTCAACACCTCCGGACAAGTGCAGGAAGGCACCTTCCAGCGCAAGGCCAACGGCAAGAACTCTATCCTGCCCGACGGCAACGACGGCAAACCCATCTTTGTGGCTGAGCGCAACTCGCTGTGGGCCCTCACCGGCGACCGTGTGCGCTTCTCCTTCATGGCCCGCCGACGCCAGCACATCAAGGAGGCTCAGGTCATCGAGATACTCGAACGTGCCAAGGACACCTTTGTGGGCAAACTCTCGACCGACCACGACCTCACCGTACTCATCACCCCGGAAAACAATCTGGCCAACTCTATCATCATTCCCCGCCGCCGACTCAAGGGCGGCAAGGACGGCGACAAGGCCGTCGTGCGCATCAAGGAATGGCCCGATGCCGACCACCGCAACATGATCGGCGAGGTGGTAGACCTGCTCGGACCCTCGGGCGACAACGACGTGGAGATGAACACCATCCTCGCCCAGTACGGCCTGCCCTACCGCTACCCCAAGGCTGTGGAGGAAGCCGCCGAGAAGATATCCGACCAGATCACGCCCGAAGATATCGCCGGACGCGAGGATTTCCGACAGACCTTCACCTGCACCATCGACCCGAAAGACGCCAAGGACTTCGACGACGCCCTCTCTATCAAGGCGCTGCCCGGCGGACTGTGGGAGGTGGGCGTACATATCGCCGACGTGTCGCACTACGTCACCGAAGGGTCGATCATCGACCGCGAAGCCCAGCGCCGCGCCACGAGCATCTACCTCGTAGACCGCACCATACCGATGCTGCCCGAACGTCTCTGCAACTATATCTGCTCACTGCGTCCCGAGGAAGAAAAACTGGCCTACTCGGTCATCTTCACCCTCGACGACGATGCCCAGGTCAGAGCATCGCGCATCGTACACACCGTCATCCGTTCCGACCGCCGCTACGCCTACGAGGAGGTACAGGCCCTGCTCGAAGACAACGGCGTGGTAGACGGCACGGGAGAGCCCGCCCCACCCGCTCCGCCGACCGGCTACAAGGGTGAGCACGCCCTGGAACTCATCACGCTCGACCGTCTGGCCAAGCGCCTGCGCGCCGACAGATTCAAGAACGGTGCCGTGAAGTTCGACCGCGAGGAACTGCACTTCGAAGTCGACGAGAAAGGCAAGCCCGTGCGCTGCTTCTTCAAACGGTCGAAAGATGCCAACAAACTCATCGAGGAATTCATGCTCCTGGCCAACCGCACCGTGGCCGAGTCGGTGGGCAAGGTCAAGAAGGGCCGCAAACCCAAGACCCTACCCTACCGCGTACACGACAATCCCGACCCGCAGAAGTTGGAGACGCTCCGCCAGTTTATCGGCAAGTTCGGCTACAAACTCAAGACCGAAGGCACCAAGAGCGAGACCGCCCGCTCCATCAACGCCCTCATGGATGCCTGCTCCGGACACCGCGAGCAAGGACTCATACAGATCGTTGCCCTGCGCGCCATGCAGAAGGCCACCTACACCACCCACAACATCGGGCACTTCGGCCTTGCTTTCGACTACTACACCCACTTCACCTCGCCCATACGCCGCTATCCCGACACCATCGTACACCGGCTGCTCACCCGCTACGCCAATGGTGGACGGTCGGCCAACCAAAACCACTGCGAGGATCTCTGCCGGCACGCTTCAGAGATGGAAATCGTGGCCGCCAACGCCGAACGCGACTCCATCAAGTACAAGGCCGTCGAGTTTATGTCTGAGCGCGTAGGCAACGTCTACGACGCCCATATCTCGGGCATACAGTCGTACGGCATCTACTGTGAGATCGACGAGAACCACTGCGAAGGCCTTGTGCCCATGCGCGACCTCGACGACGACTACTACGACTTCGATGAGCGCAACTACTGTCTCGTAGGCCGCCGCCACCACAACAAGTACCAACTCGGCGACCCCATACGCATCAAGGTGGCGCAGGCCAACATCGAGAAGAAACAACTCGACTTCACCCTCGCCGATACAAAGAAGGAGACCAAAAGCACGGCTCACGACTATTCCACCCCCGGCCCGACGAAAGACAAGAAGGCCAAAAGGACGGCAAAAGGGAAGAAGGGGAAGAAGTGAAAGATAGTCTCGCACCTTTTACCGATTTTGAACACCCCACCAAGACAGGCTGAGAAAAACTCAGAATACCCGCAAAAAAAACGCCAAGATTGCAAATGATCTTGGCGTTTTTTTGCGGGTATTGACGTATTGTTGCCCGACAAAATATTTATTGTTGTCCGGTAAAAATTTCTTATAACATTGTAAGTCGTTGAATATCTAATCTTTGCAAGGTTTTTAGTATTTGGGGCTTACCCTTATTCATTGCGCAGTTTCTCTATCCATAGCCCCTGTAGGGGGCAC
>CAVCSC010000077.1:0-9959 GCA_963604975.1 Lachnospiraceae bacterium | reverse complement strand
CTTACAGGCCAGACCTTGCGTTGGTACATTAAACCCAGGGTTACACCGTTTGCTGACGCAAACGGCTCACCCTGGGCTACGGTCGTTACGCCCTTCCAGGGCTAATGGTAGTCTTGCGTTTTGCGTGTTTTATAATCACAAAATCAGTTCACATTTTGAACACCCTACCCTCCAAGGGCTTTGGTTGGCGTAACCCCTTCCTCACTACGCTCCATCTCTACCGCGTATAAAAATCGATGACACGCGTCAGGGCACGGCGGCAGACGGGACAAAAATCGGGGGTGGCGTTGGTGCGCATACGGCAGTCTTGCACGCCGCGGTAGACACCGCGGGGAGAGTAGCCGGCGCCCTCGAAGAGGCCCACGCGACTGACTATGGTGGCCTTGTCGGTAGACGACGGGGTGGGTAGCGGGGTGTCGGGCGTGATCATGTCGGCCCATTTCGAGGCGAAGTCGACCCGGGTGGTGATGTTCTCCTCCCACGGTTCTATATCGTGCGGATACATGGGTATCTGCTCTTCCTCATAGGCGTACTCGTCGGCAAGCCCGGCAAAGGAGTGACCGAACTCGTGCACGACAACCGGACGGAACTGCGGCTGGTGGCAGGTGGTGAGGTTGTAGGAGTTGAGTATGCCTCCGCCGCCGTACTTGGTGGAGTTCACCAGCACGATGATGTGCTCGTAGGGCACGCCGTCGAGCCAGTCGTGGAGTTGTTTGAGATGGAGGGTGGTGAGGTAGCGGTCGCTATAGAAGGTATCGAAATGGGAGGAGAGGGCGGTACGCTTCCATACGCCGGCAGCGGGCTCGCTCGTGCCGCTGTCCTCGGAGGGCGACTGCACGGCGACCACATTGAACCGGTTGCGGGCGCTGCGGAAGGGTTCGTGAGCGAAGATGGCATCGGTGGCGTCGCGGGCATCGCGGAGAAAGACGTCCATCTCGTCGGCGCGGTAGCCCTCGGCGACATAGGCGATATGGATGCAGCGGGTAGTGTCGGCGGCGGCGTTGAGGGTGACGTAGGGAGTGGGATGGTCGCCCGTGCGACGGATGAGGATATCGGTAGGCACGACGGTATGGGTCATGGTAGACACAACGGTGCGACGGTTGTCGCGCAGATCGACGGTGACGTCGACGGTGTCGCGTGGCATGGGCACGAGAAACACGTTCTCGAAACTGCGCGCCGTGGTCTGGGCCTCGGGATAGGTGAGCCACTCCTGGAAGAGCGTAGAGAAGGAGTTGCGGTAGATGACCGCCTGCGTGCGGTGGTCGCGCACGGTGATCTGTCCGTTGCCCTCCATCGGCAGTTCGGCCAGCCGCTGCCGCTTGCCGTACCAACGGGGCGACGAGGAGAGAGCGTCAAGGGCGATGGTCTGGCGGTGGGCATCGCCCGAGAAGGTGTAGTCGATGCGCAGCGTGCGGTCTACAAAGTAGTCGGCAAAGTTCTGCGCTGCTCCCGTCACGGTCAGTAGCGACACAAGAGCGCAGAGCAGAGGGCGGAAAATAGATGAAAAGTGTTGCATATACATATAACGTGAGAAACCCTGTTTTCGTAAGTAATTGATCAGAATTATTTTTATAGTTATATTAACGACAATAGAGACAATAGAGACAATAGCAGACAATAGAGACAATAGCAAACAATGTTGTCCCTATTGTCTCTATTGTCGTTTTTTAGAACATCGTAAATATAAAGTTGTCTTTGATATTTACTATTAATTCATATAGAACCGAAAGACCGCAATCCCGGGCGTTGGCCTGAGGATTGCGGTCCTTGTATGTTGATGGTATGCGGTGCGAGGCTCCATCTGTGGAGGTCACCGCACGAGCGTCATGCTTGGGAAGAAATTACTTGTTGATGAACTTCTTGCCACCCTGGATGAGTACGCCCTTAGCATCCTTGGTCACGCGCTGACCGTTGAGGTTGTAGATAGGAGCGTTGGCGTCGAGACCATTGTTGTCGAGGTCGATAACGACCTTCTCGATACCGGTAGTAGTAGTAGCGTCGCCCTGGAGCACGTAGATAGGAGTGGTAGAGGTGACACCCTTACCCCTGAAGTAGATAGCTGCACCACGGCCAGTCTCAGTGCCGAGGGGCTTAGCCTCGAAGGTGAGGTGAGCGCTACCGGCGAAGTACTCGTAGCCGCCACTGGTGGCATAAGAGTCGTCAGCGGTCATGTCGGTGATCCAGTCGGGCAATGAAGTGGTGTACACAGCATCACCGTTTTCGTCATAGAAGGGGAATACGGTACGGATGTAAGCGCCGCCGAGGTCGGAAGCGTCGTCAGCACCGTCGGTAGAGCAGGTCTGACCATCGTCAGAGATACGTACCACGTTAGCCTTCTCTACGGTTGTACCGTTGGAGAGCTGAACAGTAGCAAGACCGTCTACATAGTCGAAGCAGCTGTTGAAAGCCAAGGGAAGAACAACGGGGTCGTTGTATACCTGAGCAGGGTATTCAGTACCGCTCATGTCGAAGACGACGTAGGCAGAAGAGTAGTTGGCTACAGAGTCAACATCAGACAAGAAGGCACCGGGCATCAGCACGTCTACACCCTCGTCTGCGAAACCGCTAATCTGCACAGCGAAAGAGCCATCGATAGTGAAGGGCTTGTTGTCCTCAGTCGTGAAATTGTAGTTCCATCCGGTAACGTAGCCATAGCTGGTCTGTGTACCGTCCCAAGTCTTGATAGCGTTGCTTGCAGGACAGGTCAGTGTAGCGATTTCATCGCCGAAAGAAATCTGGCCATCGGAAGTCACAGTGGTCTTGTAGATGGTCATCGTCATCTGGGCATCGTCAGTGAGAGGAGCATCAGCCATGGTGTAGCCATTGAAGTAGATGTTCTCTACATAGAGAGGAGAGGCGGGTGCGTCATACAACTGAATGGCACCTACCGAAGGATATGCGCCTGTTCCGTTATAGTTACCGGTACCGAAGCAATAGTAACTATCGAGCAGACCGGTCAGAGCATATGTACCGTCGACACGGCTATCGAAGAAGGCGTGAGGAGCGATAGAGTCACAGTACATGTAGCCAGGACCATTAGATGCAAAATAGTCACCGGTCTCACCAATCTGGTAAGTACGTGAAGAACCGTACTTCAAAGTGGGAACAGCGTAAGCGGAACCGTTGTAGCATGAGAAGAAGCCGGTGAGGTCGAGGTTGTAGTCACTATCGGCATAATCCTGTACGCTGTTGCTACCGAGATACCACTTGGTAGACTTCTTGTTGCTCGTGGTCATGTTGGTGAACACGGCATCAGCAGAAGGAGAAAGGATCAGGTGATTGCAATAGTAGCCACCGCCCTCTTCGTTGTCAGTCGTATACATGCTACCAGCGGGTTTGTCGTAGTACAAACCGTTGTCAATGCTGCGGGGAGATACAGAGAAATTGTTGTTGACACGGTTGGTAGACTGCATCTTGTCGAAACTCAGCACGTGCTTGGTAGAGAGTTCAAGAACGGGAGTGTTCTTGACCATTTTGCGCTGGCCGAGTTCTTTTACATTGACTGCCTGTGCGGAAACGCCGGCTGCTGCCAATGAAAACACTGTAGAGAGTAAAATTGCTTTCTTCATAAAATGAAATTGATAATAAAACGCCACAAAATTATAAAAAATCTTTTACGCAAGATACTTTCCCGCCTATATTTAACATATAATTATTGAAAATCAGTCCTTTTGTGGAAAAAAGTTGCATAAACCATTGATTACGTAGGTAAGTAGGTTTTCAAAATTATCCGTACATATAAGTAGGCCTTGCTATTCTCGCCACCTTTCCCTACCCTACCGGCCAACACACAAAAAAAACAACGGACGGAAACACGGATATGGATAGTTTTCGCTACTTTTGCAACTGTCGGCGACAACATGACTGCGACCACCACCCTACCCCCCGATGGTCCGTCCGTATACGCCGAATACTTCTGACCTACCAACCATACATTATATATAATATATATGCGACCTGAAAAACAAATCCTCCTCACGCTGGCCGTCAGTGCCCTTGCCGCGGCACAGGCGCAGACCCGGCAGCAGCATCCCAACATTGTCTATATCATGTGCGACGACCACGCCTTCCAGTGCATCAGTGCGTACGGCGGCGCCATCGGCCGTCTGGCTCCCACTCCCAACATCGACCGTCTGGCCGAGCGGGGCATGCGGTTCGACCGTGCCTTCGTGGAAAACTCGCTCTCCACACCCTCACGCGCCTGCCTGATGACCGGACTGTACAGCAACCAGAACGGACAACGACAACTCGGCGAGGGTATCGACACCACCCGCACCTTCTTCACCGAACTGCTACAGCAGGCCGGATACCAGACGGGCGTTGTCGGCAAGTGGCACATGGGTTGCGACCCGAAGGGATTTGACTACTACCATATCTACAACGACCAGGGACAATACTGGAACCCGCAGTACCGCGGCACCGACACGGGCAACAAGTACGTCGTGGAGGAGGGCTACTCCACCGACCTCACCACCGACCATGCCCTCGACTTCATCGACCACCGCGACCCGTCGCGGCCATTTTGTCTGCTGCTCCACCACAAGGCTCCTCACCGCAACTGGCAGGCCAACCTCAAGTACCTCGGCTGCTACGACGACGTGGAGTTTCCCCTGCCCGAGACGTTCTACGACGACTACGCCACACGCGGGTCGGCTGCCCGTACGCAGAAAATGTCGGTCACACGCGACATGCGCTGGGAGCAGGACTTCAAGGTACCCGAGATGCTCGACACCACCAATGCCGACAGTTGGGACTCCTACGCCAGCCTGATGGGTGAGATCAACCGCATGACCCCCGAGCAGCGCACGCAGTGGGGCAAGTACTACTTCCCGCGCAACCGCCGCCTGCTCGAAGCCCGGCTCACGGGCAAAGACCTCGACAACTGGAAGTACCAGGCCTATATCCGCGACTACATGTCGGTCATCCGCAGTGTCGACGAGAGTGTGGGCCGCGTGCTCGACTACCTCGACGCACACGGACTGACAGACAACACCGTCATCGTCTACACCTCCGACCAGGGCTTTTATATGGGCGAGCACGGATGGTTTGACAAGCGGTTTATGTACGAGGAGTCGCTCCGCACACCGCTCATCGTGTCCTGGCCGGGACACACCCGCCCCGGATCGGTCTGCACAAAGATGGTACAAAACATCGACTACGCCCCGACCTTCCTCGCCCTCGCCGGCGTAGCCCAGCCCAAGGAGATGACGGGCCGCCCGCTCCTGCCCGTGCTCGAACAGGGCGACAACGTGAAGTCGTGGCGCAACAGCATCTACTACCACTTCTACGACTACCCCACCTACCACATGGTACGCAAGCATGACGGTGTGCGCACCGAACGCTACAAACTCATCCACTTCTATGGCGCCGGCGGCACCGATGCCATCCAGGAGAACAAATACCAGCGCATGCCCGGCACACGCGAATACCGCGGTGCCAAGTATCTTGAGTCGCTCGGCTACTTCGAACCGAAAGACTCGGCCGTCGACTACTGCGAACTCTACGACCTGCAGGCCGACCCGCACGAGACCTCCAACCTCTACGGCAAGCCGGGCTACGAGCGCATCACCCGACAACTGCAGCGCGAACTCGACCGCTACCGCAAACAACTCGCCATCGACGAGCACTAAACGGTGGTAAGACGGACACTAAACGCTGGTAAAGCACAACAAAAAACCGGAAAACAGAACAAGTCAGTGGAAAAATAGGTGTGTCATATTGCACAATCATAGGGGGAGTGTGCAAAAACGAGGACATTTCCTCGAAAACGTGCAAGCGTTTCGGGCTTTTTGTCCTACCTTTGCACCCGCTTTATAAAAATTCCCCGGCAATACAGTAGTATTCAGGAATGTCCGGGGCAAATCAAGAAACGTAATATGACACACAACTTACTGAAAGGGAAGCGCGGCATCATCTTCGGCGCGCTCAACGAGGACTCCATCGCATGGAAAGTAGCCGTGAAGGCAGTAGAAGAAGGAGCAACAATCACACTGAGCAACACGCCGATGGCTCTGCGCATGGGCGAACTCGACAAGTTGGCCGAGCAGACAGGCGCCACCGTCATTCCCGCCGACGCCACAAGCGTAGAAGACCTGGAGAAGGTGTTCTCCGAGTCGGTCAAGATACTGGGCGGACCGGTAGACTTCGTGCTCCACTCCATCGGCATGAGTCCCAACGTGCGCAAGCACCGCACCTACGACGACCTCGACTACAACTACCTGTCGAAGACGCTCGACATCTCTGCCATCTCGTTCCACAAGATGCTGCAGGTAGCCAAGAAGCAGGACGCCATCGCCGAGTACGGATCTGTAGTGGCGCTGACCTACATCGCCTCACAGCGTACCTTCTTCGGCTACAACGACATGGCCGACGCCAAGAGCATGCTCGAAAGCATTGCACGCAGTTTCGGCTACATCTACGGCCGTGAGAAGCACGTGCGCATCAATACCATCTCACAGTCGCCCACGGCCACTACCGCCGGCAAGGGTATCAAGGAACTCGACATGATGATGGACTTCGCCGACAAGATGTCGCCTCTGGGCAACGCCGACGCCGAGGAGTGTGCCGCCTACTGCGTGATGATGTTCTCCGACTTCGCCCGCAAGGTGACCATGCAGAACCTCTTCCACGATGGCGGTTTCTCGTCGATGGGCATGAGCCTGCGCGCCATGAACCAGTACTCACGCGACCTCGCTCCCTTTGAGGACGAGAACGGCAAGGTCATCTACGGATAACGCCAGTCGCCCTATCGGATGCAATAAAAATCCGATAGGATTAAATAAAAAGAGAGACGCGTCACTACCGCCTGTGTGCGGTGTGACGCGTCTCTCTTTTTATTTGTGCTTGCCGAACTATTGTCGGCAATGTCTATGGTCTTGTGTCAGTCGCCCGATTACTTCAGGGCAGCCTCAGCACCGTTGTAAGCCCACTTGTAGTAGGATGCGCCGTGTACGAAGCCTGCGCCGAAAGCGGTGAAGATGACATTGTCGCCCTTCTTGAGATCTTTCTCGAAGTCCCACAATGCGAGGGGGATGGTAGCGGCGCTCGTGTTGCCGTAGCGCTGTATGTTGACCATCACCTTCTCCATAGGGAGACCCACACGCTTGGTGACTGCCTCGATGATGCGGAGGTTGGCCTCGTGGGGCACTACCCACTGCACGTCGTCGGCGGTGAGCCCGTTGCGCTTCATCACTTCAGCCACATCGTCGCTCATGTCGGTCACGGCATAGCGGAAGACGGTGCGTCCCTCCTGATAGAGGTAGTGCAGACGGTGGTCTACGGTGAAGTGGGTCGGGGGGCAAACCGATCCGCCGGCCTTCATGTGGAGGAACGGCAGACCGACACCGTCGGTGCGCAGATAGGAGTTCTGCACGCCTACGCCCTCTTCCTCAGTGGCCTCTACGAGCACGGCTCCGGCTCCATCGCCGAAAAGCACGCAGGTAGCGCGGTCTTGATAGTCGACGAGCGACGACATCTTGTCGGCACCGATGACGATGATCTTCTTGTAGCGTCCGCTCTGGATCATCGATGCGGCCATGTCGAGCGTGTAGAGAAATCCGCAGCAGGCGGCCTCAAGGTCGAACGCGAAAGCGTTCTTCAGACCGAGTTTGCCGAGGACGATAGATGCTGTCGAGGGAAACTTGTAGTCGGGCGTGGTCGTGGTGACAATGAGGGCGTCGATGGTATCAGGGTCGGTGCCGGTCTTCTGCAGGAGTTGCTTGGCAGCCTTGCGGGCCATGTAACTGGTGCCGAGACCTTCCTCGGTGAGGATGTGGCGCTCCTTGATGCCGACGCGCGTCATGATCCACTCGTCGCTGGTGTCGACCATGCGCGACAGTTCCTCATTGTTGAGGATATAGTCGGGCACGTATCCACCAACTCCGGTGATCACTGCATTGATCTTTCCCATCCGATATTATTCAGCGACTTCCTTTTCGATAGCGACCTTGCCGCGGTAGTATCCGCAGGTGGGGCATACGGTGTGGTATACGTAGTATGCGCTGCAGTTGGGGCAGATGGCCAGTGTGGGGGCTACTGCCTTATCGTGAGTTCTTCTCTTGAGTGTACGAGTCTTTGACTGTCTTCTTTTAGGATGTGCCATTGTTTTTTTATTTTTTAATTATTGTTTTTTCAGTTTCTCCAGTTCGCCCCATCTCGGGTCTACTGCGTGGTCCTCGGCGTCGCCGCCGGCGGTGTGTGCCGCGATGGCCCGGAGCATGTCGGGGTTGCACTGTCCCTCAGGGTGCACATGGCGTGTAGGTATGGCCAGTGCGATCAGTTCGTAGAGGGTCCACGAGATGTCGAGTATGCCTTCCGCCTCGTCTACCGTGACTACATCGCTGTCTTCTTCGGAGGGCTCGGTGCCAAGCGTTGCCACAAGACTTGATGAAGTGCTGACGGGTTGACTCATGTCGTCGAGACATACGTCGCAGGGCACTGTGACGGTGCCCTCAATAGTAAAACCAAGTTCGAAGAAATGCTCGCTACGGGCGATGTCCACGCGCGCATGCACATGGCCTGCCCGCACTTCGGGACCGTCAATGGCCTCAAAGTACGCATTGTCGAGGTCGTACTCGCGTACGGCCTTCGTTTCCTTCATACCTTTCAGGTCTATCTTAAAAGTTTCCTGGTTACACATTGCAATGTGGAAAAGAAGATATGGCGGGCCATCTGCCCCGTCCTGCCGCCTCTCTGTCTGCCTTCGCAAGCAAGTGCGGAAAGTACGGATACGATAGTCCGTTTGGGCTGCAAAGTTACAAATTATTTTCCATAAGTGTATAGAAAATCGGGAAAATCCTTGTTTTACAGCAAAAAACCGCGAATATCCGATAATTTTTCGACACGACATTGTAAGAGGTTGAATATCTGCCTTTTTGCAAGATGCTTCATCCAAGTGACCAAGGAGCCTCACCCAAACACAGCAGACGCGCTGCCTTGCCGTCTGTCCTGACAAAAAATCTATACTGTTTCACATCATTTCACGCTCCGGCGTGCAATATTCCGGAGTGGCGGCGTTATCTTTGTATATGGCAAATATGAATATGGTGGATGGTAAAGATTCCACCATAATCCGCCATCAAGAGTCATAAAGAAAGGAAAGGAACGAAAAGATGAAAAAGATTCGTACATGGCTCACGCTCATGCTTCTGGCCGTCACCCTCGGAGCGTTTGCCCAATATCCCGATGACGACACGACGATCAAGGAAAAGCCTACCACCAAACTCACCCGCCAGCAGCGTAAGGCGATACAACAGGCCATCGACAGCATGGCGTATGCCGATGCACTGCAGGCGCTGCGCGACACCTGTTTTACCTTGGAGGCCGACCAGGTGGTGTTCAAGTACGGCCACAGGGCCTATGTATCGCCCACCACCAATTTTGTGGCGGTGCAGGACGGACGCGCTACGGCGCAGGTAGCCTTCAATATTCCGGCGGTCGGTCCCAACGGTATCGGTGGCGTGACGGTAGAAGGCCCGATCACCGACTACAAGATGACCGCCGACAAGAAGGGCAACACTATGCTGACCGCCAACGTGATGGGCACATCGCTCTCCGCCCGCCTGTATATCTCGATGTGCAAGGGCACCAACAAGGCCTCGATAGAGATACTCCCCACCTTCAACTCGCGGCGCATCACGCTCGAAGGGGTCATCTTGCCGCCCGACAAGTCGTTTGTCATCAAGGGGCGCGCACTACCCTACCGGATGCCTTGAGAAAGAGGACAATTCATCAGACCCGCAAAGTAGGGTGCTCAAAAAACTTATATTGGTGTCCGGTAAAAACATCGCAATCGGCGAGTCCCGTAGGGACGACAGATTATAGCGTAGGGGTTCTTGCTAAGGCAAGCGACAAAGTCGAGCGCGCCCCTACGTTTTTCGTTTAATTATTATAACATCGCCCCTGAAGGGGGCGCATAATTCATTGTATGTGAATAAAATATGCGCCCCTTACAGGGGCAA
>CAVCSC010000076.1:0-10306 GCA_963604975.1 Lachnospiraceae bacterium | reverse complement strand
TGTCGAACATCTGCGCCGGCATCGGCCGCGGACAGATGACCGTGCTGCGCGACCACATCGCCCACCACCGTCATGTGGCCGACCTCTACAAGGAAATGTTAGCCGATATTGACGGCATCACGCTCCACACCAACCCTTCGGAAAAACAGCAGAGCAACTACTGGCTCAACACCATCACCATAGATGCAGACAAGTGCGGCATCGATGCCGACACCCTGCGCCAGCGTCTCGACGCCAAGGGCATAGAGACCCGTCTGCTGTGGAAACCGCTCCACCTGCAGCCCGTCTTTGCTGATTGCCCGGCCTACGTCAACGGCGTGAGCGAGCGGCTCTTCGGCTGCGGACTCTGTCTGCCCAGCGGACCGATGGTGAGCGATGAGGATGTGGAATATATTGTAAACGAGATCAAAGCATGCTGCACAAGAAAATAATCAACTGGTATCTCTCGCGCGACTCACTGCCCTACTGGTACGTGCTCGGCGGCGACTGCCTTATCGTCCTGGTGTCGGGCGTAGTGGCCTTTGCGGCCAATCACGGTCCGATGCAGGCCATCAGCCATATCAGTCAACTGCTGTTCACGCTCCTTGCCTGTCTGCCGTTCTACATCATCGGCTTTAGGTTGGAGCATACCTATAGCGGTGTGGTGCGCAAGAGCACGTTCACCGACCTGGCGCGCATTTCGATAGCCCTCGTCATCGGCATGGTGCTCGTCATGCTGTTGCGCATCTACACCCCGGCCGGGGAGTATATCATGCTGCGCAGTCGCGACCTGCTGCTGCAGGCTATGCTGGCCCTTGCCTTCATGTGCGGTATGCGTGTGGCCATCAAGATGTTTTACGACTATTACATCAAAAACCACATGGGTATCTACGGACTGGGCAACGACGCACTGCTCGACATCGAGATGAAAGACCTTCTGCCCCGCGCTCCCATCGTGGTCGACACCGACCTCATACGTCGCGAGATGCAGGGCAAGTGTATCATGGTCACGGGAGCGGCCGGCAGTATCGGTTCGGAACTGGCCAAGATTCTCACCCGCTTTGCCCCCCAGCGGCTCGTGCTCATCGATCAAGCCGAAACGCCCCTCCACGACGTGCGCTTGTGGATGAAGGAACACCACCCCGAGATAGAGTGCCACACCATCGTCTGCAGTATCTGTCATGTGCACCGTATGGAGAAGATATTTGCCGAGACCCGCCCCGACATCATCTACCACGCCGCCGCCTACAAGCATGTGCCCATGATGGAGGACAACCCCGTGGAGAGCATACTTAACAATGTCGACGGCACACGCAAGGTGGCCGACCTCGCCGTGAAGTACGGCGTGCAGCGGTTTGTGATGGTCAGCACCGACAAGGCCGTCAATCCCACCAATGTGATGGGCTGCTCCAAGCGCATCTGCGAGATCTACTGCCAGACGATGAGCACCGACAAGACCCGCTTTATCACCACCCGCTTCGGCAATGTGCTGGGCAGCAACGGGTCGGTCATACCCATCTTCCGCGAGCAGATACGCCGCGGCGGACCGGTCAAGGTGACCCACCCCGACATCGTGCGCTTCTTCATGCTCATCCCCGAGGCCTGTCTGCTCGTGCTCGAAGCCGCCACGATAGGGCAGGGCGGCGAGATACTTGTCTTCGACATGGGCAAGCCCGTGCGCATCTACGACCTCGCCCGCCGCATGATACACCTCTGCGGACACACCAATGTCAAGATAGAGTTCTCCGGTCTTAGGCCCGGCGAGAAACTCTATGAGGAGGTGCTCAACGACGAGGAAAAGGTCATCCCCACCCGCCACCAGAAGATCAAGCGGGCCAAGGTACGCGAGTACGACCGCGCCGTGGTACTCGAAAAGATAGACCGTCTGATTGCCACGGCACGCACCTACGATGAGGAGAAAACCGTGCTGATAATGAAGGAAATGGTGCCCGAATACAAGAGCGTCAACTCAAAATACACCAAATTGGACAAAAATACATAAAAAACTGACTATGATGAGAAAAAAAATACTAATTTTGCCGTTACTAACTATAGGAGAGATGAATAGACGACTAATAATTCTACTCGCCTTGGCGGTATTCACGGTCACATCCGCCTTGGCTCAGCGTGACAAATACAAAGACTATCCCGTCATCTACACCGACACGGTAGACTATACGGCGCCCACACGGGTGACGATAGAGAGCGACACTGTGTACGATCCTATGCGTGTGGTGACCAACCGCTTCGGCAAGAACTGGTTTGTGTTCGGTACGATAGGTGCCCACACCTTCCGTGGTGACTATAGTAGCACGGCCGGCTTCGGAGGTACTATCTCGGCCGACTGGAGCGTCGGTGTGGGTAAGTGGTTTACTCCCGGTATCGGTCTGAAACTGGAGTTCATCAGTTCCAGTTCGCGCGGATATACCGAGTACATCACCGGACACTACGGCTACGGCGACGTGATGCTCACTCCCGACAATACCCCCTACCGCAAGATGAAGACCGGCTGGTGGGATATCAGCGGAAGTGTCATCCTCAACCTCTCACGCCTCTTCTTCGGCTACGAGGGTGCCTATAGCAAGAAGCGCATGAACCAGGTGATGTTTGCTGCCGGTATCGGTGGTGTGCACCACACGGGCTTCAGCCACACCTCCGGCTCCGACAATGAGTGGAGCGGCCACCTCGAACTGCAGTACAGCCGCTTCTTCACACCCCGCAAGAACTTCTCTGTCGACCTCAAGGCACGCGGTCTGTTCTATCAGACCAACTTCGACCTCGAATACGGACAGGCCGACCACTATGCCGAGAAGTGGGACTGTAACCTCGGTATCGACCTCGGTTTCACCTGGTACCTCGGCACCAAGAAGAGCAACGGTTGGAAACGCAAGACCGATGCCATCTACCGCCGCGACTACCGCGAGCGCGACATCCTCACGGTGAAGGCCAAGGATACCAACGTCGCCTACCGCACGATGACCTTCTATGTGTTCTACCCCAACAACTACTCTGGACGTAGTGACGCTCCGACCGTATCGGGCAGCAAGGTCAACGCCATCGACTACCTCGCAGGCGGTCTGTTCACCCAGAAGCGTTACACCAACAATGCACAGGTAGCCTCGCGTCTGGCCGACGGCAAGTCGCCCATCGGTCTTGCTACCGAGGATATCGCCACCGAGACGGCCGACCGCACCTTTGATACCGGTTCGCTGCCCCGCGGCTATGAGATCTCCAAGCAGCCGCTCTCGCTCAGTCTCAAGGATACTGACATGGCAGACTTCCGCCAGCAGCACGGCTACTACTATGCGCCCATCTACGACGGACAGCACACTTGGCAGTATCGTATCGACCGCGAGACCGAAGGACAGACCCTCCTCTCCGACGACAACTATATGGAGACCGTCTCCTACGGACTCAACCAGCATGAGGGCCTCGCCATCGTGCGTCAGAACATGGATGTGGAGAGCAGTGAGGAACTCGTAAGTTTCGCTGACGTCTACGCTGCTATGAACAGCAACAACGGCTACATCGCCCAGTACACCGACTCGGCTTCTGTGGCCCACATACAGGACATCCTGCAAAATGGCACCATCGCCATGATACAGTGTGAGGGTCTGGCCACCAGCCAGGACAACTACACGGGCAACAACGCCACACAGGTGGGTCTTGACCGTAACAACGCCCTCTCACAAAACCGTGCCGCCACCGTCATCTCTTGGTTGAAACAAAAACCGAGCATGCACAACGTGGCATCACAGATATACATGGTGGGTAACATGGGCGGCGGCATCCGCACCGTCACCGACAAGTCGACCCGCGGACTCAATGCCAAACTCAACCGCTGTGTGAAGGTGCGCATACACTACCTCCTGAAATAAGGATAAGCCCTATCTTCTATAGAAGTTAGTTCAAATATTGCCCCTGCAAGAGGCGAATAATTCAATCCTATTATGAATTATACGTCCCTTGCAGGGGCAATTTCGTTGATAATTTGTCTGTTCAAAACCGATTTGCTATCTTTGCATAGAGACAGAAAAAAACGACTTTATGTCTACGCTCAAACTCAAAACCCAAGTCATCGCCCCTGAATACGCCGCTCTCAGCGATTTTGTAGAAAGTCTGCCCGAGCGTTTCGCCTCTGAGGGCGTGACGCTGCACGATGGACGCAACACGGTCAAGCGGTTCACCGTAGGCGGACATACGTTCGTCGTCAAGCGCTACAAACGGCCCAATGTCGTGCAGCGCATCGCCTACACCTTCTTCGAGCGTAGCAAGGCTGAGCGGGCCTATGTCTTTGCCGGCATCCTGCGCGACCGCCGTATCAGTACGCCGCATGAGGTGGCCTATATCGAGCAAAGCAGCGGCGGACTGTTGACAGGCAGTTATTTCGTGTCGGAGGAGTGTGCTTGGCCGTCGCTTCGTGAGGCACTTGAGCGGCCCGACTTCGACCGCACGCTGGCCGCAGCCTTGGGACGCTATCTGGTCACATTGCATGAGCGGCATATCGCCCACGGCGACCTCAACCTCGGCAACATACTCTACCGTGCACAGGCGGACGGCACATACGCCTTCGCCCTGATCGATACCAACCGGTCGCACTTCGGTCCGCTCTCGCGCCGCGACTGTCTGCGCAACCTCCTGCGGCTCACCTACGATACTGCGCTCATGGACTTCGTTGTCCGCGAGTATGCCACCTCCCGTGGCTGGGATGCCGACCGGTTTGCTGCCGACGAACTGCATCTGCTCCACCGCTTTTGGGTGCGCAATGACCGGAAAAACAAGATGAAGAAAATCCTGCGGTGGCTCCCGTTCCGCAAAACACCCGAGTCCCGGAAATAGCCCCGCCGTCAGACAAGCCCTACTAAAAAAACGACCTTAAAAGAAGAGCAATGATCCCCAAAACCATACATTACTGTTGGTTCAGCGGCGAAGCCTTTCCGCCCAAGATACGCAAGTGTATCGACTCGTGGAAACGTCGCTTGCCCGACTACCAGTTCAGACTCTGGACGCTCGACTCCTTCGACCTCGCTGCCGCGCCGCGCTATGTGCAGGAGGCTGTCAAGCACCGCAAGTGGGCCTTCGCTGCCGACTATGTGCGTATGTACGCTCTCTACACCGAGGGCGGCATCTATCTCGATGCCGATGTGCTGGTGCTCAAGCCCTTCGACGACCTGCTCGACCATACATTCTTTTCCGCCTTGGAGTATCATCCCACGCAGGCCGACAAAGACGGGGCATGGGACATGATCGACGCCGGCGGACACCGCACAAAGCCCGGGTTTGTGTCGGGCATCATGATACAGGCTGCCGTCATGGGAGCCGAGAAAGGCTGCCCCTTTGTGCGCGACGTGCTCGACTGGTATGCCACGCAGTCGTTTGTTGATGCCGACGGAGAACTGGCCACTGCGGTTGTATCGCCGCAGATCTATGCCTATGTGGCCGAAAGTCGCGGGTTTGTCTATCGCGACGTGGATCAGGATTTGGGCGACGGCATCATGATCTACCGCTCGGCCATCATCGCCGGCAACCGACATGAGACCACTCCCGAGTCGTACGCCATACACTACTGCGCCCATACCTGGCATCCCGGCATCATAGAGAAGATACGCCTGTGGTATCGCCGCACCTTCATCTTACGCAAGAAAAAATCATGACAGAACCCCATTCCCCACAGCCTCGGGTGACCGTCATCACCGTCACCTACAATGCCGGACAGTTGCTTGTACGCACGCTCGACAATCTCCGCCGTCAGCAATATGCCCCGATGGAGGTCATTGTCGTCGACGGACAGTCTACCGACGGTACCGTTGATGCCATCCGTCATGCCGACGATATCGTCAACTGTTGGGTGAGCGAATCCGACGGCGGCATCTATGACGCCATGAACAAGGGCGTACGTATGGCCACGGGTGAGTGGATCGTCTTCATGAACGCCGGCGACACCTTCGCTGCCGACGATGTGCTCAGCCGTGTGTTTTCGGGCAAGTGGCCGACCGAAAAGGCCGATATCATCTACGGAGACGTGATGAAAGACGGACAGGTGAAGACCGCCCCTGATACCTATCACCTCTACCACCGTATGCTGTTTTGCCACCAAAGTGCCATCGTGCGCCGCAGCCAACTGGTAGAGACTCCCTTTGACACGCGCCACCGTCTCTCGGCCGACCTCAAGTTCTTCATCACCCGCTACCGGAGAGGCGCACGTTTTCTGCATGTCGGTCTCCCGATTGCCGACTTCGACACCAGTGGCGTGTCCAACAGTCACCGCTCCGCCGGTTTGGGTGACAATATCAGGGTCATGGCCGAAGTCATGCCCTGGTCACGACGTATACAGAGCATTCTCCGCTTGCTCGTACCATACGTGGTCTGCCGGTTGCGCGGAAAATGATGCAAAATATTCAGAACACACCTTCAATTATAAACTAAATACCGAAACAATGAAAAGACGATTTTTTGTGGCTTTGACCAGTTTGGTCTGCTGCGGACTCTCTTTGTCGGCACAGACAACAACGGGTGCAAAACTTAACCCCAAGGCTTATGCACCCTTCGAACTCGGCGAACTGAAACCCGAGGGTTGGCTCAAGGATTGGGCACAGCGTGCCGCCAAGGGCATGACCAAGACAATGGGTGAGGAGTTCACGGAGTTTGTCAAGGGCTGGGGTGATGCCGACTGTGGAGGCTCCGGCGGATGGTGGCATTATGAGCAGACAGGCTACTATACCGACGGATTCACCCGACTTGCCTATCTCCTTGACGATTCGTGCCTTATCAAGCGAAGCCAGGATGTGATGGCGGCTGTCGTGGCACGTCAGAAACCCAATGGCTACATTTTCTCCAACAGCAAGAACTTTATCGACAAGTGGGGCACCAACGATATCGATTGGGGCGTATACTGGAGCGAGGGCGTATTCTGTCGTGCGGCCCTGGCCTACTACAGTGCCACGAGAGACCAGCGTGTGTTGGAGATGCTCAAGAAGGTGTATGCCAAATTCCCTGTCTTCTCGTATGCCGTAGACAGCAAAGGACCGTTCCACGGTGCCGAACTCGACTATATGCGCAAGTTGTGCGGACTTGAAAACATGTTTGAACTGTCGCGCATCACGGGCGACATGTCTTTTGCCAACCGTGCCCTTGAGGTGCTGAAGGGTTACGAATCGGCATTCATCGACAGTTGGGTACACAAGAAGGAGTTTCTCCGCACGGCGATATCCCATGGCGTAAGTTGGAATGAGTTTTCCAAACTGCCTGCCATAGGATACATATACAATGCCGATGCAGAATACCTTGCCGCCACGGTCAACAACTATGAATTCCTGCAGGAGAACTCAATGTTGCCTACGGGTGTCAACTCGTCCAACGAGTATCTCCATGGTATCGGCGCTTTCGAGGCTGCCGAGAGTTGCGACGTGAGCGACTTCATGTGGTCCAACATCTGGTTGGCACGCGCCACAGGCGATGCCCGCTATGGCGACCGCATCGAGCAGGATGCTTTCAATGCGCTGCCAGGTGCTGTCAGTTCCTCGTTCACCAGTTGCGTCTACACCCAAGCGCCCAACCGTATTCCCGGATTCCATCTGCGCATACGTGACGACGGCGCATATTACAAGGAGATGCACTGGCCGACATGCTGTCCGTCAAATATCAACCGCGCATTGCCCAACTACATTATGAATATGGCCATGATCAATGGCGAGGGCGACCTGATGTGGCTTACCTACGGTCCGGCACACCTCCAGACCCGCAAGGGTACGTACGATATCGTGTGCGATACGGAATATCCTTTCCGCGACGAACTCACCTTCACGCTCAATGCCATCCCACAAAAACAGGTGCTCAGATTCAGAGTGCCCTCATGGTGCAAGAATCCTTCACTCACGGTCAATGGCAAGGCGGTGAAATTCAAGGTGCAGGACAACTTCATCGTGCTCAACCTCAAATGGAAGGAAGGCGACCAGATCAAACTGAAATTCCCGATGACGCCTGTCTTTGTTGCAGGATGCGAGAAATTCCCTTACTTTGAAGGCAAGAAGGCGCCGTCGTGGGGCATCATGGTGCCGCTGGATGCCAACATGAAACTCGATGGTTTCGTTGACCAGGGCCGCTGCGCATGGGTGACCTACGGACCGCTGCTCATGGCTATGTCTATGCAGCAAGGCAACCGCGACGGTTTCAATGCCAATGAGGAACTGTGGACAGAATACCGCTATGCACTCACGCCTAAATGTCTGGAGGGATGCAAGGTGGAACTCACCGATATGCCGAAAAACTTCGGTTGGCACTATTCTGATGCTCCGCTTTCGGTAAGTGCCAAGGCACAACTTGTCGACTGGAATCCTGACAAGGGCGATCCTGTGATGCCGCTCAAGGCTCCTGCCGTGCTGCAGAAGGATGTCAACGTGAAACTGATACCTTACGGATTCCTCGCTTACCGCCTGTCAATGTTTCCCCTTGTCGGTGAATAACGACCTTTAAGCATTGTCTGTTTGCTAAGTGACGATAGGTAGGTAATTTGATATGCCTACTTAAAAACAACTTATTTTCGCCGTCACTAAAAACTCAAAAGAATACAAAACATTTGGCCCGAAGCCCTGTAAAAAGGACTTCGGGCTTTATTTTTCAGAAAGCAAGAATTGTCTGTATTTCTGACAAACTGTCATAAATGTCAGTCTTTCCCCCAGATGGCATGCCGCTTGGCATGCCATTTGTTGTATAGAAGGCGTACACCTGGTGCATAGACACCGCAATATGGAGGAAATACACCGGGGTGTGCAAGACATACATTATATATTACAGAAAAATAAAAATAAAAATATAAGAATTATGGGAAAGATTATTGGTATCGACTTAGGAACCACAAACTCATGTGTTGCCGTATTTGAGGGCAACGAACCGGTAGTGATCGCCAACAGCGAAGGCAAGCGCACAACTCCTTCTGTTGTCGGATTCGTCAAGGACGGCGAGCGCAAGGTGGGTGACCCCGCCAAGCGTCAGGCTATCACCAACCCGAAGAACACCGTATACTCTATCAAGCGTTTCATGGGTGAGACCTACGCCCAGAGCCAGAAAGAGGCTGAGCGCGTGCCCTTCACCGTTGTCGACGAGGCCGGTTATCCCCGTGTCGACATCGACGGCCGCAAGTATACTCCGCAGGAGATTTCGGCTATGGTTCTCCAGAAGATGAAGAAAACTGCCGAGGACTATCTCGGCCAGGAGGTGACCGACGCCGTCATCACCGTACCTGCCTACTTCTCTGACTCACAGCGTCAGGCTACCAAGGAGGCCGGACAGATTGCCGGACTCAATGTGCAGCGTATCGTCAACGAGCCTACCGCAGCCGCTCTCGCCTATGGTGTAGACAAGGCCAACAAGGATATGAAGATTGCCGTGTTCGACCTCGGTGGCGGTACCTTTGATATCTCTATCCTTGAGTTCGGTGGCGGTGTATTCGAAGTACTCTCTACCAATGGTGATACTCACCTCGGTGGTGACGACTTCGACCAGGTCATCATCGACTGGCTGGTCAACGGTTTCAAGGCTGACGAGGGCATCGACCTCTCCAAAGACCCGATGGCTATGCAGCGTCTGAAGGAGGCTGCCGAGAAAGCCAAGATCGAGTTGTCAAGCACCACTTCTACCGAGATCAACCTGCCCTACATCTCTGCCGAAGGCGGTGTGCCCAAGCACCTCGTCAAGACCCTCACCCGCTCACAGTTCGAGCAGTTGGCACATGGCTTGATTCAGGCTTGTCTCGTACCCTGCCAGAACGCTATGCGTGACGCCAAACTCCAGACATCAGATATCGACGAGGTTATCCTCGTGGGTGGTTCGAGCCGTATCCCCGCCGTACAGACCCTCGTCAAGAACTATTTCGGCAAGGAGCCTTCCAAGGGTGTCAACCCCGATGAGGTAGTAGCCGTAGGTGCCAGCATCCAGGGTGCCATCCTCAACAAGGAAGGCGGCGTAGGCGACATCGTGCTCCTCGACGTCACTCCTCTGACCCTCGGTATCGAGACCATGGGCGGCGTGATGACCAAACTTATCGATGCCAACACCACCATCCCCTGCAAGAAGAGCGAGACCTTCTCTACCGCTGTCGACAACCAGACCGCAGTGACCATCCATGTACTGCAGGGCGAGCGTCCGATGGCCGCACAGAACAAGTCTATCGGTCAGTTCAACCTTGAAGGTATCGCCCCCGCACGCCGTGGTGTTCCCCAGATCGAGGTGACCTTCGACATCGATGCCAACGGTATCCTCAACGTCAGCGCCAAAGACAAGGCTACCGGCAAGGAGCAGGCCATCCGCATCGAGGCTTCTTCAGGCTTGA
>CAVCSC010000075.1:0-10460 GCA_963604975.1 Lachnospiraceae bacterium | reverse complement strand
AGAGGATTCCTCCGATTTCTGCGTAAACAATGCGTAAACAAACTGTTTGAGTTATGGACATTCAATGGTATGCCACAAAATATCAAATAGAGATAACTCGTTGATTATCAACAAAAGTTTATAATAACGAAATATCACGGACTATCATTCTATTGGTCTCATAATATGGAGGTCATAGGTTCAAGCCCTATCTGGTCCACATCAAGGTTGAAGCAGTTACGAAACCCGTAGCTGCTTTTTTCGTATAACTCGGCATGAGCATTGTCTAACGGGTGCAAGTACGGCGGAACCTCTATGAATTATTCAGGTTAGAACGACAATAGAGACAATAGAGACAATTTTTTAAGTTACATAAGCGAAACCCCGTTGTCGCTATTGTCTCTATTGTCGTTTATAAGGCTCCATACTTGCGTTGTGCTGACCTTACTGGTAGGGTGTTCAAAATTGGCAAAAAAATGCGAGATCATTATCAGCCGGTAGGGCGCAAGCGGCGATGAAAAATACCTATTTTTGTGTATTTTAGCATATTATATAACAATATAACTTTGCAGTCGATATTCATTTGGAAGGATACACGCTTCTTCCGCCCCGACAAAAACCGACACCGACGATGCCACTACATCTGCACCATACTGTTCTGATTTTCCTCTACCTATTGTTCGCCGCCCCTGTCATGGGGCAGCACGCACAGCCGCTCACCCTCTCGGGTACCGTGCGCGATGCCGACGGCGGCGAGGCCCTGCAAGCGGCCGTCGTCACCTTCTCGGGACAACTGTCGCGCTCGGCCGTCACCGACCGCAAGGGATGCTTCACCCTCGCCCTGCCGCAGGGCACACCGGCCGGATCGGTGCGCATCACCATGGTGGGCTACAAACCCTATGTGGCCACCGTCGACCCGCGACGCACCCACCGTCTCGACGTGCGACTCAAGGCCAGCGCCGAGATTGCCGAGGTGGTGGTCACGGCACAGGAGGGACGCGGACTGACCGGCACGTCGAAGATCGGCCGTCACGCCATGGAGCACCTCCAGCCCTCGTCCTTCGCCGACATCCTCGAACTGCTGCCCGGCGGCATGGCGAGCGACCCCTCGCTCTCCGCCCCCAACACCATACGCCTGCGCGAGGTGCCCATCTCCTCGGCTGACTACGCCACCTCCTCGCTCGGCACGGCCTTCGTCGTCGACGGCGCACGCATGAGCACCAACGCCAACATGCAGTACCTCACCGGTGCCTACGACAATACCACCACCGGACGCGACTTCACCAACGAGGGCGTCGATATGCGATCGATCTCCACCGACGACATCGAGAGCGTGGAGATCGTGCGCGGCATACCCTCCGTGGAGTACGGCGACCTGACCAGCGGACTGGTCAAGATCAACCGGCGGCGCGGCGGACACGACCTCTCGGCCCGATTCAAGGCCGACATGGACTCCAAACTCTTCTACCTGGCAAAAGCCTTCGAGTGGGAACCCCGCCGACTCACGCTCAATCTCTCGGCCGACTACCTCGACAACCGCGCCGACCCGCGCAACGTGCTTGAGACCTACTCGCGCGTCACCCTCTCGGCCCGCCTCTCCAAACGCTGGATCATGGGCGAGCGTACGGCCGACCTCCGGGCCAACGTGGACTACGGCGGATCGTTCGACCGCGACAAGGTAGACCCCGAACTCAACTACGGCGGCGTAGACCGCTACTCCTCGTCCTACAACCGCTGGGCCACCGACCTGTCGTTCCGCATCGACGACACGTCGCACCGCTCCATTCTCCGCTCCGTGGCTGCCATGCTCTCGGCCTCCATCGAGAACGACCGCACGGAGCGCACCCGCCTGGTGCAACTCTCCGGCGAGACACCCGCCGCCACGTCGCGCACCGAGGGCGAGGCCGATGCCGTGCTCATCACGCCCTACAAGTACACGGCCACGCAGACCGTCGAGGGCATACCCGTAGGCATCTACGCCAAACTGTCTACCGAACTGGGCCTGCCCTCGCTACGCACCGTCAAGCATGCTCTGCGCCTCGGCGTAGACTGGCAGATGGACAAGAACTACGGCCGCGGACAGGTCTTCGACGAGCGACAACCGCTCTACCCCGGCGTCTCTACCCGACCGCGCGCCTACTCGGTCATACCGGCCTCCCACGCCGCCGGTGCCTACGCCGAACTGACAGCCACGCTGCCCCTGGGCCCCTTCTCGCTCGACGTGCAGGCCGGACTGCGCGCCTCTACCCTGCTCCACCTGCCTGCCTCCTACACACTCCACGGCAAGGTGTACGCCGACCCGCGCGTCAACCTCGGCCTCACCTTCCCGGCTGTCAGCGTCGCCGGCCGACCTATGGTCTTCCGCATCACGGGCGGCATCGGACAACACACCAAAAACCCGACCCTCGACCAACTCTACCCCGACAAGGCTTACCTCGACCTCGTGGAACTCAACTACTGGCACGAAAACAAAGACTACCGCCGTGTCTATCTCCAGACCTATGTCGTCGACCCGACCAACCCCTCGCTCCGCGCCGCACGCAACCTCAAATGGGAGGTGGCCCTCGATGCTACCTGGTGGGGCAACCGTATCGACGTGACCTTCTTCCGCGAGAACATGACCTCGGGCTTCCGCTCCATGGCCATCTACGCCCCTTATACCTATAAGAAATACGACGCCTCGGGCATCGATGCCTCTACGCTCACCGCCCGCCCCGACATCGCCGCCCTGCCCTACACCACGGTCAGCGAACTGCGGGCCCACTACGTCACCACCAACGGCAGCCAGACGCTCAAGAAGGGAGTCGAACTCACCTTCTCCTCCCGACGCTGGAAGGCCATCGGCACCCGACTGACCGTCACCGGCGCATGGTTCCGCTCCGAATACCGCAACTCGCAGGAGGTCATGGAGCGACCCTCCGATGTCATCGGCGGCAAGCAGGTGAGCGTCGTCGGACTCTACCGCGACGACGACGGATACATCCGCGAGATGTACAACACCAACTTCACCTTCGACACCGATATCCCCCGACTCAAACTGGGCTTCTCCATCTCGGCCCAGTGTCTGTGGCTCACCGCCAAGCAGAGCATGCCCAAAGGCAACACGCCCACCCGATACATGACCACCGACGGACAGTGGCACGACTTCACCGAGGCCGATGCCCAGGATGCCGAACTGCAATTTCTCGTGCGCCACTACAACTCGTCGCTCTACGAACGGCAGACCGTGCCCTTCAGCATGAACCTCAACCTCAAGGCGACCAAGAAACTCATGGCCGACCGCCTCATGGTGGCGCTCTTTGTCAACAAACTCTGGGATGCCCACCCCGACTACGTGCGCAACAATTTCCGCATACGCCGCTACGTCACTCCCTATTTCGGACTTGAACTCAACATGAAGATATGACCCGACTCCTACGATACCTCCGCCCCACCGCCTCTGTCCTGGCCACACTTCTGGTGCTGCTGACCCTCACCGCCCTCACCGCCTGTCACACCGACGAGGACGACTACTACACTACTATGTCCGTCACCGTCGCCGCCCCCGAGGGCTGCACCATACTACAGATGCAGGGCACCGTGCGACTGACCAATCTCAACAACAAGCAGACCTACTCTACCTCGGCCTTCTCCGTGGCCACGGCTACCGTAGAGGTGCTGCGCGGCGTCTACTCCGTCGACATCGAGGGTACCGTGCGCTACTCCGACAAGACGGGCACCGTGCGCACGGCCAACTTCCGGGCCTCATCGTCGTACACCGAAGCGCTCGACCATCCCGCTGCCGCCACGCTCGACATCATCCTTCTGTAAATGTAAAGGCGGTCCCTCCCCGCCCTCAAAAAAAAAGTTACCCTTTGATGGATATGATACAACGTCTACTCATCTTCTTCGGCCTCATCCTCACCGCCGCCCTGCCCGCTGCCGCTGATACCGACACCACGGGCATCGCCGAGCGACACGCCCTCTGGACCACACAGACACTGGGCGAGAGTGGCAACCCGGCCCTCATGCAGGCGCTCTACGCCCACTCGCGGTCGGAGATCGCCGCCGCCTACTCCTGGGCATCGGCCTCACGACCCGTGCTCTACCAAATAGGCGACGGTCACGCCTTTGCCTCCGTCACGGCCGACTCCTACGTGCGCCTCTCACCCTCTACCTCGGTATGGGGCGAAGCGTCGTACCGCACAGGTCGCCGACGCAACATCACTTGGTGCTCCACGGCCGACTTTCTCCTGCTCTATCCCCACGTCATGGGCGACACGCTCGGCGGCGACCTCAGTAGCGAGCGCTACACCTTCAAGGGCGGATGGGCATCGCGCATGGGCCGCCTCACCCTCGGCGCCGCTGCCGACTTCCGGGCCGAACACGAATACCGCACCACCGACCCACGCCCGCGCTGCATCGCCACCGACCTCAGCGTCTCCCTCGGTGCCACCTACGCCCTCGGACGCTATACCGCCGGCCTCAACGCCGGAGCACGTTTTTACAAGCAGACCAACAATGTGAAGTTCTACCGCGAGGCGGGCATCATACCCGAATATCAGATGGTGGGCCTTGGGGCCGACTACAAACGCTTCTCGGGCAGCAACTCCTCGGCCTACTACAAGGCAACGGGATGGACCGCCGGACTCGACCTGCGCCCCACCGCCTCCTCGGGTGCCGTACTCTCGGCCTCGTATGCCTACACGCCCTACCGCCGCATCATGCCCAACCACAACGCCCTGCCCATGACCACGCTCTATGTGCAGCGACTACTGGGCGAAGCCGGATGGCGACACACCGGTCTCCGCACACGCTGGAGCCTCACCGCCGTGGCCGACTATGAGCACCGCGCCGGCGACGAGCATATCGCCGGCAACGCCTCGGCCTCCGAATACCGTGTCGTGACCACCCTCACCACCTACCACAACCACACCCTCACCGCCTACGCCCAGGCTACGGCCGAGCGCTCCCTCCCCCACGGCATCGCCGCCCTGCGGCTACGCGGAGGCTACACCGACTTCGCCGCCGACTATCTCTCGCCCCACCGCGAGATGGCTTTTGCCAAGGCCTTCGGCGAGGCTGCCGCTCAGTGGAAGCACGCCTTCCGCCACGGACAATGGCTCTCGGCCGACCTCTCGGCTACCTACCATGCCCGCACCTCCCGCCACATCGCCATGCCCTACGCCACAATGGACGAGACTGCCACCCGCCTGGCCGACAACACTTACGCCTGGCTCTCGGCTTCCCGCCTCGACATCGCTGCCTCTCTGCGCCTCGACCTGCCCCTCCGCACCCGGGGCATCGGCGGACTCTTCTTCCTCGTCTCGGCCGACTGCGCCTCCTCTCCCGGCTACCACGCCACCTCACTCGGAGCCTCTGCCGGACTCTCTTTTTGAATGGCTGACTCACTGATAGACTGACTGGCAGACTGATTGACTGACTGACGTACAGATTGACTGACTGACATACAGACTGACTGACATACAGACTGACTGACTGACATACAGACTGACTGACAGACATACAGACTGACTGACATACAGACTGACTGACAGACATACAGACTGACTGACAGACATACAGACTGACGTACAGACTGACTGATAGACGTACAGACTGATTGACTGACTGACAGACATACAGACAACACTATATTTATATACACAATCACAAAAGAAAAAAAAGACAATGAGAAAACATCTGATCATGTCCCTCATGGCCCTTGCCACTACAGGACTCGTGTTCACATCGTGCAGCGACGACGATCCTGCCAACAACCCTGAGAAAACCACCCAGTACGCCGTTGCGCTCGACATGCCGCTCAATCTCGACAATGCCAAACTCGAGTCGGCTACTGCCACCCTGACCAACGTGAGCACCAAGAAGACCTACACCGCACAAAACTTCCGTCTCTCCGGCACACAGTATGCCGACACCCTCACCCTGCCCGAAGGCACCTACAACATCGAGGTGGAAGGTACGGTAAGTTACGACCTGCAGAAGAGCACCACCGACGACGAGACCACCGTGGCCACCCGCACCACCCGCGGCGTGAAGGCTACCCGTGAGAACGTGGCCGTGTCGGCCTCATCGACCGCTGCCACCGACCCGCTCGCCCTCAACGTATACGTGGCTCAGTCGGGACTCGTCATCTCCGAGATATTCTTCACCGGCACCCTCACCGCCGAGGGCAAGCAGTACTCCGACGACCAGTACTTCAAGGTGGCCAACAACAGTGACACCGTCATGTACCTCGACGGCGTGGGCTTCGCCGAGTCGGCCTTCCTCACCGTCGACAAGCAGGACTACAAGCCCAACATCATGGACGAGGCCATCTCCATCGACGCTCTCTACATCTTCCCCGGAAGCGGCAAGGACTACCCCATCCAGCCTGGAAAGGAAGTGATCGTGGCCGTCAACGCCGTCAACCACAAGGAGTACAATCCGCTCTCCTTCGACCTGAGCAAGGCCGACTTCGAGATCTACGACGAGTCGTCAAACCCGAAGTTCACCGACACCCAAAACCCCGACGTGCCCGACATGATCAACTGGTATGACTACTCTGCCACCTACTTCGCCATGCACAACCGCGGCTTCAAGTCGTACTTCCTCGTCAAGCCCGAGGTAGACAAGGACAAGTTCCTCTCCGACTACGCCTATACCTACACCTACGTGTTCACCTACGGCGAATACTCCTTCGATATGGACGGCGATGCCTTCAAGGTGCCCAACTCATGGGTCATCGACGCTGTCAACCTCAGCATCGCCGACACCTTCGAGTGGCTCGTCACCTCGCCCGCCCTCGACGCCGGATGGGCGCACTGCGGCACTGTAGACCGCGACCAAAACCGCTACGGCAAGTCGGTCATCCGCAAGAAGAACGGCACCAAGTGGGTAGACACCAACAACTCTACCAACGACTTCGAGTCTGATGCCAAGGCCTCACTGCTCAACTGATAAAAACGCAGCACCCTGAAAGACAGGGCGTACGAAATTAGCAAAACATAAAACCATCACCAGCCCTGGAAGGGCGTAACGACCGTAGCCCAGGGTGAAGATGGAACGCAGTGACATCTGTAACCCTGGGTTTTCATGGTCCAGAGATGACGGCTGGCCTGTAAGGTCAGCACAACACCAATAGGATGAGATCATCGTGCTTGCGGTGCTGACCTTACAGGCCAGACCTTGCGTTTATCGTTTAGACCCAGGGTTACACCGTTTGTTGACGCAAACGGCTCACCCTGGGCTACGGTCGTTACGCCCCTTCGGGGCTAATAATGGTTTTACGTGTTTGCCAATTTTGAACACCCTACCCTCCGGGGCTTTATGCACATCCGCCACAAAACTGCAAACACCTCTACATCAACTTCACATTCTCCTTCTTACCCCCTCAAGAAAAAAAATGCGACACATATTTTCCCTTTTCTTCCTGGCCGCCTCCGTCCTCACCGCCGGAGCCGAGACCTTGCCCACCGACCCCGTCGTGCGCAAGGGCCAACTTGCCAACGGGCTCACCTACTACATCGCCCACAACGCACAGACCCCACACGTGGCCGACTTCTACATCGCCCAGCGCGTAGGATCCATACTCGAAGAGCCGCGCCAGCGCGGACTCGCCCACTTCCTCGAACACATGGCCTTCAACGGTTCACGCCACTTCCCCGGCGGCAACGACGCCGACGGCATCGTGAAGTGGTGTGAGAGCGTCGGCATCAAGTTCGGACAAAACCTCAACGCCTACACCTCTGTCGACCAGACCGTCTACAACATCTCCGCCGCACCCGTCGTGCGCGAAGGCGTGGTAGACACCTGCCTGCTCATCCTCTCCGACTGGAGCCACGACCTCCTGCTCACCGACGAGGAGATCGACAAGGAGCGCGGCGTCATACACGAGGAGTGGCGCACACGCCGCTCGGGTATGGCCATGCAGCGGCTTATGGAGAACGCCATGCCCACCGTCTACGCCGGATCGAAATACGCCGACGCCATGCCTATCGGTTCGATGGATGTCGTCGACCACTTCGCCTACAACGACCTGCGCGACTACTACCACAAGTGGTATCGCCCCGACCTGCAGGCCATCATCGTCGTGGGCGACATCGATGTCGACCGCATAGAGCAGAAGATACGCACGCTCTTCTCCTCCGTCACCGTAGCCCCCAACGCTGCCGAACGCATCTACTACCCCGTGCCCGACAACGACCGCATGATCGTCTATAGCGAGCAGGATAGCGAGCAGCCCACCACCGCCTTCACCCTCTACATGAAGCGCGACGCTACCGACCGCTCCCAGCGCAACACCGTCGAAGACTACACCGAGGGCTACAAGTCGATGCTCGTGCGCTCGATGCTCAACGACCGCATCGACGAACTCACCGACCGCACCCAGCCTCCCTTCATCTCGGGCGGAGTACGCGACGGCGGCTTCTTCCTCGCCTCTACCAAGGATGCCTTCAGCATCTTCAGCGTATGCCAGCCCCAAGACGTGAAGGGTAGCATCGATGCCGTTGTTGCCGAGGTGGAGCGTGCCCGCCAGCACGGTTTTACTCCCTCCGAACTCTCTCTGGCCAAGACCGAGATACTGCGCCGCGCCGAGGTGGAATATGCCTCACGCGACGACCGCCGCAACGGACACATCGTCAGCGCCTGTGTCGCCAACTTCTGCAACGGCGACCCGATGCTCTCGCCTGCCGACGAACTGGATCTCGTCAAGCGGCTCGACGCCGCCGTCACCCTCGATGAGGTGAACGCCGCCGCACGCGCCATGATCACCGACCGCAACCAGGTCGTCACCCTCTACGGACCCAAGAAGGAAGGCTTTGCCCTGCCCTCACATGAGGAGATAGAGAAGACCATCCTTGAGGCACAGGCCCGCAAGTACGATGCCTACGCCGAAAAGACCCTGCCCAAGACGCTGATGAAGAAGAAGCCCAAGGCCGGCAAGATCGTCAGCGAGAAGGCCGACAAGCACGGCTACACCTGTCTCACGCTCAGCAACGGCATGCACGTCTACGTACGCCACACCGACTTTGAGGCCGACGACGTGTCGGTACGCTTCTTCTCGCGCGGCGGACGCTCGCTCTACCCCGATGCCGACGTACCCTCGCTCTCCTACCTCGCCTCTACCATTGCCGCATCGGGCGTGAGCACCTTCGATCAAAAGACCCTCGAAAAGATGCTCGCCGGCAAGACCGTGCGCCTCTCGCCCTACGTCGCCGAGACCAGCGAGGGCATGAGCGGATCGTCTGACAAGGCATCGCTGGAGACCCTCATGCAACTCGCCTACCTCTACTTCACCGCACCCCGCCGCGACGACACGGCCTTCCAGAGCCTCATCAACCGCCAACGCTCTTTCCTGGCCAACCGCAACGCCTCGCCCACCGTCACCTACAACGACTCGCTGCGCGCCATACTCTACGACAACAACCCCCGCATGGCACCCATGACCGTCGAAACACTCGACCGCGTGAGCCTCGACCGTATCATGCAGATCTACGCCGAACGCTTCGCCGATGCCGCCGACTTCAACGTCATCATCACCGGAAGCATGACCCTCGACGACCTGCGGCCCCTGCTCTGCACCTACCTCGCCTCGCTGCCCGCCACCCACAAGGCCGAGACCGAAGGCTCCCACGAGCCGCGCCTGCGCCGTGCCGACGAGACCCACCTCTTCACCCGCGCACAGAGCACTCCCACCTCGACGACCACCATCTACATCACCGCCGACATGCCCTACACCGAGCATAACGATATGTGCCTCGACGTACTCTCGCAGACCCTCCGCATGGCCTACACCAAGAAGGTACGCGAGGAGAAGGGCGGCACCTACGGCGTGAGCGTATCGGGCGACCTCTCGCGCACACCCTCCCCCGAGGCTCTGCTCAAGATCAACTTCCGCACCGACCCCGCCAAGTACGCCGAACTCATCCCCATCATCTACGCCGAACTCGACAGCGTGGCCCAGCACGGCCCCTCTGCCGAATACCTCGACCAGGTGAAGGAATACGAGTACAAGACCTACGGACAGGTGAAGATCATGAACAACTACTGGCACACCGTCATGTACGAACAGGTGTTCAACGGCATCGACATCGACCATGACTACACCGACCGCGTGCGGGCCCTCACCATCGACGACATCCGCAACTTCGCCCGCACCCTGCTCTCACAAAAGCACCGCATAGAGGTCACCATGCAGTAAGCGACTGCACGGGAAAAAAAACTTGAAGACCACGAATTTTCCGATATTTCACGAATTCATCTCCGTAGGGTACCATCTCCCCGCAAGATTCATGATTCGCGAAATTTGGAAAATTCGTGGTTTTTTTATTGGTGTCCGGTAAAAATATCGCAATTGGCGAGTCCCGGAGGGTAGGGTGTTCAAAATCCGATTTGATTTTATACTTAAAAATGCACGCCTCACAAACTAACCAAAGCCCTGGAGGGGCGTAACGACCGTAGCCCAGGGTGAGCCGTTTGCGTCAGCAAACGGTGTAACC
>CAVCSC010000074.1:0-10806 GCA_963604975.1 Lachnospiraceae bacterium | reverse complement strand
TGAAGATGATGCAGTGGATGATGTTCCTCATGCCAGTGATGTTCTTCTTCATGTTCAACGACTACTCGGCAGGACTCAATTTCTACTACTTCATCTCGCTCTTCTTCAGTGCCGCTATCATGTGGACACTGCGCAAGACCACCAACGATGAAAAACTGCTCGCCATCCTTGAAGCCAAATACAAGGAAAACAAGGACAACCCCAAGAAGATGAGCGGTCTCGCCGCCCGCCTTCAGGCTATGCAAGAGCAGCAACAGGAACTGCAGCGCAAGCGCGAGGAACTCCGACGCAACCGCGGGTTGTAACAGCCCGCCGTCAAAGGCAGATTATGCCAAACGTGGTCCATACCCTACAGACAGGGCGCACCACATTTGGCATAATCTGCTTTTTTCCTTTTCTTTCCATCACGAACCAATCATTCCACCACAATGAACAAAACGATAACACTGGCTGTCGCAGCCGTCATGGGTTGCGCCGGCGCCAACGCACAGACAATGATCGACCGCACCACCGACATCAGCAGCCTGACCACCGACCGCATGACCCCCGAAGTGCTTTGGGCCATGGGCCGTATCGGCGGAGCACAGGCTTCGCCCGACGGCAAAACCGTCGTCTACCAGGTAGGCTACTATAGCGTCAAAGAGAACAAGGGCCACCAAATACTCTACACCGTCGGTGCCGACGGAAAGAGCCAGAACAAACTCACCACCGCCAAAAGCGAGACCGATGCCACTTGGATTGAGGGCGGCAAGCGCATCGCCTTCCTCTGCGACGGACAACTCTGGTCGATGAAGGCCGACGGCACCGACCGTCGCCAACTCACCCACTCCGACATCGACATCGAGGGCTACAAATATTCGCCCGACGGCAAAAACGTACTCCTCGTCAAATCGCTGCCTTACCACGAGAGCATCAAAGAGAACCCGAGCGACCTGCCTCTGGCCACCGGACGCATTGTCACCGACCTCAACTACCGCCATTGGGACCACTACGTGGAGTCCATCCCCCATCCCTTCGTGGCCCACGTAGCCGCTGACGGCAGCGTAGATGGCGGAAAAGACATTCTCGCCGGCGAACCGTTCGAGTGCCCCATGGCTCCCTTCGGAGGCGTAGAGCAACTCGCCTGGAGTCCCGACTCGAAGTTCGTGGCCTACACCTGCCGCAAGAAGACCGGCGTAGACTACGCCATCTCTACCGACTCCGACATCTTCCTCTACAGCGTGGAGAAGGGCACTACCCGCAACCTCTGCAAGCCCGACGGCTATACCGAACCGGCCATTGATGCCACAAAGACCATGAAGGATCAGGCCGTCAACCACCAGTCCACCGACTGCAACGTCGGCTACGACACCAACCCCAAGTTCTCTCCCGACGGCAAGTACATCGCCTGGCAGTCTATGCCCCGCAACGGCTATGAGAGCGACCGCAATCGCCTCTGCATCTATACCCTTGCTACGGGCGAAAAGAAATACGTCACCGAATCGTTCGACTCCAACGTCGACGACTATTGCTGGGCCAACGACTCACGCACGCTCTACTTCACCGGATGCTGGCACGCCTGCGTCAATCTCTACCTGACCAACCTCAACGGACAGGTGAAGCAACTCACCAACGACCGTGCCGACTTCGGCTCCATCGCCCTTGCCAACGACGGCAACAAGATACTGGCCTCACGCCATAGCATGTCGCAGGCCGACGAACTCTACATCATCACCCCCGGCAAGAAGACTGCCGTCAGACAACTCACCTTCGAAAACCAGCCCATCTACGACCACCTCGCCTTGGGCAAGGTAGAAGAGCGTTGGGTAAAGACCACCGACGGCAAAGACATGCAGTGCTGGATCATTCTACCTCCCCACTTTGATGCCAACAAGAAATACCCCACCCTGCTCTACTGTGAAGGCGGCCCCCAGAGTCCCGTCAGCCAGTTCTGGAGTTACCGGTGGAATTTCCAGATCATGGCAGCCCACGGCTATGTCATCGTTGCCCCCAACCGCCGCGGTCTGCCCGGCTACGGTTCTGAGTGGAACGAGGAGATCTCCGGCGACTGGACCGGACAATGCATGAAAGACTACCTTTCTGCCATCGACGATGCCGCAGCCAATCTGCCCTATGTCGACAAAGACCGTCTCGGCGCAGTAGGTGCCAGTTTCGGAGGTTTCTCCGTATACTATCTTGCCGGCCACCACGACAAGCGTTTCAAGTGTTTCATCGCCCACGACGGTGCGTTCAACCTTGAGTCCATGTACACCGACACCGAGGAAGCCTGGTTCTCCAACTGGGAGTACGACGATGCCTACTGGAACAAGGACCAGACCGACCGTGCCCGCCGCACCTACGACAACTCCCCCCACAAGTTCGTCGACAAATGGGACACCCCCATTCTCTGCATACATGGCGAGAAGGACTACCGCATCAATGCCAACCAGGGTTTTGGCGCCTTCAATGCCGCCCGTCTCAAGGGTGTACCTGCCGAACTGCTCATCTTCCCCGATGAGAACCACTGGGTACTCAAACCCCAAAACGGTGTCCTTTGGCAGCGTACCTTCTTCTCTTGGCTCGACAAATGGCTGAAGAAGTAAGGGTAAGTTGTCGGATAAAATCAAAAAGACACAAAGAGCAATCCGTCTAAAGAAAAATAACTATGCGTGGAATTTTTTAGAACACGCCTTTAAGCAATAATCTTAAGCAATAATAATGACAGATATGACAAAAACAGAATTCACCAAGAGTGTCCAGCAGAAACTCAGCGACTCCCGGTCGGCCCGCTGGACTGCCCTTCTCATCGTCAGCATGACGATGATGTTCGGCTATTTCTTCACCGACGTGATGTCGCCGCTTGAGCCGTTGCTCACCGCCGCCAAGAGCGACGGTGGCTTGGGTCTCGGCTGGTCGTCAGACGAGTACGGCTTCTTCTCCGGAGCCTACGGCTATTTCAACGTCTTCCTCCTGCTGCTCTTCTTCGGCGGCATCATCCTCGACAAGTTCGGTATCCGTTTCACGGGTATGATGTCCACCGTACTGATGTTCGGCGGAGCCGTTGTCAAGTGGTGGGCCGTCAGCCATAGTTTCGACAGCACCATCGAGGTACCCTTCTTCGGTGCCTACCACACCCAAGTCGTGTTGGCCGCACTCGGCTTCGCCATCTACGGTGTCGGTTGTGAGATTGCGGGTATCACCGTGAGCAAGGTCATCGTCAAGTGGTTCACCGGACACGAACTGGCCCTCGCCATGGGTCTTCAGGTAGCCCTGGCACGTATCGGAACAGCAGGTGCCATGGCTTGCGCCCTCCCCTTCGCCAAGGCTATGGGCGGCGTGTCGGCTTCTGTCGGTCTCGGTGCCGCCATGCTCTGCGCCGGTATGATCGCCTTCATCGTCTATTGCGTGATGGACAAGAAAGAAGATGCATCGGCTGCCGCCATTGAGAGCGATCCAGAGGAAGGTTTCAAGTTCTCCGACCTCAAGAGCCTCGTCACCAACATCGGCTTCTGGTATGTAGCCTTCCTTTGTCTGATGTTCTACGCTGGCGTGTTCCCCTTCTTGAAGTTCGCCACCAAACTGATGGTCATCAAGTACGGCATCAACCAAGACGTTGCCGGACTCATCCCCGCCATGCTTCCCTTCGGCACCATCTTCCTCACCCCGCTCTTCGGAAGCGTATACGACAAGATTGGCAAGGGAGCCACACTGATGATTATCGGTAGCATACTGCTTACCGTCGTACACATCACCTTCGCCCTTCCCATCAACTCCTGGATACTGGCCATCGTCTTGATGATTGTCCTGGGTATTGCCTTCGGTCTTGTACCCTCGGCCATGTGGCCTTCTGTACCGAAGATTATCCCCATGAAACTATTGGGCACGGCCTACGCCCTCATCTTCTACATCCAGAACATCGGCCTTTCCCTCATCCCCGTATGGATAGGCAAAGTCAATCAGGCTAACACCACAGCCGACGGTTTCATCGACTACACCGAGACGATGAGCATCTTCGCCGCCTTCGGTGTTGTGGCCATTGTCATCTCCTTCCTGCTTCTGATAGAAGACAAGCGCAAGGGCTACGGCTTGCAGCAACCCAACACCAAGGAATAAAAAGGCAGAATCCAAGACTTCTCGCCTCAATTCCGCAGGGCCACACTTTTCACCCCTGACTCGCCGATACTAAGTGACATATCGTCACCAAAACCGAATTGTCGGCCTGACTCAAGGACTTTTGCAGACGCGCATCCGCTACGCCGATCCGTCAGCAAAAGTCCTTTTTTTTTGCATCATTCCACCTGCTTGCAACGGCCTTATAAGTAGGTATTCTACAGAGCCCTTGTACGATGACTACAAAGGCCTTGTACGGACACTACAAGGGCCTTGTACGGTCGATACAAAGCCTTTGTACGAACAGTACAAGGCCTTTACACAAAAACAAGAGACATCTATCCTGCATTATAGGCAGTCCTATAAGGCTTGATATACGGTACAAAAGGCGGATTTGTAGCCACATCGATTAAACTTCGGTCCGTTTTCCGCGTCTAAAAGTGCAAAGCCATTTATATAGACAAAGCAACTTTTTCGACAATGAAGAAAACTCTCATTTGGATGGTGCTCCTACTGTTGCCCGTCATTGCACAGGCACAGGCACGCAAAGTGTCGGGCCGCATCATCGACCACGACACCAAGGAAGCCATGATGCAGGCCACCGTGCAACTGCTCACCACCGACAGTGTCTACATCACCGGCGCTCTCACCGATGAGCAGGGACAGTTTACTGTGGAAGCCCCGTCTCCGGGCAAGTACATACTTAGGGTGACAAGCGTGGGCTACCCCTACACATGTTCGCCCCTGACCGTCAAGGCCGACAAAGACCTCGCCGTGGGCGACATCGTACTGAAGTCTGATGCCATCAGCCTCAAGGGTGCCACCATCACTGGCCAGGCCGCCAAGGTGACCCTCCACAAGGACACCTTCGTCTACAACGCCGCGGCCTACCGCACACCCGAAGGGTCGACCATAGAGGAACTCGTCAAGCGACTTCCCGGAGCCGAAGTCGACGACGACGGCAAAATCACCATCAACGGCAAGGAGGTCAAGAAGATAAAGGTCGACGGCAAGGAATTCATGACCGGCGACACCAAGACCGCCCTCAAGAATCTGCCCACCTCCATCGTCAACAAGGTGAAGGCCTACAACGAGAAGAGCGACCTCACACGCATCACCGGCATCGACGACGGCAAGGAGGAGACCGTGCTCGACTTCGGCCTCAAAGCAGGCATGAACAAGGGTATGTTCACCAACGCCGACCTCTCCTACGGCACCCACGACCGCTACTCCGAACGGCTTATGGGTGCCTACTTCAAAGAGAAATTCCGCACGATGGCCTTCGGCAGTGCCAACAATACCAACGACAAAGGGTTTCCCGGCGGCGGTGGCCGAGGCATGTTCGGCCGCGGCCGCAACGGACTGAACGCCTCAAAGATGGTCGGCCTGAACTTCAACTACGACAACAGTCCAAAACTCCAGTTGGACGGAAGTGTACGGTGGAACCATAGCGACGGCGACGCCCGTAGTCGCATGTCGTCGGAAAACTTCGTCGGTTCCGCCCACTCGTTCGCCAACAGCCTCAACACCAATTTCACACGGTCAAACAGTTGGAACGCGCAGATGCGCCTTGAGTGGCAGCCCGACACACTGACCAACATCATGTTCCGCCCTACCGTCAGCGTGTCGTCGAGCGATTCACGGTCGCAGAGCACATCGGGCACCTACTCCGACGATCCCTACTCCTACACCTCCGACCCGCTCTCCACCGAAGGTATAGAAGCCATGCGTCAGGCCGGCATCATGGTCAACCGACGCGAGAGCATGTCATTGGGCTACAGCGACAGCAAGAAATTCGGCGGTTCGCTGCAACTCAACCGCCGCCTCAACGCCATGGGACGCAACGTCACCCTCCGTCTGGAAGGCAACTACAGCGATGCCGACAGCAAGTCGCTTTCCACCAGCAACGTACATCTCTACCAAGTGAAAAATGCGCTCGGACAAGACTCCACCTATCAGACCAACCGCTACAACCTCACCCCTACCCGCAAATGGGACTACAGCGTGCAGGCCACCTATAGCGAACCGCTCTGGAAGAAGACCTACCTGCAGTTCAGTTACAAGTTTGGCTACTCCTACAGCCGCAGCGACCGTTCCACCTACGATTTCAGCAACCTGGGCGAAGAGTTCTTCTCCGGCCTTTCACCCGTCTACCGCGGTTGGGACAGTTATCTCTCACGCCTGCCCATGTCGTACACCGACTACCTCGACGAGAGCCTGAGCCGCTACTCCGAATACAAGAACTACACGCACGACATAGAACTGATGTTCCGCATGGTACGCGAGAAGTACAAGTTCAATGTCGGCATGATGGTGCAACCCCAACTCTCACACTTCATCCAGGACTATCAGAGCGTGCACACCGACACGACACGCACCGTGATCAATGTCAGTCCGACACTCGACTTCGAATACCGGTTTTCTGACTGGAGCAACCTGCGCCTGACCTACCGCGGCAGCACTTCGCAACCGAGCATGACCGACCTGCTCGACATCACCGACGACAGCGACCCGCTCAACATCACCAAGGGTAACCCCGGACTGAAACCGTCGTTCACCAATAGCCTCAACTTCTTCTACAATACTTATATGGAGAAACGGCAGCAGGCCATCATGACATTCCTCAACTTCAACACCACCCGCAACAGTATCAGCAACAAGGTGACCTACGACGAGACCACCGGTGGCCGCATCACTCAACCCGAGAATATCAACGGCAACTGGGATATCTCCGGTATGCTCATGTACAACACGGCCATCGACTCCGCCGGATACTGGAACATCAACACCGCTACTGACTACCGCTACAACAACTATGTGGGCTACGTCAGCCTCGACTACAACGCCGCTTCGCAGAAGAACATCACCCGCTCGCTATCACTCGGAGAGCGTCTGGCCGGAAGTTACCGCAACAGTTGGCTGGAAGTGGAACTCGACGGATCGTTCACCTACACACACACCCGCAACAAACTGCAGACACAAAGCAACCTCGACACATGGCAGTTTGCCTACGGAGGTACGGTCAACCTCTCCTTGCCCTGGGGCATGAGCATCTCGTCAGACCTGCACGAGAACAGCCGGCGCGGCTACAACGACAAGTCGATGAACACCAACGAACTCATCTGGAACGCACAGATAGCCCAAAGCCTCCTCAAGGGAAAGATACTCACCCTCTCACTGCAGTTCTACGACATACTGCACAACCAAAGCAACTTCAGCCGCACCATCACCGCCATGCAGCGCAGCGATACTGAGTACAATAGCATCAACAGTTACGCCATGCTCCACGCCACCATTCGCTTCAACGCTTTCGGCGACAAACAGGCACGACGCGAAATGCGCCACGGACCGGGCCGAGGATTCGGCGGCCCCGGAGGCGGAGGTCCCGGCGGCGGAGGCATGCGCCCGCCACACGGCGGATTCGGCGGTCCTCCACCAAGAATGTGATGCAGAATTTCACCCTATCGACCCCATCCGTCCCGCAGGGAGAACATCATACAGTACAGGCACTTGGCACAGTACTGTAGGGTGTCCGCCCTGCGGGATTTGCTTTGGGCGGCATCCAAAAAATAGCAGTGCTGTATATACGGATTGAAAAATTATGACTACCTTAGCACTCAGATTTTGAATATCTGTAAAAATCCTGCACAATCATGAGACACGATTTCGTTACAATCGCCGATTTGTCAAAGGAACAGTTGATGTACCTCATACAAATGGCACAAGAATTTGAAAAGCATCCCAACCGCGAATTGCTCAAAGGCAAAGTGGTAGCCACCCTTTTCTTCGAACCGTCCACACGCACACGCTTGAGTTTCGAGACCGCCGCCAACCGGCTTGGCGCACGCGTCATCGGCTTCTCCGACGCCAAAGCGTCAAGCGTCACAAAGGGCGAAACACTCAAGGACACCATACTCATGGTATCCAACTATGCTGACGTCATCGTCATGCGCCACTTCATTGAGGGTGCTGCCCAGTATGCCAGCGAAGTCGCTCCCGTACCTGTCGTCAATGCCGGCGACGGAGCACACATGCACCCCTCACAGTGCCTGCTCGACCTCTACTCCATATACAAGACCCAAGGCACACTGGAAAACCTCAACATCTACCTTGTAGGCGACCTGAAGTACGGCCGCACCGTACACTCCCTCATCACGGCCATGCGCCATTTCAACCCCACCTTCCACTTTATCGCCCCAAAGGAACTGGCCATGCCACAGGAATACAAGCTTTACTGCAAGGAGCACGGCATAAAGTTTCAGGAGCATACGGCCTTCAACGAGAAAGTGATTGCCGACGCAGACATCCTCTACATGACACGCGTACAGAAAGAACGCTTCTCCGACCTGATGGAGTATGAGCGTGTCAAGAACGTCTACATCCTCAAAAACGACATGCTCCGCAGTGCCAAGGAAAATATGCGCATACTCCATCCGTTGCCCCGTGTCAACGAGATTGCATACGACGTAGACGACAATCCTCACGCCTACTATATACAGCAGGCCGGCAACGGACTTTTCGCACGCGAAGCCATCTTCTCCTACGTCCTCGGCATCAGCCTCGACGACGTACGGGCCGACAAGACCATCATCAGAAGTGCCATCGAAGACAAATAACGTTATCTACTCATTGCACATATCATGAACAAAACTGAAAGACAGGTAGCCGCCATCAACAACGGCACCGTTATCGACCATATACCGGCACAAAAGACCCACGCCGTAGCCAGTCTGCTCGGTCTGCAGCACCTCACCACCCCCGTGACCATCGGCTACAACTACCCCTCTAAGAAGATCGGGAGCAAAGGCATCATCAAGGTGTCCGACAAATTCTTTACCGACGAGGAGATTTCCCGCCTGTCTGTTGTCGCACCCAAAGTAGTACTCAACATCATCCGCAACTATGAGGTCGTGGAGAAAAAGACCGTGGAGACCCCCGACGAACTGCGTGGCATCGTCAAGTGCAACAACCCCAAGTGCATCACCAACAACGAGCCGATGCAAACCATTTTCCACGTCGTCGACAAGACACACGGGACACTGAAATGCCACTACTGCGACAAAGAGCAGGATATCAACAACGTAGAACTCGTGTGAAAGTATTGCCATGGAGAAAGACAATAGAATATTCGACTTGATAGAGCGCGAACACCAGCGCCAACTCAAGGGCATGGAACTCATCGCATCTGAGAATTTCGTCAGCGACGAGGTGATGCAAGCCATGGGTTCCTACTGCACCAACAAATACGCCGAAGGACTGCCGGGCAAACGGTATTACGGAGGCTGCGAAGTGGTAGACGAGATAGAGACGCTGGCCATCGAGCGTGTAAAACAACTCTTCGATGCCGAGTTTGCCAACGTGCAACCCCATAGCGGCGCACAGGCCAATGCCGCAGTACTATTGGCCGTACTCCGCCCCGGAGACACCTTCATGGGTCTCGACCTGTCGATGGGAGGCCACCTGAGCCACGGAAGCCAGGTCAACACCAGTGGCATACTCTACCACCCCGTAGCCTACCACCTCAAGAAGGAAACAGGACGCGTAGACTACGACGAGATGGAACGCCTCGCCCTGGAATGCCATCCACGCCTGATCATCGGCGGCGGATCGGCCTATAGCCGGGAGTGGGATTACGAGCGCATGCGTGACATTGCCGACAAGGTCGGCGCACTGCTCATGATAGACATGGCCCATCCCGCTGGACTGATAGCCGCCGGTCTGCTGAAAAATCCTGTCAAGTACGCCCACATCGTGACCACCACCACCCACAAAAGCCTTCGCGGACCACGCGGTGGCGTCATCCTGATGGACAAGGATTTCGAAAATCCATGGGGACTGACCACGCCCAAGGGTGTTGTCAAGATGATGAGCCAACTCATCAATAGCGCCGTATTCCCCGGCATACAGGGCGGACCGCTCGAGCACGTCATCGCCGCCAAAGCCGTCGCCTTCCATGAAGCACTGCAACCCTCATTCAAGGCCTACGCCAAGCAAGTGAAAAAGAATGCCGCCATACTGGCAGAAGCACTTATAGCACGCGGTTTCGACATCGTGAGCGGCGGCACCGACAACCACTCCATGCTGGTAGACCTGCGGTCGAAATATCCCGAGCTGACCGGAAAGGTAGCAGAACGCGCCCTTGTCGCCGCCGATATCACCTGTAACAAAAACATGGTACCGTTCGATACACGCAGTGCCTTCCAGACATCGGGCATCCGTCTCGGCACACCCGCCATCACCACACGCGGTGTCAAGGAAGACATGATGCCACTGATCGCTGAACTCATCGAGCGCGTGCTTGACCATCCCGACGACGAACAGGTGATAGCCGACGTCCGCCGTCAGGTGAACGAGACCATGTGCGACTATCCGCTTTTCGAGGCGTAAGCCACAATACCGCTATGACCGCACAATACATCGCCGTCACGACAATCCTCGGTATGGCCGTCATCTACGCCATACTGAGGATTGTACGCACATGGCGACAGGCACAAACCCGATGCTACGGTTGTGAAGGTTGCGCCATAAAGGAACAGATGATGCGGGCACAACAAAACAAGCGCGCACGCAAGAAGAAGAAAAATACATGTCCGCTCAAAAAATAATCGGGGAAAAATTTGGAAACCTCGTTTTTTTATAATACCTTTGCACTCGCTTAAAAGAAAATGGTACCTTGGCCGATCGGTTAGGTAACGGTCTGCAAAACCGTGTAGAGCA
>CAVCSC010000073.1:0-11158 GCA_963604975.1 Lachnospiraceae bacterium | reverse complement strand
ATACAAACGAAAATAAGGCGCATATCCATATCAAATAATTTTGAATACCTACTTATCAGAAGACAACCTAAATCCAAAAAACAATGAACCGTTGCGCATCGTGTGTCTACACCAAGGCCTGCAAGCGCAACATAACTAACAACCTATCACTATGATGAATAAGCATACGTACATTGCATTGGCACTGATGAGTTGTTTGCTTCCCGCAACATCTTTTGCACAAGAACAAGATGCCATCCAAACTGATTCCACCGAGACCAATACAAAGGAGGTGAAGAACCGCAACGTGATGCTCAACGCATCCAGCGCCGACCAGCCACGACAGATCTCTATCGGTTTGCCCTCATCTCTGAGTGCGACCATCTTCGAAGACGGACTGCCCGTCTCGTACAGCACTTGGCCTGACATGCCCTACTTCTCTTGGTTTGGTGGCACGGCTTACAGCAAGATATCTGTGATGAGCCTCTCCGAGACCGCTCTCCAGTATGGTGCTGTGGGCTACACCGTAGACAGTTATCACCGCCGTTCGGGTGAGAAATTCAATGGCACAATCAACTATCAGCTCAATCAATATGGACGCCAGAGTGTCAGCGCCACCATCGGCGGTCCTATCGCCAAAGGCTTCGGCTACTTTATCAACACCCACCAGGTATGGGATCCGGGTACGGCTCACATGGAGGCAGCCCGCCTGCAAAACCGCACCCAGGTATACAAGGCAGGTATAGACAAGCACTTTGCAGGCGGAAGAGGATACATGAGCCTCATCTACCAGTACTCCAGACTTACCTCCAACAGTTCGACCTACGCTCCATTCATATTCGTAGGCGACGGTTCGGTGAAGAAATACAACGGATTCAACTATGGCACCGACTCTTACTATGGCAACGAGGCCTCATCATTCTACTACAAAGACGTGATCACCGGTGAGGTGAAGAAGACCACTTGGAAGGATGCCGGCACAACAGACAACCACCAGTTGACCTTCAATCTCGACTACGACTTCAAGAGCGGAATGCATCTCAACGTAGCCAGTAAGATGAAACTGGGCGATGTAAGCATGGCTTCGAACTCCGTTTCGGGTATCGTAGACAACAACGGCAGTTACTACTTGGCAGACGGCACCGCCTACAAAGGCGACAAGGTGCAAAACCGCTGGATGATGTATGTTCCCGGCTACGAACGTTCATGGCTCACCACTGCCGTCCTCACCGGCAAAAGCAAGAACCAAAGACACTCTTGGCGTATCGGTGCCAACTTCTGGTACAACCGCGCACAAGTGCAACAGATGAACACCGTGATGGCCCATGAGGTATGTCCTGACCCTGCCCAGCTCTATGTCAAGACCGCAGACGGCCAACTCCAGCCCTACACGAGTCTCAACCCCGGCAGCGGCGAGTACTATGACGGTCACGAAAACAAGATAGCCGTCTTCCTCAGCGACGACTGGACGATATCCCGCCACTTGTGGATGAGCCTCGGCGCACGCCTCGAATATCTCTCCTACAGCGGTCGCGGCGCACTGAACCCGACAGAGAATGATACCTACAACACCCGTACCATGGGTTGGTATCTCAACAACGGAACCAGCAAACTGACCCGCTTCACCGGCGACTGGATCAACCCCGCCCTCACCTACAACATCCGCTACACCATCTCCCGCGGTTTCGGTCTCGTAGGCGAATACGTGTATGTGCGCCAGCGTCCCAACCTTCAAGACTATGCCGGTGCCAGCATGCCTACCACAGCACCCGTCAACATCAACATGGGCCGCGGCGGTATCTTCTTCAACGCTCCTTGGATACAGTTGGTATCACAGGTTTCGTTCATCTCCCAGACCAACTACAAGAGCCGTACCAACTTCTATCACACCATGCAGAGCGATGGCGGCGGCTACAAAGCAGGTGCCGAAGTGAGCGTGACACAGCCTATCACCTACAACATCCAGACCGTAGGATGGACCACTGACGTAGTGCTCACACCGTTCAAGGGCTTCACCTTCCACGGATTGCTGACCCTGCAAAACCCCGTCTACAAGAAGTTCAAGGTATTTGCCACCTTCCCCGACGGTGTGACCGACGGTGCAGACGTGACCAACAACACCGTCACCGCCATGTCGAAGACCCTCATCGAGCTCGATCCTTCATACGCATGGAAGCAGTGGCGCATATGGTTGAGTTTCCGTTACTTCAGCAGACAGTACATCAACAAGACCAACAGCCTCTACTTCAACGGTCACTGGGAGTCATTCGGCGGACTGAGTTACGCACTGAACAAGAAGGTCAACTTCGCCCTCAACGTGGTGAACATCTTCAATCAGAGCGGTGCTACCGGTTCTATCAGTGCAGCTGACCTTGTCACCGACACCAGCAAGTACAAGAACTACCTCATGTCAGGATCTTATATCCGCCCGTTCGAGGTATCGCTCTCTACGACCATCAACTTATAAAGATAACACCTGCTGCCTATAAATATATAATTTTGAATACCTACTTATAGCCATGCCACTCCTTGCAAAATGTCATCTGCGTGGCATAACAACTACAATAGCGTAACCTTACCAAAAATCAACGTATGAAAACAAATCAGATTTTCATTCTTTCTGCTGCAACGATGCTCGTCTTTGGCTCGTGGACAGCCGCTCCCCAATGGAAGCAGATCAAGAAAGGACAATACAATCTCGTGGAACAATCCAACGGTCCTACGCTGGGCTACTCTCCCAAGTCGGGCGTGAAACTCATCGAGAAGGACGGATGCGTATTCAAAGACCTCAACCGCAACGGCAAACTCGACAAATATGAAGACTGGCGACTCTCCTTCGACGAGCGTGCTCGCGACCTCGCCTCCCAACTTAGCGACGACGAGATAGCCGGACTGATGCTCTACTCGGCCCACCAACAGGTGCCGGCACTTAGCACAGGCTATGGCGCATCGACCTACAAGGGCAAGCCGTTCGCCAAGAGCGGATGCAAAGCGTCTGACCTGAGCGACCTGCAAAAGAAGTTTCTCAAGGAGGACAACGTACGCGCCGTGCTTGTAACAAAGGTGAAGAGCGCTGAGGTGGCCGCCGAATGGAGCAACAACATGCAGGCATACGTGGAGGGCTTGGGACACGGCATACCTACCAACAACTCCACCGACCCACGCCATGAAACAACCGCCAACGCCGAATACAACTACGGTGCGGGCGGCGACATCTCTCGCTGGCCTACCTCTTTGGGACTGGCAGCGACGTTCTCACCCGAGATTGTCAAAGAGTTTGGTGAGATTGCAGCCAAGGAATACCGTGCACTGGGTATCACCACGGCCCTCTCGCCGCAGATCGACCTCGCCTCCGAGCCGCGTTGGACTCGCTTCACCGGCACCTTCGGCGGCGACCCCAACCTCACCACCGACCTTGGCAGAGCCTACATCGACGGATTCCAGACCTCAAAGGGCGACAAGGAGATTGCCAACGGATGGGGATATGAAAGCGTGATTGCCATGGCCAAGCACTGGCCTGGTGGTGGCCCTGAAGAGGGCGGACGCGACGCCCATTTCTGCTACGGCAAGTATGCCGTGTACCCTGGCGGCAACTTCAACCAGCACCTACAATCATTCCTTGAAGGTGCTTTCAAACTTGACGGTCCTACCTCCAAGGTGGGGGCTATCATGCCCTACTACACCATCGCTACCGGTATCGACCCGTCGGGCAAGAACGTCGGCAACAACTACAGCCACTACATCGTGACCGACCTGCTCCGCAACAAGTACGGATATGACGGCGTGGTATGCACCGACTGGGCCGTGACACGCGACAACAAGGCCGTGAAAGATTTCGGCGGCATGTGCTGGGGCGTAGAGACACTGACGGTAGCCCAGCGCCACTATGAAATACTGAAAGCCGGTGTCGACCAGTTTGGCGGCAACAACGACAAAGGCCCCGTGCTCGAAGCATTTGCCATGGGCCGCAAGGAGTTTGGCAACGACGCATGGAACAAGCGTATCCGCGAGTCGGCCCGACGCCTGTTGATGCCGATGTTTGAGACCGGCCTCTTTGAGAATCCCTATCTCGATGTGGCAGAGACCAAAGCCATCGTCGGCAACAAAGACTTCATGCAGAAGGGATATGAGGCTCAGGTGAAGAGTATCGTGATGCTGAAAAACCATCAGAACACGCTTCCGCTCAAGGACAGCCGCCTGAAGGTATACATCCCCAAGCGTCACTATCCTTCCGTGACCGACTTCTTCGGCAACAAGACCAAGGACTATTGGGACTACCCCATCGACCTGAACATAGCAAGCAAGTACTACCAGGTGGTAGACAATGCCGATGAAGCCGACTTCGCCCTCTGCTTCATTGAGGGTCCGATGAGCGGCACAGGATACGATGTAGACGATGCCAAAAACGACGGCAACGGATATGTGCCTATCAGTTTGCAGTACAACGACTATACCGCAACCCTCGCACGCGAGGTGAGCATGGGCGGCGGCGACCCCAAAGAGAACTTCACCAACCGCACCTACAAGGGCAAGACTGTGAAGACGGCCAACCGCGACGACCTGCAGATGGTGCTCGACACAAAGAAGGCGATGGGCGACAAGCCCGTCGTGGTGGCCTTGTCTGCTACCCGCCCGGTAGTGGTGGCCGAGTTTGAGAAGTCGGCCGATGCCATCCTCGTAAGTTTCGGCACCAGCAACCAGCCGTTCCTCGACCTCATCAGCGGCAAGAACGAGCCTTCGGCTCTGCTTCCCTGCCAGATGCCGCGCGACATGAAGACCGTGGAAGAGCAACAGGAAGACGTGCCCCGCGACATGGTTCCGTACTTCGACTCAGAAGGCAACCGCTACGACTTCGGCTTCGGTCTGAACTGGAGTGGCGTGATCCGCGACTCGCGCGTACAGAAATACAAATAACGCTTCAATCTCAATAGACAAACAAATGGCCGGAGCAGAGACGCTCCGCTCCGGCCACTATCACACATCAGGATAACAAGAGACTCGGGAGATAAAGATTAAACCTAATAAGTAGGTATTCAAAATTATTCGTATATAATAAATGTCAGCAGATGTTGTTTATACTTTAAATACCTACTTAAAGATTAAACCTAATAATAACTCAATAAAAATGAAGAAAATACTTTTATCAATTGCCGCATTAGCAATGTCCATCGTTGCTATGGCACAAGGACCTCAGGTCCGTGTTCAGGCTGGTGTGCTCGAAGGTGTAGACTCGTCTGGTGTAAAAATATTCAGGGGCGTGCCTTTTGCTGCACCTCCTGTGGGCGACCTTCGCTGGAAAGCCCCTCAGCCCGTACAGGCATGGACCGGTGTGAGAAGTGCCAAGGAGTTTGGCCCCAACCCCATCCAGTACAACGCATTCGGCGACATGATTTTCGGGACAGACAAGTTTTCTGAAGACTGTCTTTACCTCAACGTATGGTCACCCTACAAGACCGGCGACGAGAAGTTGCCCGTGCTGATCTACTTCAACGGCGGCGGCCTCACTTCCGGTTCGGGCAGCGAACCCCGCTATCAAGGTCTGACCCTCGCCCGCAAGGGTATCATCGTGGTGACGGCCAACTACCGCGAAGGTATCTTCGGCTTCTTTGCCCACCCACAACTTTCCAAAGAGACCGACTATAAAGGTTCCGGCAACTATGGCTTCATGGATCAGGCTGCCGCCATCAAGTGGGTCAAGGACAATATTGCCGCCTTCGGTGGCGACCCCAACCGCGTGACGATTGATGGCGAGAGTGCAGGATCCATGTCGGTAAGTGCATTGATGGCATCACCGATGTCCAAGGGTTTGATCAATCAGGTGATGGCTTCAAGCGGCAGCGTGGTAGGTTCACGCGCCGTGGCCTCGCTGAAGGATGCAGAGAAGGCAGGCGAGGCATTTGCCAAGCAGTTGGGTTGCAAAAAGATCAGCGACCTGCGCAACATGTCTGCCGAAGAACTCAACAAGGCCTACAAGCCCGGCGGCGTACCTATGTACTGTGTAGACGGCAAGTTCTTCACCGAGCAACCGCTCCAGACCTACCTCAAAGGCGAACAGGCACAGGTGCCTGCACTCATCGGCAACAACAACTGCGAACTGCCCGTGATGGTGTTCATGGGCGGCAAGGCTCCCACCGTGGAGAACCTCAAGCCTGCCGTAGAATCATACTTCGGCACTGATGCCAACACCATCCTTGACCTCTATGACATCAAAACCGATGCCGACATCGTGACAATGCCCGGCTATACCCTCGGTGGCGATATGTTCATCGCCTACTCCACATGGAAATGGACCGACCTTCTGCGTCAGACCAGCAAGCAGCCCGTATACCGCTACGTCTACTGCCACCCGCGTCCCGAGACCACGCTGACCGACAAAGAGCCTGGCTTGGCAGGCGGCACTACCGAGAAAAAGACCGATGCCCCGAAGGTTCCGGCCAATCCGGGTGCCGTACACTCTGCCGACATCGAGTATGCTATGGGCAACCTTGCTACCAACACCATGTTCAAGTGGAATGCAAGCGACTACCAGGTATCTGAAATCTTCCAGCAGTTCTACCTCAACTTTGTCAAGACCGGCAATCCCAACGGCCTTGGCCTGCCTCAGTGGGACACCACCAACGGCAAGGACATCGCCCCCGTGATGCACATCGACTTGGTAAGCAAGCAGGTAGTAGATCCTAAGGTGGAAGCACGCTACAACATCATCGACCCCTTATTGCTCAAGAAATAACAGTTTTAGGCAGATTTCCCCCACAGCAAAACAATTGCGGCTCTCCAGCATATCCGGAGAGCCGCAATTCTATTATATGGTGGGGCTAAAATCCTACATTATGGGATGCTCACTGTGCATCATCGGTATAGAGATGTTCCACGCGCGACTCAAACTCCTTCTCCGGCACACATGCCTGGCGGCGCATACGCAGACGGTAATTGTAGATGGTCTGCGGCGAATAATGCAGAAACTCGGCTATGCTCACACTGTCGGTGACGCCCAATACCACGAGCGCATAGATACGGAAAGAGTTGGTGAGCCCCGGGGCTTCCGGATCGACACGATACTCGGGTTTGAGCAGCGCGTTCATCTTCTGGACATAATCAGAATACATACCGAGGAACGCATGGTCAAAATGCTGATAGAACTCTTTGGTTTGCTCGTCTATCTCTGAAGAGGAATTGAGCGAGCGAAGCGCCTGCAGCACATTGCCCGACTTGATTTGGGCGCTCAGCGACTTACGCATCTTGTTCTCATAACTCATATAACTGGCTACAAGACGATAGACATTGACAAAATTGGTATTGTACGATTTCAGACTGCCGCGCAACTGCTGATTGGCCACATGAAGTTCATGGCTGAGTTGCTCCTTGCTCTCGATGAGACGTTCCTGACTCTTTTGGGCTTCCTCCAAGCGCAAGAGCGATTGTTTCAGAGCCTTTCTGCGTCGGATGGAGTAACGCAAGGAGAAGAACACCAAGACCAAAGCCACGGCCAACAGACCCGCGATGACCGAAGTGGCAGTCATGCGATGTTGCAGGGAGGTGTAAAAGCGCGTGTTGATCTGATTGAGCAGGCACACCACATCCATCGCACGCGTGAGGTCGCGATAGGTGGTAATATTCTCCGAGCAGACCTGCGAATACCGGTAAAGGCGATCCATATCACATTTGGAGGAAAGAACCTGCACAAGCGATACGAGCGACTGCACTTCAGTATTGGCAAGTTTCACGTCGTTGATAGCCGACTGTATCAAGTAATATTCATACTCTGTATCATTGCCCTGCTCTTGATACAGAATGGCAAGGGTATAAGCAAGGTCTGCCGCAACAAACGAGGGGTGTGGCGCTTCGGAGAGCATCTGCTTGACCCGTGCGAGGTCGCCTTTATGAAACAAGGACCCTTGATAGAAGTGATACTGCCAGTCGTTTTTGTCGATATAGGGCGAATAGTCGTCCCAACTCTTCTTGGCGCTGAAGAGCAAGGAATCGAGCGGCATGGCCAAACGCTTGATGCGAAGCGACTGGTCAATCAGACAACAGGCATATTGCGACTGCAACACTTCAGGCACATCAGCCACACTGCCTATCTGAAGGCTGAGTTTGTCGGCCAAGGTATATATACCCTTACGGGTCAAAGCGGTCAGAAGATAGATCTGTGCCTGGACGATGGCTTTCCGGTCGTTGAGTTTCTGCGCAGTTTCAACGGCTTTCTGGGCATAGAACACCGCCGAGTCGCCATTGAAGTGGAGATAGTCCGTGAAGAGTTGTTCGTACTTGATGAGCCTTATATTCGGATCGTTCAGTTCGGCCAATGCACGTTTTTGCGCCTTGAGCGCCATTTGTTTCTGATTGATATATTCCTGACGACGCATAAGAGCATCGTCCAACTGCTGCAAAGCATGCTCCACATCTTTATTGTCATGCGCCGTTGCCGCGGCAGACAACAAGAAGAAGGACAGCAGGAAAGTAGTTCTGAAGATAGACTTGGGGATTCCCATACAATATTTCATTAGGCGCGTTCTGAAGACTCCGCGCATTTTTATTTCTTCTTTAGACAGATTGTTCTCCGTGTCTGTTATCCGTCCGCTGCTTGAGTCTGTAGGACATGCCTCTCTCCGACTCTATCGTCAACTGGTTGTCCTCGACGACTGGTTTGATACGCCGTATCAAGGTATACAGGGTTTCGCTCGCATTGGGCTTTTTCGGCCAAAGCGACGCACAGATGTCTTGTTTGGAGAGTTGATGGAGTTTGCTGGCAAAGAACATGCGCATCAACTGATGCTGCATGGGGGTAAACCGGACTACCTGGCGGCTGACATGATTGTAAAAACAGTCTTCATCTTCCAAATACGACAATGCGCCCAAGGTACAAGGGGCTACCGTTTGTACGCCACCACCATTGTCAGCAAGTGCCACACCGACGGCCTCACTGTCGCCAGCCGGTTGCCAGCCCCGATGACGACAGATCATAAAAATAGCCCACAACACAGACAGAAGAGCCAATGATGAAGGCAGTCGCTGGTCGCTCTGCCCGAACACGTCGGCAAAAGAACAGTTGGCATAGCCTCTTACGGCATGGCTGCTCAGCCTCATGGTCTTGCTGGTGAGTGGTTGCCGGTCATTGTCCTTCACAACCTGACGACCGAGCCCGTGTTTGTCGTCGACCACATAGCAGAGCAGGCTCGTCTCCTTCAGAAAGTCGATGCGCAGATGCGACCGATAGTCCTCTATGGTGTCGGGGGTGAGCCACTGGTCCTGTCGCTCGTGCAGGGTAAGGGCAAGGGCACGGTCAAGGTCGCACACGATGTCACTCTGCATGCGGTGATAACTGTTGACACTTGTAGCGATAGCGGAAACGACGAGCACCGCCAACACCAATACGGACTGATAGGGTTTCATTTTCATTATGCGCAAGTCTGAATGGTTGTCTGCAAAGGTAGACAATTTTATCAAAGATAAATACCCGACAAACGCCAAAGTCACAAAAAAAGATTATCTTTGCACGCTTTATCGCACAAAGGGGCAGCAACCAAAAAAGAAAAACAAAACCAAATGAAAACATCTACACTCAAGACACTGTTGCTCACTATGGCAGTGTCGGCAAGCGGCGCAAGTGCCTTCGCCCAGATACCCGATGGCTACTACGACTCGCTGAAAGGCAAGAAAGGCGAAGAACTGAAAACCGCTCTACACAACATCATAAAGAATGCCGATGTGCTCGACTACGGCCCAGGCACCGGCGCCACATGGTGGGGATTTTACACTACCGACAACGACAACGGCTATGTCATCGACCGCTACAGCAACAACCAGGTGCAGTTCGGTCAGCAGGGGGTGTGTCCTTCGGGCATGAACATCGAACATTCGTTTCCGAAAAGTTGGTGGGGCGGCACAAAGTTGCAGGCCTACTATGACCTGTTCAACCTCATGCCGAGCGACTCCAAGGCCAACTCATCGAAGAGCAACTACGGCATGGGCGAGGTGAAAACGGCATCTTTCGACAACGGGTGCATAAAGATAGGCACCGGAACGCTCGGATTCAAAGTATGGCAACCGAGCAGCGAGTGGGAAGGCGACTTCGCACGCGGCTACATGTATATGGCCACAGCCTACCAGAACTATACCTGGAGCGCAAACGAGGCTCTCAACTCGCTCACACAGGGCGACTATCCCACACTCAAGGAATGGGCCTACACCCTGTACATCAAGTGGGCCAAGGAAGACCCCGTGAGCGAAACCGAGGTGAAACGCAACAATGCCGTCTACAAAATACAGGGCAACCGCAACCCATACGTCGACTTTCCCAACCTCATGGAATATGTCTGGGGCGACAGTACCGAATATGCCTTCGACCCGGCAACGACCGTGAAATCGTCTGACTACAACGGAGGTGACGGAGGTGGCGATGACAATACGGAATATGCCATATACACCGCCAACTACCATTCCTACGACGGCGGATGCGCCACGACCGACATCACCCAGCCCGATGACGGCGTAGAGGTATGGACAAGATCGTCAAAATACGGCTGGACGGCCTCCGGATCGATAAAGAACAGTAGCGGCACTTATGTGAAACACAACGCCGAAGGCTATCTCGTGACCCCGACAATCGACCTCGGAGAATATTCGTCGGCCACATTGTCATTCACCCACGAACTGAATTTCTGCACTTCGCCCACCGAATACTTGAGTGTAGAGGTGCGTTGCGACGGTGACGTCACCACTCTGTCGGGCTTCACATGGCCTGCAGGCACAGCGTTCAAGTCTGTGCAATCGGGCAACATCAGCCTCGACGCATTCGCCGGAAAGAACATACAGATAGTCTTCCACTACACCAGCACCACATCGGTTTCGGGTACATGGGAAATCGAGAATATAGCCGTGACCGGCAAGAAAGCGTCTACCGGCATATCTACGATACAGACCGCTGACACCTTTGACCCCTCGAAACCATACGAGGCCTTTGACATCACTGGACAACGCATACAGCCGGGAAATACGGGATCTGCTCCAAAAGGCATCATCATAGTACGGCAAAACGGCAAGACCTACAAGATGGCCGTGAAATAACCGTTTTTACTGTCAGCAGCAAGCCGGCAACGCCAATACGCAATCGCGCAAGTTTTGTAAGTAGGTATTCAAAATTATTTGATATGGATATGCGCCTTATTTTCGTTTGTAT
>CAVCSC010000072.1:0-11322 GCA_963604975.1 Lachnospiraceae bacterium | reverse complement strand
CCGAAGGAAGAGCCGAAGGAAGAGCCGAAGGAAGAGCCGAAGGAAGAGCCGAAGGCATCACTTCTCAACGACTGGACACAGCTCGCTCTATGCTTGAGGACGGACTCTCTTTAGACAAAATTATGCGTTACACAGGACTATCAGATGAAGAAATCAAACAATTAAAATAATTTTACCCTTTAGAACGATAGGTTTCCACGAAGATATTTTACATTTTCCATAGAAACCTATCGTTTTCCACTTTACTACAGACTATTTGGAAGAATTGCGCAAGTTCTACGCAACTCTGACTCGAAATAAGGAGATCTAAAATACTCAGTTGATGATAATCGCAAGTTACAGATTGTGGTAGAGTGACATAAAATCCCGCCTCCGCAACTACGGTGTGATAGGTTGAACATCAACAAGTTTTCCGTTTTTCCTTACACACTCCACATTCTCCAATCTCTCACCCCACACAACGAGCCAAAAATGAAACATAGCAGCACAAACATCATTGTCGCCACACTCCTAATACTGATATTATCAATAACATTCTCTTGCAAAGGCAACAAAGAAGAAGAGATTATCGGGAACTGTGCCACGACATTTGCCAATGCCTATTTCAACAACAAGTACAACGCTGCACTACGCAATGCTACCATAGAATCTGAGAAATGGATAAGATACGTGGCCGGCAATCTCACTCAAGATGACCTCGACAAAATCAACGCCAGTGATGACACAGCCGACTGCATAGTGACCGACCAGCAACAAGAAAACGACACGTCTGCCCTTGCAACACTTGAAGTAACCAATGTCTTTCTTCCTGATTCCATCGGCAAAACCGGACGTATAATCAATAAAGGCAACGTCTATCTTACACTCAAGAAGCGCAACGGACAATGGATGGTACACTTGAGCGAATTGCCACAGATACATACGACCAATAAATAACACAAATTCTTTTAGAACCTACCTATACATATCACGGCAAGATTTCGTAACTTTGCAAAATATGAAGATAGGCACAACCGTTCTCGTCGTTCTCGTCTGCATACTCCTCGGAGCCTGCCAAAAAGCGCATATGGCTCACATTGACGGACTGACCATACGCGAAACCGTCCTTGACACCATATACACACTCGGCAAAGCGAGTGGCGCACCATCCTGCCGCGTCAGCATACAGATGCAATATGCGGAAGGAGAGAATGCAGAAAAAATCAATGCAGCCATTCTCAACGCAGCCATTCTACCCCCCGAGTATCTTCCCAACGGTCTTACAGACGTACCGAAGGCCGTCAATATGTTTGCAGACCAATACATCAGATGTTATCGCGACGCAAATACATCCTTATATAAGTACGACCGCACACACGGCAATACCTACGGACAGCGTTTTCAACTGACAGTTTCCACTCAATCCCATTATCAGGACATACTCACCTACACTGCAAATATCAAGACACAATCAGGTGAGCAACCCGAAACGATGCAGACCATAGTCCGGAACATTGATACCAAAAGCGGACACATCCTCTCACTCGATGACATCTATATACACGGAGCGGAGGAGCCTATCAAATCCGTCATCGTCAGAAAACTGGCAAAAAGTCATAGGGCAGACGGTATCGACGGCCTTAGAAACCGACAGATATTCACTGGAACCGAGGTCTACCTCCCCGACAATTTCATCGTCTATCGGGACAAGGTCATCTTCATCTACCAGCAAGGAGAAATCGCCCCATACGACGAAGGTGAACTACGTATCACCGTCAGCAGATCCGACATAGGCAAACTGATGAGACCAGACATAAGTGACAGTAAAACGACAAGCAACAATACACTACAATGGAAGAAATTCTCAAATACTTTCCCCATCTGACAGACATACAACGCCAGCAGTTTGCCAATCTCAAGGCCCTCTATACCGACTGGAACAGCAAGATAAATGTCATCTCACGCAAAGACATCGAGTATTTGTACACCCATCACGTGCTACACTCGCTCGCCATCGCCAAGGAAATCAATTTCCGTCCGCAGTCTGAAATACTCGATTTCGGTACAGGCGGAGGTTTCCCCGGCATACCACTTGCCATACTATTTCCCGAATGCCGATTCAAACTCATCGACCGGACAGCCAAAAAGATACGGGTAGTCAACGAGGTATCCAACGCCATCGGCCTAAAAAACGTGACAGCCGTACAACTATCCGGAGAAGAAGAAAAAGGGAAATACGACTTCATTGTCAGCCGCGCCGTCATGCCCCTACCCGATTTGGTAAAGATTGTACGCAAGAACGTTGCAAAGCAACAACGCAACGCCATGCCCAATGGACTGATCTGTCTTAAGGGAGGAAACCTCGAAGGAGAAACACAACCCTTCAAAAATATTGTCGAAGTGACTCCCGTCAGCGACTACTTCGACGAGGAATGGTTCAAAGAAAAGCACCTCATATACCTACCGTTATGATCAACATCAAAACATTCATCTGCAATATGCTCCAGGAAAATTGCTACGTGGTCAGCGACGAGACTGGAGAATGCGTCATCATTGACTGTGGTGCCTTCTATGAAGAAGAGCGCAAGGCTATCGTAGAATACATCCGCGACAACCATCTGCAGCCCAAACATCTGCTGGCGACCCACGGGCACCTCGACCACAACTTCGGCAATGACACCATAGCCGAAGCATTCGGTCTGCATGTAGAACTGGCAGAGCGCGACCAGTCGCTCATCGACCATGCCGACCAACAGGCAAAACTCTTCTACGGAGAACCGCTAAAACAACCCCTACCCCCTACAGGTACACATCTCACAGAGAGTATTCCCGTCACCTTCGGTACCCACACCCTTCAGGTACTGAACACCCCGGGACACTCACGCGGTTCAGTGACACTCTATTGCCAAGAAGAAGGCATTGCCTTCACAGGCGACACACTCTTCAAGCATTCCATCGGCAGAACAGACTTTGCCGGAGGCAATATGTTCCAAATCATACAAAGCCTTCGCATGCTCGCCCAATTGCCCGACGAAACCGTTGTCCTGGCCGGACACGGAGAGCGTACTACCATCGGCGAAGAACTGGCCCACAACCCATATATGGACAGATAACGTGGCAAACAGCACCGAAAAAATCATTCTCGGCATAGACCCGGGCACCAACGTGATGGGATATGGTGTACTGCGCACCATCGGCAACAAGGCACAAATGGTAGCCATGGGAGTCATCGATATGAGAAAGGAGTCCGACCCCTACCTGCGTCTTGGAAGGATATTCGAAGGCGTAACCCAGATTATCGACCAATACCTACCCGACGAAATGGCTATCGAAGCCCCATTCTTCGGCAAGAACGTACAGTCGATGCTCAAACTGGGCCGTTCCCAGGGAGTAGCCATTGCTGCCGCCATACGTCATAGCGTACCCATACACGAATACGCCCCTATGAAAATCAAGATGGCCATCACCGGACAGGGCCAAGCATCCAAAGAACAAGTCGCCGGTATGCTCCAGCGTCTGCTACGCATAGCCGATGAAGATATGCCGAAATTTATGGATGCGACCGACGCTCTCGGTGTGGCCTATTGTCACTTTCTACAGGCAGCCAACCCCGTCAACGATGTACACTATCATGGTTGGAAAGATTTCATCAGCAAAAACAAGGAAAGAGTATGCAAGACATCATTGCCATGACCGACGGTGTAGCACGATTGGCTGAATGGCAACTGGCTACTCCTGCAACCATCTGCCTTTCAGCCGGTGAACACTTAGCCATCGTCGGATCCAACGGGAGCGGCAAGACCCTCCTTACCGACATGCTCACCGGACGCCACCCGCTGCGTTCGGGCACCCTGCGCTACGATTTCTCGCCCTGCGAAGAAAATACGGTATCAGCCTGTCTGCGATACATCAAGTACAAAGACGCCTATGGCCGTACCAACGACCGGTCGTACTACCTGCAACAGAGATGGAACCAAACAGAAATAGACGAATCTACCCCTACCGTCAAGGACAGGATTGAGCAAGTCTGCGCCACATTAGACAAAGTCCCTGCTGAGCGCCGACAGATACGCGACAGTCTGATAGCCTTCCTCCGACTGGAGGATGCTATGGACAAATATATCATTTCACTCTCCAGTGGAGAACTCCGCAAATTGTCTTTGGCCACAGCACTGATGGCTCAACCGCGTGTTCTGGTCATCGACAACCCCTTTATTGGACTTGACACGCAAACGCGGCAACAATTCAAGGATCTCCTTCGTACAATATCCGAAAAGCAAACGCTTCAGTTGATACTCATCGTCAGCGATACCGCCGACATACCTGACTTTGTGACCCACATCATAGAAGTGGCCGACAAACGCGTCACCCCGAAATGCACACGACTGGAATATCTACAACGTCAGGAAACTCACAGAGTGGACGGGCAAAATCTGCAAAAACGTCAAACAATTCTAAAAAATCCATACATAGACAAGGTTTCCAGTAGTTCTGACGTTATTTGCATGAAAGATGTCACCATTCACTACGGCAGCCACACCATTCTCTCGGACATCAACTGGACCGTAAAAAGCGGCGAGTGCTGGGCACTAACCGGACACAACGGAAGTGGAAAGTCCACCCTTCTGAGTTTGATTTGCGCCGACAACCCACAAGCCTACCGTTGCAACATAACGCTATTTGGCCGGAAGCGTGGAACAGGCGAAAGCATCTGGGACATCAAACGCCGTATCGGGTATGTATCACCGGAGATGCACCGAGCCGTCAAAGCCCACATCACTGCAGAACGGATGATCATCAGCGGACTGCAAAAGCCAGGAATGCCCAACAGCAAACCCAATGAAGAAGATCTTGAGAAGTGCCATTCATGGATGGGCAATTTCGGCATCAGAGCACTTGCACAACGCCGTTTTCAAAGTCTCTCAAGCGGAGAACAACGCTTGGTACTGTTGGCCAAGGCATTCATTGCAGACCCAGACCTGCTCATCCTTGACGAACCATTTCAGGGACTGGATCCCAATAACCGCCACCGGGCACAAGAGATAATCACTGCCTACTGCGCCCACAAAGACAAAACACTGATTTTTGTCACACACGACCCAAGCGAACTGCCACCCTGCGTCAGCCTCACCAAACACCTCGGTCAATAAAGAAAAGGAAACAAAACAATAATATATACAAAAGATGAAAAAACTGTTTATATTTATCGCCCTATGCCTCTTCACCTTGAACGCTTCCTCACAGGAAATCTACAAGGCTGTGGTACAGATGAAGACAGATGTCGAGAAGTTGGCCAACGACACCACAAAGAATATTGAAGCCCGCAAAGTAGCCTGCTTCAAGTACGATGCCCTCTACTATCTGATTGACAAAGCCGGACACGCTGAACATTTTTCCGAGTACGAACTCGGCACTCAAGCCAACGCTATGGTGGAATTTGTCAACCTCTTTGTCAAGCGTCTTTCCGCCGAAAAAAAGAAGAAAGACAAGGACGTTGTTCTCGCCATCTTCAAGAATGCATCCGTAAGCAATCCGCTCTTCCATGATTCTGAGAAGGATATCACCTACGGATATGTAGACAATGAGAACTATCTCACCCAGTTCTCCCTCGATACCGATTGGCCCAACGCTCTCGCAGCCGTAAAGAAATAATCCCCTTACCGTTGCATTAGTGACGGCGAATGGAAATACGCGGTAATAAATATTGTTAAATATACATAAAAGAAGTATCGCATAATCCCACACAGGCACTCATAATAAAACCAAATGAGTAACTTTGCGGCCTAATTCAACATTATTCACATAAAGTCTAACTTTATTAATTTTTAAAACAAACATTATTTTTATGTCAGATTTGAAGAACGTACAACCGTTGGCAGACTTCAATTGGGAAGAGTTTGAGAATGGTGGAAACGTAGAAATCAACAAGCAGGACTTGGCAAAGGCCTACGACGAAACCCTCAACAAGGTGTCTGAGCATCAGGTCGTAGAGGGAGAAGTTATCTCCGTCGACAAGAAGGAAGTAGTCATCAACATCGGCTATAAGAGCGATGGTATCATCCCCGCATCTGAGTTCCGCTACAATCCCGAACTGAAGGTAGGCGACAAGGTTGAAGTCTACGTAGAGAATCAGGAGGACAAGAAGGGACAGCTCGTTCTTTCTCACAAGAAAGCCCGCCTGAGCAAGAGCTGGGAGCGCGTCAACGCTGCTCTCGAGAATGGCGAAATCATCCAGGGCTACATCAAGTGCCGTACAAAGGGCGGTATGATTGTAGACGTATTCGGCATCGAAGCATTCTTGCCCGGAAGCCAGATTGACGTTCACCCCATACGCGACTACGACGTATTCGTAGGCAAGACTATGGAATTCAAGGTTGTCAAGATCAACCAGGAGTTCCGCAACGTTGTTGTTTCTCACAAGGCACTCATTGAGGCTGAGTTGGAAGCACAGAAGAAAGAGATTATCAGCAAACTGGAGAAGGGTCAGATTCTTGAAGGTACTGTCAAGAACATCACTTCTTACGGTGTATTCGTTGACCTCGGCGGTGTTGACGGACTCATCCACATCACCGACCTTTCTTGGGGCCGCGTAAGCGATCCTCACGAGGTTGTACAGCTCGATCAGAAGATCAATGTCGTTATCCTCGACTTCGACGACGAGAAGAAGCGCATCGCTCTTGGTCTGAAGCAGCTCACTCCTCATCCATGGGATGCTCTCGACGCCGACCTCAAGATTCACGACCACGTCAAAGGTAAGGTCGTTGTCATTGCAGACTACGGTGCATTTGTAGAAATCGCCCCCGGCGTAGAGGGTCTTATCCACGTTTCAGAAATGAGCTGGAGCCAGCACCTACGCTCTGCACAGGAATTCCTGCACGTAGGCGACGAGGTAGAGGCCGTGATTCTGTCACTCGACCGCTCTGAGCGCAAGATGTCTCTCGGCATCAAGCAACTGAAGGAAGATCCTTGGGAGACCATCGAAGTGAAGTACCCCGTAGGCAGCAAGCACACCGCAAAGGTACGCAACTTCACCAACTTCGGTATCTTCGTAGAGCTCGAGGAAGGCGTAGACGGACTGATTCACGTGAGCGACCTCTCTTGGACCAAGAAGGTAAAGCATCCTTCAGAATTCACACAGGCTGGTGCAGACATCGATGTTGTTGTACTCGAAATAGACAAGGAAAACCGTCGTTTGAGCCTTGGCCACAAGCAGCTCGAAGAGAATCCTTGGGACAAGTATGAGGAAATCTACACACCCGGATCTGTACACAACGGCAAAATCACCGAACTGATGGACAAGGGCGCTGTCGTAACTCTCGACGAGGGTGGCGAAGGCTTCGCTACTCCCAAGCACCTTGCTAAGGAAGACGGCACTACCGTACAGTTGGGCGAGGAACTTCCCTTCAAGGTAATAGAGTTCGTGAAGGAAGCCAAGCGTATCATCCTTTCACACAGCCGCACATTCGAGCAGGTGAAAGACGAGAAGCCGGCTCGCAAGCGCGCTCCCAAGAAGGAATCTACAACTACCATCAACAACGTTGCCGCCAGCACAACACTTGGCGACATCGATGCACTCGCAGAGTTGAAAGCAAAAATGGAGAAAGGCGAATAATCGTCACCCCAACCATTTGTAACACATAACCAATAGGAGGTAAATGCAAAAGGCATTTGCCTCCTATTTTTATATTTACCCATTCCATCACGCTTTTGTCCAATGTCATAGTCTACACATTTAGCCGAGAAGAATACCAGGCCTTATGCATAAGTAGGTATTTACCGTCGCTAATATTTGATGCAACACATATTAAAAAGGGATAAAAAAACGACAAGTAACTATTCGTCGAACCTTATTTTTCGTACATTTGCAACAAATCAAAAACAATAAGACTATGCGACATCCTTTTCTGTTAATGTTAACCCTCACGTTCCTATTTTCACTGCACTGCTCAACAGTTTCGGCCCAGGACGAATACGACAAACAAGACGATTGTACATTCGCTTTACAAATGTATGATGGCGACGAATTGCTCCAGCAGGTACCCCTTGATGCTGTAGACTCCACTGGTCACCAATATGCGTACATACTGGTAAATGGACGAGTTTGGGATCCCGACTATAGATCATATTGGCGGCAATTTGGTTGTATTCACAAATTGTGCAGATGCGCTTACGGACAATACCCTTTCACATTCTTTCCCGTCACCCAAATAAAAAATCCTCGTATTATTGAAGAAGACACGAATATGAATATATTTGAAAGTGCTTGGACCTCTAGCAGTAGAAGCGAACTATATAAAGAAGAATTAAGATATTATTATTTCAAAAGATCAAGAAAAAATCCTTTTGCCCTATACGCTTTTGACGGCAAAGATCTCTACTACTCCACAAGTCACACCAAAGACGGCGAACCTTATATTGTCGGAGATGGCCATTACCAAATTAATTATGCATATGGAAAGGTGAAAGAAGGCTACGAACAATACTCGGAGTATTTTGGAAAATATCCTGCCGAACCAATCGATGAAAATATCGCACACTGGGATAAAATACAAAAAAGAATAAATACAATTCGCTTTCTAAAGGGGACACCTGAAACATTGTCCATAAACACACAAAAACAGGAGTACACAAATATAACCTTGAAGTACGATACGATCACCAAGGAATTGCATCTTTACGGCGCAAACGAGGCTACGGCTACAATCCGTTTATACACGACAGGAGGACAAATCTATAGAGAGTACCATTCTACAGGAATTGTTCATCTGAAAGACCTACCTCACGGCATATACATAGCCAAAGCCATTTCGAAAGATGGCCAAACAACGGTTAAGTCGATTGTCATTTAATGTAAGTTTCACTCATCAATTTCATAATATGTTACGACACTTTGTATTCTGTATAATTTCAATCGCATTACATCTACAATGCGGAGCACAGGAGGTGATTTCAAAATCATCCCACAAAAACACGTTGGTTGTTCGACTGACTTGCAACGACACACTTCAAATGAGTAATGTACAAGGCATTCTTTTCCAACCAGGGGATTATTATAATCCAGGACCAATCGGAGAATGGTCAGAATTCAGTGGTGATTCCTTGACCTTGCCCTTAGATATGATTGAAGAAATGTCAATAATAAAAGGTCAAGAAGTCATAAAGAGCCAGTTCACATTAGGAGAGGATATTGGTGTACTCGGCGAAAACTCCCAGAAATGGTTTATTGACTCTATCTTTCCCAAATATGGTTTTTATGCTGATACAAAAGAAGAACGTTTCAGTACTGCCCGGGATTATTATGAAGATAGGAATCCAGTCCACATGGTATTCATGGATGACCCTGATGAGACGAATGGCTTAAAATCATGGGGACTATATCAAGGCTACAATCCAGAATGTGCATGGGGAGCCTTATCTTATGGCGATTCTGCTTGTTATGATACTACTAAAAAATATTATTATCTATGGTATAAGTACCTTGATATGGGTAACGATATAGCACATACACAATATGATTTCTTTGCAAACATCGCCGTAGAGCAAGCGAAGCAACATGGCGTGGAAATTTCCCCTTCTGATAGCCCTATATGGATGGCCTCAAAAGCAGATGTAGAATATTTACTCAAAAATTGCGGAAGGGACATTATGTGGGATGAAAATATAGAAGAAAATTATCATACGAAATGTGCAGACATACGCAGAAGGAATTATCACACCTTTATAAGACTATACAACCCCAATGACGCCTGCTTTTACATTGCGTCATACGAACTTCCCAACGGACGTGCTGACGATGAGTCTATTGGATTTTGCATAAATTGGGACACTGAATGTGATACAAAAACTAGAATCAGAACAGTGAGCCGAAGCACCCTAAGACAATGTCCAACAGAACATTTTTGGTCAGACAGTGGAGTACAACAGCAACGACCAGCAAGGTACGCTTGCCTTTGGACTTCTACCCTTGCGCCAGAAGGAGACGACAATACTAAAGCATGGGCACTACAAATCACACCGGACGGGTGTTGTCTGATAAAAATGGATCGGGCCACAAGACTTCCTGCTCTTATGATAGGAAGACCGATAGATCCCAACGTAATATCAACAAGAAAAAACATCAATTTAAAGTATTAAGGCGGAAATGCCCACACACTATTACCCTTTACTAATATGGAAGAGAGTCCTAACACAAAAGCGGCAAGCATATTGTCCGCCATAACAGAAGACATGAAAGGAGATAAAAGAATGAGAAACGTAGTGAGAAGAATATATCTTCTACTACTTACAGTCATCGCGCCAATCTGCAGCATATCCGCCCAAGAGTTCAAGGTCGACACCATCAATAGTATCGTCGATACTGTCCAATACCTCAGAATTGTGACCAACGACAAATATTTCCCGAAAAAGGAGATACAGATTCCGATGTATTTGGTGGCCGACATCCGCTTCATACACCGCGACAAACTCCCAACTCCCGTGACCGACACATTGTCGGTGGCCGATTTCCACATGGAGAGCAAAACACTGTGGAGCGGAATGAATGTCGGTGCCAAACGTAGTTGGGAAAGCGGGGCTCTCTTCAAATGGGGGGACACAACACCGATGACGGCCGACCAACAAGCCACCATCAAGAGACGCCTATTGTCACTCAACCGCGTACCCGGCATAGAAACGACATGGACTATAGATGGAAAGACATACAATGCCAAGCGCATCATCCCTGGCAGCAGCGAGGATGCGGCAACCCAAGCGATGGGCAAAGACTGGCGCATACCGAGTGTAGAACAGTTGCAGGAACTTGCATCCTGTTGCGAGTCAAACATCTACCATCGCAAGAAGGGCGTTACGGTGATGGAACTGACCCACAATGGCACATCCATTCTTCTACCCTACATCGAAGACGAGAACGGCGACCGTCTCTGTTTGCGCTCAAATGTAGTCTACACCGGTGCTGACAAGAAACTGTATTGCCCAACACTCGTTGTCGACAAAAACGGGAAATGCGTAATGCGCGACTGCTTGATGACCACGGTGGCCAACCTGCCTATACGCGCGGTCAAGGCCAAATAAGAAATCAACAAGCCGTCCAAGGGGGGGGGGGGGAATATATTCCACCATTGGTGAATAGGAGAAAAACAAATCGGTTTTCTCCTATTTTCGTTTTTCAGATACCCATCCACTATAAAAAAAGAAATACAAAAACAATATATTTTGGTATATTCCCTTAAATTAGCAGATGGACTCCGCACATATGCAGATTCGCTTTCTATCGTATGTGTAGGCATGTGCACAAGCATAAATCCTCAATATGTGTAATGCCCGGGCACAATGCCCCCTTTCCCC
>CAVCSC010000071.1:0-11350 GCA_963604975.1 Lachnospiraceae bacterium | reverse complement strand
GATATAATTTATTGAATATCAAATAATTATATTTTAATTAGCAGACCCTATATAGTTATAGGTTTTAGTTCTCTTTTCTTCTGTCCAATCTCACCACGTTCTCCACATGCGGGGTATGTGGAAACATATCTACAGGTTGCACGGCCGTCACTTTGTATTCGGCATCCAGCAACGACAAATCCCGTGCCTGAGTCGCAGGATTACAACTTACATATACGATACGGCGAGGTTGAGCATGGAGTATCGTATCAATGACATCCGGATGCATTCCTGCACGAGGCGGATCCGTAATGATAACATCAGGACGGCCATATTCGGCCACAAAATCGTCATTGAGAATATCCTTCATATCCCCAGCAAAGAATTTTGTATTTGAAATATTGTTGATTTCTGAATTTACCTTTGCATCTTCTATGGCTTCGGGTACGTACTCTATGCCGATAACCTCGTTTGCATGTCTTGCAACAAAGTTGGCAATGGTTCCCGTTCCTGTATAGAGGTCATATACGAGTTCCTTTCCTGTCAGTCCGGCAAATTCGCGTGCCACCGAATACAAATGGTAAGCCTGTTCCGTGTTCGTCTGATAGAAACTTTTGGGGCCCACTTTGAATTTCAGTTCCTCCATTATTTCATATATATAACCGTTACCCTTGAATACAGTAATAGGCAAATCGCCAAATGTGTCGTTGCATTTTTGATTGTTCACGTATAACAAAGTACTGATTTCAGGGAATTTATCCGCAACATGTTGAAGTAAGCCTTTTGCTTTATCCTCATCATTTTCCTCATCATAATGGAACTGTATTAGAACCATCCATTCCCCTGAATTGGAATTTCGGATAACAATATCACGCAACAAACCATGCTGCTCTCTCAAGTCGTAAAAAGACAAGTGTTTCTCATTGGCATAATCACGAATTGAATTTCGTATGGCATTGTGCAAGTCATCCATGAGCCAACAGTGACCTATCGGGAATATCTTGTCAAATGCACCAGTTATATGAAAACCGACGGCATTCATATTATCAAACGTTACACCACTTTCGACTTGTTCACGGGTGAGCCATCGCTTATTAGAACATCCAAATTCCAATTTGTTTCGGTATTCATACATTTTCACGGAACCCATGATGGGAAGAAACTCAGGCAACTCTATCTTCCCGATGCGCGACAACTGGTCAAACACCTGTTTTTGTTTCGCCTTTAATTGTTCTTCATAGGGAAGATTCTGCCATTTGCATCCGCCACAAATTCCAAAATGCTCACATTTAGGCTCTTGACGTATGTCACTCTTCTTTATAAACCGTACTACTTCTGCTTCACAATAATGATGCTTTTTGCGTTTCACTTGTAAGTCGACAATGTCACCGGGTACAACAAAAGGGACAAACACGACCATATCATTGACATGGGCCAAGGCTTTTCCCTCAGCTGCAACTGCCTCTATTGTTACATTTTCCAATATTGGTAACGGTTTCTTTTTTCTAGTCATATAACATAATAATATGCTAAAAAACAGTGTTCACACACTCAGCTAAACAACATGTTTTTAGCAATTAGTAAAGGAATAATATGCAAAGTTAGTGCAAATGAAAAGAACGGACAAACAAATAACCGAATTTTTATTCATGGCAGGGTCTAAAACTCTATAACTCTATGTGTCATCATTCACTGACAAACTTTTCTCGAAAACAATCTCGCAGCCAGCAAAAGTCATTCTATACAATGGGATTTTTTGAAAATTGCATATATATATCGTGCTATATCAATAAAAATCACTAATTTTGCAGTTGATTTTTTAAGGTAATTATGCAAGAAATTAGAAACATTGCAATCATTGCTCACGTCGACCACGGAAAAACGACCCTTGTCGACAAAATGATGTTGGCAGGAAAATTATTCCGTGAAGGCCAGGATAACAGCGGCCAAGTATTGGACTCCAATGACTTGGAGCGCGAGCGCGGTATAACGATTCTTTCGAAAAACGTTTCCATTAATTGGAAAGGAGTAAAAATCAATATTATTGACACTCCGGGACACTCTGACTTTGGTGGAGAGGTTGAACGCGTTCTTAATATGGCAGATGGCTGCATATTGCTTGTTGATGCATTCGAAGGGCCTATGCCCCAAACACGCTTCGTTCTGCAAAAGGCTCTTCAAATCGGATTGAAACCGATTGTCGTTGTAAACAAAGTAGACAAACCGAACTGTCGCCCCGAGGAAGTGTATGAGATGGTTTTCGATCTCATGTTCTCCCTCAATGCAACTGAAGACCAGTTGGATTTCCCCGTTGTTTATGGGTCTGCCAAGAATGGTTGGATGGCGGAAGAATGGAATAAGCCGACAGACAACATAGACTACCTACTTGACAAAATCGTAGAAATCATACCCGCACCAAAAATGCTGGAAGGTACTCCCCAACTTCTCATAACGTCATTGGACTATAGTAGTTACACAGGACGTATAGCGGTAGGGCGAGTTCATCGCGGAACTCTAAAAGAAGGCCTCCCTGTTACAATTTGCCATCGTGATGGAACCCAGGAAAAGACACGCATCAAGGAACTTCACGTTTTTGATGGAATGGGCCAAAAGAAAGTAGAGGAAGTGCATAGTGGAGATATCTGTGCCGTGGTCGGTTTGGAGAATTTCGAAATTGGAGATACTATCTGCGATAATGAGAATCCCGAACCGCTTCCTCCCATTGCTATTGATGAGCCGACCATGAGTATGTTGTTTACCATCAACGATTCACCGTTTTTCGGAAAGGAAGGAAAGTTTGTTACTAGCCGACACATCAATGACCGTCTACAAAAAGAATTGGAAAAGAACTTGGCATTGCGCGTTCGCCCATTTGAAGACTCCACTGACAAATGGATTGTAAGCGGAAGAGGTGTACTCCACCTCTCGGTACTTATTGAAACGATGCGTCGCGAAGGTTATGAACTGCAAGTCGGTCAGCCCCAAGTTATCTATAAAGAAATTGATGGTGTAAAGTGCGAACCTATCGAGGAACTGACCATCAACGTTCCTGAGGAATTCTCTTCCAAAATGATTGACATGGTAACTCGTCGAAAGGGAGAGATGACCTCTATGCAGACTATGGGCGACCGCGTCGACATAGAATTTGACATTCCTTCACGCGGAATTATCGGTTTGCGAACAAACGTGCTGACTGCATCACAAGGCGAAGCAATCATGGCTCACCGCTTCAAAGAATATCAACCCTATAAAGGAGAAATTCAGCGTCGACTCAACGGTTCCATGATTGCTCTAGAAACGGGAACTTCCTACGCATACAGTATCGACAAATTGCAAGACCGCGGAAAATTCTTTATCGATCCGGGTGAAGAAGTCTATGCAGGTCAAGTTATCGGAGAACATGTGCATGACAACGATCTTGTCATAAATGTCACCAAAGCCAAACAACTCACAAATGTTCGTGCAAGCGGAAGTGACGAAAAGGCACGCGTAATTCCCAAGACTGTAATGAGTTTGGAGGAATGTCTCGAGTACATCAAAGAAGATGAACTTGTAGAAGTAACGCCAAAAAATATGCGAATGCGTAAGTCAATCCTTGACCATCAAGCACGCAAGCGGGCTAATAAGGATTGAAAAGATAGAATCACAAACCTCCGAAGATAATCGAAATCGGTTTGAATTCTCACATGAGAATTCAAACCGATTTTTTATTTCTGTCCGCTGAAACCTTTCTTATACTCGTAAAAATTTCGACAGGCAGCAACACAATTAGGTTACACAACTCTCATACCTCTGTTTGGTATAAACAAGATGGTCATACATTGATAGAACCACCACTCCATATGTGTCCGGATATCTGCTGCGGATATGTGGGATGTATACTTATCCTTACATAATTTGACAATATCCTTTATGTCCTCAGTTCTCAGAACGGATAAAGCAGAGGCAAGACAAACGTCATAACGACACCGATTATTATTTGTAAGGGAAGGCCTATTCGTACATAGTCCATAAAGCGGTAATTGCCAGCCTGCATGACTAGTGCGTTGGGGGGTGTTGAGAATGGAGATGCAAAACACATACTTGCACCTAATGTAACTGCGAAAAGGAACGGATAGGGACTTACAGACAGACTTTGGGCAGAAGACAAAGCTATCGGAGCCATGAGTACCGCCGTTGCTGTATTACTGATAAACATGGTGAGTAGCGATGTCGTAAAATATATGCCAGCCAACATAACCATTGGACCATACATGCCTAACTGACTAACTAGTATCTGTGATACGCTATTCGAAACACCAGTTTTTTCCAACGCAACTGACATCGGTAGCATTGCTGCTATCAACACGATACTTTCCCAATTGATAGTGCGATACGCGGCTTCTACACTACGCACACATCCTGTCAGAACCATAAGAATGGCTGCAATCATCACCGCCGTGACAGGAGCGATAGGAATCGAATCAAACACCATCATTACAACCATTCCAAGCATTATGGCTGCGGCAATTGGGGCTTTATAATCTATAGTTACCTGTGCCGCTTTCTCAAGGGGTTGTCCCATTACCACCCAATCATCTTCTTCGCGTTCAAGTCGGGCAATGTTGTCCCACGTTCCTTGCACAAGAAGTATGTCGCCTGATAGAAAGGTGAGATCTGCCAAATTTTCTGTAAGATGTTTGCCACCTCGCCTTACTCCCATAATGTTGATATTATATTTTTCCCGAAAGCCCGACTCTCGAACAAGACGGCCAATAAATCGGGACTTTGGCATTAATAAAAGTTCAGCGATACCAATATCATAGAAAGCCAATGTCCTGGACTGATATTTCTTTCCATCTCTTGAAAGTTTCAGATTCTTGAATCCATAGTCACGTTCAAGTTTCTTCACCTGCAGCTGATCACCTGAAACAATGATGATATCTCCATTTTCAAGGATAGTATTGGGGCCGGCTAACTTTTGCTCCACGTGCCGTAGAATTTTTTTCCGACCTGCCGTTTCTCTTCTTATCTCTATGACTGTTAGACCATACTGATTGTATATTTGAAGTTCAGAAATCGTTTTACCGATAGCACTTGTATTTTCTTCCACCACTAAAAGTGATAGATTTTCTGAAAGTTTATATTCGTCAGCCAATTGATTGAGTGATTTTGTCTTGTTCCTGTTTTTACCAACCGCATCACCTTTGGACAACATCCATTTGCTTAGTGGTAACAGAACCAAAATACCAACGACAATGCATACAAAACCGACAGGGAGGAATGAGAAAAAGGACAACGGAGCAAGTCCTGCGTCTGTTAACGTTTCTTGTATGACCAAGTTTGGCGGTGTACCGATGAGAGTCAACATACCCCCCATACTGCTGGCAAACGCCAAGGGCATAAGCAGTCGTCGAGCATTGACATCCGCTTTTGTAGATAGGCTTACAACAATTGGCATCATAAGAGCGACAGTACCCGTATTGCTTACGAATGCACCGATTACTGCAGTAACAATCATGACAAGAAGAAATACAATTGTTTCATTGTTTCCTGCAAGTTGCATGATTCTACCTCCTATCATCTTCGCCAATCCTGTTTGGAATATTCCTCCACCCACGACGAATAATCCGACCATCATTATAACAACTTGGTTCGAAAATCCGGATAATGCTTCCTGCGGCGTTAGGATTCCGCATAACAACAATGCCACCAATGCGCATATGGCCACCAAGTCTGATCGTACTTTACCAACTGCAAAGAATACAGCCGATATTGCTAAAATAAGAAGTGTTTGTATCATGATTAGGCTTGTTTGTGGTGGGATTTTGACCCGACCTTTATGTAAGAATTGTAGATTATTTGCTTTTGCGGATGGTATTCTATACAGAAAACACCTTTAATCCGCTACAAATATAATAAATTTCCCACAAATAAAAAAGCATAAGGGTAGAGGTGTTCCCCTACCCTACGCCACAAATATCATTTGAATGTCAATTCGGTCTTTTCTGGATTTATATCTATGAGTATATCAGCACCTTCGCTAATGTCACCATTTAATATATGGTTACAGATACCATCCTCCACATAGTTCTGTATGGCACGTTTTAGGGGACGCGCTCCATACATAACATCGTATCCTTTGGTTGTCAAGAAGTCCTTAGCAGACTCTGTCATCTCTATTTTATAGCCGACCTCCTTAAGACGTTGCTCAAGAACACGAATTTCTATATCTACAATTTTTCTGATAGAGGCTTGGTCAAGTTGGTCAAACGTGATGATTTCATCAAGGCGATTCAGGAACTCGGGGGCAAATTGTTTGCTCAAACTTTTTTGCACGATGGACCGTGCATACTCTTTATCGCTTTCACTATTTGTTGCGCTTAAGGGTGATGCAGCCTTAAATCCGATACTTCGACCAAAATCCTTAAGTTGCCGCGTTCCCGCATTTGAGGTCATTATAATGACCGTATTGCGGAAATCCACAACTCTACCATTGCCATCTGTCAGACGGCCCTCATCCAAAACTTGCAACAACATATTAAATACGTTGCCATGAGCTTTCTCTATTTCATCAAGGAGTACAATGGAATATGGATGACGACGCACCTTTTCTGTCAGTTGACCTCCCTCCTCATAACCTACATATCCCGGAGGAGCACCCACAAGACGTGAAGTATTGAAACTCTCTGAGTATTCGCTCATATCAATTCTGATCAGGGCATCACTTGTACCAAACATCAGCTCTGCCAGTTTTTTAGCAAGATGTGTCTTTCCCACACCGGTAGGACCAAGAAACATAAACACACCAATCGGTCGATTGGGAGCTCTCAGTCCAAGTCGATTTCGCTGGATACACTTGATAACCTTCTCAATAGCATTATCTTGGCCGACTATATCCCTTTTCAGAATCTCTGGCATCTTCGCAAGTCTTTGATTCTCGTTTTCTGCAATACGTTGCACGGGGATACCGCTCATTTGCGCAACTACATTCTCAACATCGGCGACTTCGACAAATTCCCTTTTAGTGCAATCGGTCGATGCCCACTGGGAGTTGAGTATTTCAAGTTCATTTTCAAGATGTACCTGCTGGTCACGAAGATCTGCTGCCAACTCAAAATTTTGATTCTGTACAGCCTTCTTCTTTTGTTGGTCAACGGCCTTGATTTCTTTTTCTTTTTGGTCAATCTCCGGCGGTATTTGTGCGTGCTTCAGATGTACCTTCGCACCAACCTCATCAAGAGCATCTATCGCTTTGTCGGGGAAAGCCCTGTCTGTTATATACCTTTCCGTCAGTTTTACACATTCAGCCAAGGCCTCGTCTGTATATTGCACATGATGATGCTCCTCGTACCGACCTTTGATATTATGCAGTATTGCCAAGGTCTGTTCCGTAGTAGTCGGTTCAATCAGAACCTTTTGGAAACGTCGTTCAAGGGCGCCGTCTTTCTCTATGCTATTGCGGTACTCATCAATAGTTGTCGCTCCGATGCACTGTATGGCACCGCGCGCAAGAGCAGGTTTCATGATATTGGCGGCATCCATGCTTCCTGGAGCACTACCTGCACCGATAAGCGTATGTATTTCGTCGATGAAAACGATGATATTTGAATTGCCTTCGATTTCTTTCAATAATTGATGGATACGTTCTTCAAACTGTCCACGGTATTTTGTTCCGGCTACAATGGCAGTCATGTCAAGGCTGACAATCCGTTTGTTGAATAGTAACGGTGAAGTATGACGTTTGGTGATTAACTGCGCAAGTCCCTCTGCGATGGCACTTTTCCCCACTCCAGGCTCGCCAATGAGGATAGGATTGTTCTTTTTCCTTCTGCACAATATTTCCATCACCCGTTCCATCTCTTGGTCACGACCGATAACGATGTCAAGTTTCCCTTCTGCCGCAGCTTGTGTAAGATCGGTGGAAAATTTATCTAAGATTGGAGTCTTAGCACCTTTCGTTGTAGCCGTAGACACCTTAGCGGAATGACGTTCTTGGTCTCCTCTACCGCCATTCTGCTGCTCTACATCATCTTCTTCCGAAAGACCAATGCCACTCTTTGTGGTGTTTCTATGCTGAAGTGCTTTCTTTGCGTCCATGTAATTTATATTATGACTTTCCAAGATGTCTTTTGCCCCATTGTTTGACCTGTCATGGAGAATGGCAAGCAACACATGCTCTACGTCTACTGTCACGACATGTTGCAAACGTGCTTCAAGAACAGCAAGTTTGAGTATGTTGTTGGCATTGTCGCTAAGCATTGGTTCTCCTTCATTTGGAGTAGGAAAAGGAGTATTGGTCGTTTGTTGTTCTATTTTTGACTCCAACTCTGATTTTATCATCTGTATCTCTATCCCCATTTGGTGCAAAATAGTGTGAAGAGGGCTTTCTTTCTCCCTCAACATACCAAGCAGCAAATGTTCCGGGCATACCAAATCACTGGCAAGTCGAATTGCCTCTTCTTTGCTGAAAGACAGTATCTCTGAAACTTTGAGTGAAAATTGATTTGTCATAAGCGATATCTATATATCATTTTTTCAATTGGCTGTTTCTACAAATTGCAACCAAATTAATATGGAATAAATCAACAAACACCGTGCCAATTAAACGGGTTTGTCTAATCCTTTGATAATATTCCTCAATTCTATGACACGGGCGACTCTCTCTTTAGGGAATCCGTATTCTTCATAACAGGAAAGCGATTTCTGAAACGTCTGCAGTGCTTGTTCTTCGTCGCCTGTATTCAAGTAGCAGAATGCCAAATGAAACAATGCATCAGCCTTTTCATTGTCGTGACAAAGGGTCAACATTGCATCGTAGTATGATATAGCCTCTTTGTACTCCCCTATATAGAAATGGCTTTCTGCTGTACAAAAATTATACAATGATCGTTCTTGCGGAGCCAAAGCATCAAGGTGAACAAGAAGCGTGTCCATCGTATTGCACGTCATAGCATAGTCTTGCTCATAATAATAGCACAGTCCTATATATGCCTTTAGCCGTGGGCTTAAATGGTGTTTCTTGTCAAGTTGAGATAGGATGATTAATGCTTCATGGAACTTATTGCTTTGCATATATTCCATAGCCATACCAAGTCTCTCACTGTCTTTTTGTGCATGCAGACCGATCGGATTTGAAAGAAGAATAAAAATAACTATACAACATATAAGTTGTCGAAGCATATCTCTACGCTCAAATCCAATAGTATATATATAGTGCTTGTTATGGTTTTGCATTTAGTTCGTCAAACAAACTGCGGATATAGGAACGGTCCCAATCAGGTACATGGTATCGTATGCCATCATAACTCAGCAGATCAATATCCAATGATATTTCCTCACGGTTTTTTGGTTCCCGCCCACACGTTAATTCTATTCCTTTGAGAAAAACATCTAAATCATGAATACTCATTGTCGTACTAAAAACAGCCAGAAAATTTCGGAACGGCGGGCTATCTTCTATTCCGATGGCCTCAGTCTCAACAACTTGACTAAACCGAATATCTGAAAATTTTTTATTTAATATGCGTTGTGCCGCTGCGATATGTTCCACTGCATCCCTATTGGACCCTACCGCAACAACGACCCGATGGAATTGCGCTATATCTTTAGGCTCATTCACCGAGAAGATCATTGAGAAAATTATCCAAATCCTTGTCAAGTCCCTTCATCAGATCGCCTCCTATCAAGATAGTGTCATTGTCTGCGACATAAAGTTCCGAGAAAGGCTCTTTTTCGTCAGTTTCCAATACGAAACTATAAGGCTTCATGATTCCAAGACTGTCTGAAAGGTTAGCGTTCTTTTGAAAGAATGTTCGCAATACACAAGTTACCTCATCATAGAAACCATCCTCACTATTTCCGATCCATTGTTCTATGACACATCTTGTAATCTCGTTGTCGTCATCATCAAAAGCAGTCATGTCACCATTCTCCTGCGACACACGTATATGGATGTCAGTAAGAACCACAGGGTCCTCAGAAGAAGGAAACTTTTGCGCCAGTTTTCTGACGAACCGCTCCACCTGTTGCAATGTCTGTTCTGTCGGTTTCATAAGAATATTCTTTTTACTATTTGCAAACTTACATATTTTTCTCGACTTATACGTCATACAAGATAGTTAAAACATCATAAGGCACGCCCAATCCCTTCATAGCAGATTATATCATATTTTCAAATTATCTCCCAAAAGGAGAGGGGATACAAAGGTCTTATAAGGCTTTTCCGCGCGAAAGAAACAATATTTTATTGTAATACACCATTTTTTGCTACCTTTGCAATCATTATGAAAATAGAATTATTATCAGACAACGAGTTGTCATTATTACAACAAATAATAGACGAATCACAAAATATCGTTATCTGTTGTCATAAATCACCAGATGGAGATGCGTTGGGATCGTCGTTGGCATGGTCTGAGTACCTTCAACAGCAAGGCAAGAATCCAACAATTATCATACCTGATGCATACCCAGACTTTCTTCAATGGCTTTCAGGTACAGAGAAAATATTACGTTATGACAAGCATACCGAACGGGCAGAGGAAATATTGGGACATGCTGACCTAATATTCTGCTTGGATTTCAATGCCTATAATCGGGTAGACGAAATGAGTTCTTCCCTGCAGAATAGCCATGCCAAATTGGTAATGATAGACCACCATCTCGATCCAACGTTGCCAGCAGTGCTATCTGTATCCCATCCCCAAATGAGCAGTACATGTGAATTGGTATTTCGCGTTATTTGGCAAATGGGAGGTTTTGAACAAATGAGTTCCAAATGTGCTTCCGATATATATTGCGGCATGATGACTGATACTGGCGGATTTACATACAATTCAAATGATCCGGCAATCTTCTTTATTATTAGCCAACTACTTACAAAGTCTATTGACAAGGACAAGATATACCGGAATGTTTTCAATAACTACAGTACTTGGGCCATCAGACTAAGAGGTTACGTCCTTTGTCATAAACTAAATGTCTTCAATGATTTTCATGCAAGTTATTTTTCATTGTCTCGTCGAGACATGAAGGATTTTCATTTTATCAAGGGTGATGCGGAAGGGTTGGTCAATGAGCCTTTGAGAATAAAGGGTATGAAATTGTCAATTTCATTGCGCGAAGACGACCGACGCGACAACTTGATTTGGGTAAGCCTCCGGTCTGTTGATGATTTTCCATGCAACGAGATGGCAACATTATTCTTTAATGGCGGTGGTCATCTTAATGCAAGCGGTGGCCATCTCAATTGTTCTCTCAAGGAGGCCGAAATATGTGTCCGAAATGCCATCAAGCATTATGCAGAGAAACTACAATAGCAAAAAGACAATTTTATAAGTAGGTATTCAAAATTATTCGTATCTATTTATGGGTAGCAGGTGTTATTATA
>CAVCSC010000070.1:0-11505 GCA_963604975.1 Lachnospiraceae bacterium | reverse complement strand
CTACAACGAATATGAAAACAATGGAAAGTGCAAAAAAGGCATACGTTGCTCCCCGTGTAACAGAAGTAGGTGTCGTAGCGTGCAACATCCTGAGCGGCTCAATCAATTCCTTCGACAAAAAGCTCGAAGAAATAAAGGGTGAGGAATCGCTCAGCAACGGCAACGAATCACCGTGGGACAACGACAATCTGTGGGACAACGACAACAAGTGACCGCCCGCACATTGACATCCTCGGCCGGATTGCCGTTTGACAATCCGACCAAGGAATAACATAAAAAGGCTCCGCTGCAACGTGCATATTCCACGTTACAACGGAGTCTTTTGGTATGCAGGTGGTGTAAAATTCCACCTGCGTATAAAATGGCTACTACTTGATCAAATCAACCGAACGCTTGAGGAAGGCATCAAGAGCAGCACCGCGCAACATGCCGTTCTGAAGAAGGGCGAGGTCGATGAGCTGGTGTACGACCTTGTTGTCCTTGGCATAATCGGCAATGAGCTGGTGCTTCTTGTCGCGCTGGTCGGCAACAGCCTTCTGGGTGTTGGCCATGTCGTCTTTCTCCTCCTGTGTCAGTTCGTCAGCCTTCTTCTTCGACTGCTCCTGACGGAGAACGGCAAGGCGGGCCTCAAGACCCTTGATCTCGCTCTCGACAGGATGAAGGGCTTCCTGACACTTGGCGTTTTCGTCTTCAAGGACCTCCTTGATAAGACGATGGTCGCTGTTGAGCACGATACTGTAGGCATCGGGCATCTGCGCATAGAAAGACATGCCGGCCTGATAGTGGCTCACCTCTTTCATACGACGCATGTACTCGCTCTGGGTGATGAGCACGGGCAACGCATCCTCACCGAGGGCCTGTACCTCAACACTGAACTCGGCCTTCTCGATCTTCGGCATCTGCGAACGGAAGGTCTGTGACAGATTGTCACGGGTGTTCTCATCGAGTTCCGACTTCTTGGCATCCTCCTTGACAATCAGGCGGTCGATGATGTCACTGTCGACACGCACGAAACGGCTCTTCTCAAACTTCTGCTCCAGCATCGATACCATCGGCACATCGAGTTGGCCGTCGAGGAGCAATACGCTATAACCCTTGGCTTTGGCTGTCTCGATATAACTGTACTGGCCTTCCTTGTCGTTGGCATAGAGATAGATGAGATTGCCGTCCTTATCGGTCTGGTTGTCCTTGATGAGTGTCTTGTACTCCTCGAAGGTGAAATACTTGCCGTCGACATCCTTGAACAGGGCGAAATCCTTGGCACGATCGTAGAAATCTTCCTGCGAAAGCATACCGTAGTTGATGAAGATCTTCAGATCGTCCCACTTCTCCTCATAGTCCTTGCGGTTCTCCTTGAAGATACCGCTGAGACGGTCGGCCACCTTCTTGGTGATATAGGTGGAGATCTTCTTCACATTGGCGTCGCTCTGCAGATAGGAACGGCTCACATTGAGGGGAATGTCCGGAGAGTCGATCACACCGTGGAGCAAGGTGAGGAACTCGGGGACGATACCTTCTACCTGGTCGGTGACAAACACCTGATTGCAGTAGAGTTGTATCTTGTTGCGCTGCAGTTCGATATTCGACTTGATGCGCGGGAAATACAGAATACCCGTAAGATTGAAGGGGTAATCTACATTGAGGTGAATCCAGAACAACGGCTCGTCCTGCATAGGATAGAGCGTGCGGTAGAACGACTTGTAGTCCTCATCCTTGAGCGTGCTCGGCGTCTTGGTCCAAAGCGGTTCCACACTGTTGATGACATTGTCCTCCTCGGTGTCAACCTGCTTACCGTCCTTCCATTCGGTCTTCTTGCCGAAGGCTACGGGCACGGGCATAAACTTGCAATACTTGTCGAGCAGCGACTGTATCTTGTTTTTCTCCAGGAATTCCTTGCAGTCGTCATCAATATAGAGGATAATGTCTGATCCACGGTCGGCCTTCTCTACATTCTCAATCTCGTACTCAGGACTGCCGTCGCAACTCCACTTCACGGCTTGGGCACCGTCGCGGTAACTGCGTGTGACAATCTCCACCTTCTTGCTCACCATGAAGGAAGAGTAGAAGCCCAATCCGAAATGGCCGATGATGGCATTGGCATTGTCCTTGTACTTGTCAAGGAAATCATTGACACCCGAGAAGGCAATCTGATTGATATATTTGTCGATCTCCTCCTCGGTCATACCGATACCGCGGTCGCTGATGGTCAGTGTACCCTTCTCGGTGTCGAGAGATACACGGACGCTCAAGTCACCCAGTTCGCCCTTGAAGTCGCCACGCTCAGCCAGCGTCTTCATCTTCTGCGTAGCATCAACGGCATTGGACACCATCTCACGCAGGAAAATTTCATGATCGGAATAAAGAAATTTCTTGATGACGGGGAATATATTTTCAGTTGTAACCCCAATATTTCCTTTTTGCATATTGTATATGTTTATGTATAATCTTGTTCTGACATTGACTTGCAAAATGCGTGCCAATTCTCGCCACATCCAAACATCTCTACCGCCAATACCCTTCCCAAAATAGAAACATAGTCGTCCGCTATAGCCACATAGCCGCACTTGAAGGAGTATTCGGGCCGAAAGACTGGAGTATTCGGCCTTGCATACTCCAGTATTCGGGCTCAAACACTCCGGTATTCGGCCTTGAATACTACAGTATTCGACCCGAATACCAGAGTATGCAAGGCCAAATACTGACACGACACAAAAACGGCAAAGGGTGAAAAAATGTTGCTCGCGGCGGTATCTCAAATATATTTGTTACCTTTGCGTACTCACTGGCCCGACCGGAAAAGACTATAGATGGTTCTTAAAACTTCTTTTTTAGAGTCCACCTATACGACCTTGGTCTGACACAAGAGAACAGAACAATGAACAACAAAATCCAACTACTGGCAGCCGGCATGCTGGTCATCACCGCCATGTCGTGCAAGGAAACCAAGAAAGAGACCAATATCATCACGCACAAAAAGGTCGTGACCGCCCCCAAGAAAACACAGAAGGTGGGTGACTACTCGCAAAACCGCAACGTGGAATGGCTGGGCAGCGAATATGCCGTCACCGTCGACCGCAAGGCCGACTCCTCACTGCCCCTCATCGATGACGGTTCGGGCAACAAATACTACGACAACCGCATCAGCGTGAAGATCACCCGCAAGGACGGCACTACATTTTTCAGCCGCACCTTCACCAAAAGCGATTTTACGCAGTATGTAGATGCCACCTACCGCAACGGAGCCCTACTGGGCATCGTCCTTGACAAAGCGGAAGGTGACTGCCTGTATTTCGCAGCCAGCGTGGGCTCGCCCGATACCATGAGCGACGAATATGTGCCACTCGTGATGCGTATCGGCCGCACAGGACAAGTCAGCATCTCCAAGGATACCCAACTTGATACTGGCGGCAGCGAATCTGAACTGGAAAAGGCGGAAGAAGACGGAGTATAAGTAGACAAGTAGGTGTTCAAACACTTCTCTGAACACCTACTCAACAATATCCGCCTTTTGTGGCAAGACAAAGATAGAAACCCAATGACTTTTATCGGCACTCAGCATTTGTGACGGTAAATGAAAACAGGAGAAAAACGTTCCCGTTTTTCTCCTGTTTTCATATTATTGAATAGGATGTATTCTCAGAACTTCGCCATCTTGATGGCATCTATGGCGCACTCGTCGCCCTTGTTGCCGTACTTACCACCGCTGCGGTCTATGGCCTGCTGCATATCGTTGGTAGTAAGGAGGCCGTAGATGATGGGTATCTCGCTGATGGTGTTGAGATGGGCGATACCATAGGTCACTCCCTGACAGATATAGTCGAAGTGAGGAGTCTCACCGCGAATGACACTACCGAGAATGATGACTGCATCGTAACCGCCGTGGAGCACCATCTGGTGAGCGCCGTAGACCAACTCGAAACTTCCCGGAACGGTCTTCACATGGATATTCTCGGTCATTGCGCCATGCTTCTCAAGCGTCTTGACAGCGCCGTCAAGCAGAGCACCGGTAATCTCAGGATTCCACTCGGCCACTACGATACCGAAACACATGTTGCTGGCATCGGGTACGTGCTGGGGATCGTACTCAGAAAGGTGATGAAGTGCTGTTGCCATATCGACTACTCAGATACTCTTTCGATGTACTTGTCAATCTCGGAAGACTGTACGACAGAAGCATTGACATACTTCTTCTTGATGTCCTGATAGATGCTCAGTGCCTCGGCTTTCTTGCCCTGGCTTTCGAGCAACTGGCCTGCCTGCAAAAGGAAGGAGGGAGAGATGCTCACATTGACATCATCGGCTGCCTTGCTGTCGGCCATAGAAGCGGCTTTCTTCAAGGTGCTGATAGCCTTGTCTACATTGCCGGTCTGCGCATAGGCATTGCCCAGGGCAGCAACAGCAGCAGGACTGACCATAGCGTCATTGGAGGGAGAATACTTCTCAAGGTAGGTCACAGCCTCTGCCCACTTGTTCAGATTGGCATAGCAAAGACCAGCATAGAGGTCGGCCAGATTGGCAGCGTCTGTACCGCTATAGTCATCGGCGATCTTCACAAAGCCGGCATAGCCTGCACCGTCACCATTGAGCGCCTTGTCGAACTGCTCAGCGTTGAAATACTCCTGACCCTTGGCCAAGGCGGTGCTGGCCTTCTCTGCACGGGGCGCTGCCACGTAAGCCTGGAAAAGCAGAAGACCGGCAATCACTACCACGACTACTGCAACGACGATGATGATGGCCTTCTTGTATTTCAAGAAGAAAGCCTCCTTTGTGTTCAGCGTCTCTTGACTATTGAGAGCGCTTGCTGCATTTTTGTTTGTCATTATTTTTTGTTGTTTTTATTTTCCTTATGCGGCTGTTCCGGACGGCGTTTACAATATGTATATGTCCGGGCAAAGTGCAGCGCAAAATTACGTATTTTATCTCATATATTGAAATATATCGTGTTTTTTTTCTTGTTTCAGTGGTAAAAGGACTAACTTTGCATAGGACGAGTTCTCAAAACACGTCATGTATAACTTTGCGCAAAGAGATGATACTCAAAAATATTTCCATTCTCAATTTCAAGAACATACGCGAAGCGACGTTGCAGTTGTCGCCGAAAATGAACTGCTTTATCGGGCGCAACGGCGAAGGCAAGACCAACTTTTTGGACGCCATCTACTTTCTCTCTTTTTGCCGTAGCGCGTTCAATCCCATTGATTCTCAGTGCATACTCCACGACCAGGAGTTTTTTGTCATCGACGGCCAATACGAGAAAGAAGACGGCGATGCGCTCAGCATATATTGCGGCATGAAGCGCGGGACAAAGAAGCACGTCAAGCGCGACAAGAAGGAATACAAGCGTCTGTCGCAACATATCGGTCTGATACCACTGGTCTTTGTATCGCCTGCCGACTCGATGCTCATCAGCGGAGGAAGCGAAGAGCGTCGCCGACTGATGGACGTGGTCATCTCGCAGTACGACCACACCTACATCGAGGCCCTCACCTCCTACAACAAGGCCCTGCAACAGCGCAACACTCTTCTGAAGATGGACACCGAACCCGACCCTGCCCTACTCGACATCTGGGAAGAGCAGATGGCCAGTCATGGTGAGACGGTATATAGGGCACGCCAGCATTTTGTAGAGGAGTTTGTGCCTGTGTTCCAGCACATACACCACACCTTGTCGGAAGAACGAGAAGCCGTCTCGCTCACCTATACTTCGCACGCTCAACGCGGACCTCTGCTGGAGGTCATACGGCGCGACCGGCACCGCGACCGGGCCGTAGGCTACTCGCTACACGGCATACACCGCGACGACCTCGACATGAAACTGGGTGACTACCAGATGAAGCGGGAGGGTAGCCAAGGTCAGAACAAGACTTTTGTCCTGGCACTGAAACTGGCCCAGTTTGACTTTCTCAAACGCACGGCATCGCATACCACACCGCTGTTGCTGCTCGACGACATCTTCGACAAACTCGATGCCCACCGCGTAGAACAGATCGTGAAACTGGTATCCGGCAACGGGTTCGGGCAGATATTCATCACCGACACCAACCGCGAACATCTCGACAAGATACTGCAAAACTACTCGGAAGACTACAAACTGTTTGACGTGACGGGCGGAGAAATAACGGAGAAAAAAGATGTTTAAGCGTCACCCGAAATCGATAGGCGAACTGCTGAGCGCATACATGCGCCATGAAGGTTTGGAAACGCCGCTTCTGCAGAAGCGGCTCATTGACGCATGGGACAAGGTGGCCGGCAGCACGATATCCCGATATACGGGGGAGAAATTCATCAAGAACCAGACGCTATACGTCAAGATTACCAACCCGGCACTCCGGCAGGATTTGTCGATGATGCGCAGCCGACTGGCCCAAAGGCTCAATGCGACCGTCGGATCGACCGTCATCACCGATGTGCGTATCTACTGATGCAAGATACCGGGGCTACAGCACCTCGTCCATCACGACATCATACGGATCGGTCGGTACCTCATCGACTTTCTGAAAATCATAGCATACGCCTATCTTATAGGCATGCGACAACTGCGGAAGCAGTCTGTCGTAATAGCCGCGCCCACGCCCCAACCGATGGCCGCGGCCATCAAAAGCCATTCCCGGCACGACGGCCACATCGACATCACCATACGCCGTGAACACGGGGCCTTGCGGTTCGGAGATACGGAAAGGCCCCTCGCGTAAGTCGTCCTTGCCACGATAGACACGCAAGCACATCGTATCGGGTCCCGTCACCTGCGGCAGAAGCACGCACTTGCCTGCCTCGACAAGACGGTCGAGCGCATCGCGGGTGTCCACCTCGTCGGGAAGTGAACAATACATCAGCACGACACGGGCAGCAATGATACGCGGATGCGACAAGAGACGCGACATACACTGAAGCGACAGTTCGCCGGAATTTCCGGCAAACTGTCGCTTCAGTATTTTTATGCGCTCACGCAGTTCGTTTTTTAGCATATTGACATGGCACTCGCGCTCCGGCGCACACTGCAAGGATTGGCGACTGACGTTCCGAAACCGGTCAAGGCCGCACGTTTGCCATTGCTCTTGGCCGGAGCAGCCGGCTTCTTGGGGAAGGCCGCATGCTCACGGAATACCTTCTGAGCCGCCTTGATGACGGGATCGTCGCTGTTGATATACTCCGTCCAAGCCTCCTCGTCGAGCATATTGTAGATAATGCGGCTATTGATATAGCGTTCGAGAAGGGTATGCGACTTGCGTATCAAGAGGTTGCGACGGCGCAGGCCGTTCTTATCGGCATAGGTAGCAAACTTCTCCACCATATTCTGACTGACAAGATACTTGGATAACTCCTCCATATCCTTGTAGGTACGCAGTTTAGGACGGTTGTCATCCGTATAGGCAAAGGCAAACTGCAAGATCAGTCCGCTCATGCTGGCGGCCTTGTAATAGGAGGTCATGCCCAACGTATCTTCGGGTATGAAGATATCGGGAGTGATACCGCCTCCGCCGTATACGACACGTCCGAGCGTGGTATGGTAAGCAGGTCCGACATGCTTGATGCTATCCTGCGAGAAGAACTCGCCGTGCTGGTAACGGGTAAGCAAGTCTTGCTCATAGTCCTTGTCGTCACCGGTAGAATAAGGCTTTTGTATACAACGGCCGGAAGGAGTATAGTAGCGGGCCACCGTCAAGCGTATCATGCTGCCGTCGGGGAATCCGATGGGTTGCTGAACAAGACCCTTACCGAACGAGCGGCGACCGATAATGGTGGCGCGGTCATTGTCTTGGAGGGCGCCGGCCAATATCTCGGAGGCCGAAGCAGATCCCTCATTGATCAGCACGACAAGCGGTATGGTCTGATAACTGCCGTGACCGTCGGTACGGTATTCCTGACGGGCAGAGCGACGGCCTTGGGTATAGACGATAAGTTTGTTCTTGGGCAAAAATTCGTTGGCTATCTGTGTAGCAGAACTGAGCAGACCGCCGGTATTGTCGCGCAGGTCGATGACGAGGTTGGAGAAACCTTCCTGTGACAGTTTGGCCAGGGCGATAAGCATCTCGGGATAGGTAGTCTCGCCGAAATTCTTGAGACGGATGTAGCCGGTGGTGCTGTCGAGCATATAGGTAGCGGTGACACTCTTCTGCGGTATCTCGGCACGGGTGACGGTGACATACTTTACCTTCTTCTGTCCATATTGCAGCAGACCGATTTTTACCTTGGTGTCTTTCGGTCCCTTCAGTCGGCGCATGGCTTCCTGATTGGTCACAATCTTGCCGACAAAGGGTTTGCCGTCAACACTCACGATCTTGTCTCCGGCAATGATACCAGCCCGCTCTGCCGGTCCGTTGCTGATGACGTTCTGCACATGTATGGTGTCATTGCGGATGGTAAACTCAATGCCCACACCTGAGAACGAGCCCTTCAGGTCGTCGTTGGCTGCCTGCACGTCCTTGGCACTGATGTAGACAGAGTGTGGATCGAGTTCAGCCAATATCTGGGGAATGGCGTTGTCGACAAGCGAGTCGATATTGACCTTGTCGACATACTGGTCGTCAATGATATGGAGCAGGTTGCTCAAGCGGTTGCTACCCGAGTTGATGATGTTCAGGCGATTGCCCGAAAAATGGTTGGCGTAGAAGGTTCCGATGACGATGCCCAAGACCACACACAGGGCCAAGAGCAATGGCATGTACCGATTTGACGTTTTCATATTCATTTCTCGTCAGTGTTATTTTCTCGTCAGTATTATTTCTCGTCAGTATTAAGATACAACACTTCTATGTTGGCGCGTTGCAAGAGTCGCAGTCCGTCGTCCAGACGATATGGTTCGCCATAGACTACGCGGCGGATGCCGGCCTGAATGATAAGTTTGGCGCACTCTATGCAGGGAGTGGCCGTCACATAGAGCGTAGACCCGTCGCTGTTGTTGCTGCTACGCGCCAGTTTGGTGATGGCGTTGGCCTCTGCATGGAGCACGTACGACTTGGTCAGTCCATCCTCGTCTTCGCACACGTTTTCAAATCCGCTGGGCGTACCGTTGTAGCCGTCGCTGATAATCATTTTGTCCTTGACGACAAGTGCGCCTACCTTGCGGCGTACACAATAACTGTTTTCTGCCCAAATCTGAGCCATGCGCAGGTAGCGCAGGTCAAGATTGCGCTGTTTCTCGTTTGATTCCATTGCGTTCCAATAATGCGTCGATGGTGGGTTCCTGTCCGCGGAACCGTTTGTATAGGGTCATGGGGTGTTCTGTGCCGCCCTTGGAGAGGATGCAGTCGCGGAAGCGCTGGGCTGTATCGCGATTGAAGATGCCTTCCTTCTTGAACACGCTGAAGGCATCGGCATCAAGCACCTCGGCCCACTTGTAACTGTAGTATCCGGCAGCATAGCCTCCGGCCATGATATGGGAGAACTGCACGGTCATGCAGGTGTCCGACAACTGCGGGGTGACCATGGCACGTTCCCATGCTTTCTTTTCAAAGGCAATGATATCCTCATCGAAGGCATCGCGGCGCGTATAGTAGGCCATATCGAGGAGTCCGAAACTCACTTGCCGCATGCAGGCGTAGGCAGCCATGAAGTTGCGGCTGGCCATGATACGGGCAATCAGTTCGTCGGGCATCGGTTCGCCGGTCTTGTAGTGGAAGGCGAATGTGCGGAGAAAATCCTTCTCGACGGCAAAATTTTCCATAAACTGCGAGGGCAGTTCCACAAAGTCCCACCACACATTGGTTCCGCTGAGACTTTCAAACCGTGAGTTGGCGAACATGCCGTGCAGCGAATGACCAAACTCGTGGAGGAAGGTTTCCACCTCGCCCAGGGTGAGCAGGGCTGGTTTTTCTTCGGTCGGTTTGGTGAAGTTCATCACCAGACTGACGTGGGGACGCACGTTGTTGCCCTTGCGGTCGATCCACTGTCCCTGGAATTCGGTCATCCAAGCCCCGCCCTGTTTGCCCTTGCGGGGGAAGAAGTCGGCGTAGAGTACAGCCAGATAAGAGCCGTCCTTGTCGTACACCTCGTAGGCCTTGACATCGGGATGGTATACGGGTATATCTTTGGCCTCCTTGAAGGTGATACCATAGAGACGCGTAGCCAGCCCGAACACACCGTCGATGACCCGTGACAATTCGAAATAGGGACGAAGCATCTCGGCATCGAGGTTGTATCGCTCCATCTTGAGTTTGTGCGAATAGTAACTGAAGTCCCAAGGTTCCACCTCAGTAGCGTCACCGTCGATGCGACGGGCTGCTGCCGTGATAGCCTCCACTTCCTGTATGGCGGCCGGACGATAGGCATCCACGAGATCGTCGAGCAGATGGTAGACATTGTCTACGTTGCTGGCCATGCGGTGTTTGAGTACATAGTCGGCATAGGACTCAAAGCCGAGCAGTTGGGCTATCTCACGACGGAGGTTGATGATACGCTTGCAGACCTCAAGATTGTTCTCGGCATTGTCGTGGGTACACACCGTATTGCGGGCCATGTACATCTGGCGGCGGAGGTCACGCTGCGTAGAATAGGTCATGAAGGGAGAAAAACTCGGAAAGTCGAGCGTGAACACCCATCCGTCTTTGCCCTCATCCTTGGCGGTCTGGGCAGCGGCCTCGCGTGCGGTCTCGGGCAGACCGTCAAGTTGGCTTTCATCGGTGAGGTGCAGGGTGAAGGCCTTGTTCTCCTTCAGCAAATTCTGCGAGAACTGCAGCGAAAGCATGCTGGCCTCCTCGGTGAGTTTGCGGAGTTTTTCTTTGCCGGCCTCGTCGAGCAGCGCACCACTGCGCACAAAACCGTCGTAGCAGTTGTCAAGCAACATCTGCTCTTCGGGAGTGAGTTCGCGATGATGGTCATAGACATATTTGATACGGTCGAAAAGCCGGCGGTTGAGCCGCACATCATTGGAATGTTTGGTCAGGATGGGGCTCATCTTTTGTGCCAAAGCGTCGAGCTCGTCGCACGTCTCGGCACTGAGCATACAGGAGAACACGTTGGACACCCGATCGAGAAGATCGTAGTAGTGTTCACCATTCTCATTGTCCACCCGCACGATGGTATTCTCGAAAGTGGGTTCTGCCGGATCGTTGACGATCTTGTCGATTTCTTCATCGTCACGGCGTATGCCCTCTATGAAAGCCTCTTCATAATCGGAGATCTGAATCCGGTCGAAGGGAACTGTGTCGTGGGGGGTATTATAGGGTAGAAAAAAGGGATTGATACGTTTTTTGTTCTCTATGTTGTTTTCACACATACTAATACATTATTTCTTGCAAAATTAGCAAAAATCTTACACAGATACACATGACCTATCCATTTTAACTTATATTATTCGCTACCCTACTGACGCTTGTGCAAGAGCAGGCGGAAGGTAGAGGGAAGGCGCACAAAATAAGTTAAAATGCGTAAATATGCACTTTCATACTTGCCACATTCGGAATTCTTTCTTACCTTTGCAACCGCTTTCGAGCAAGACGGGCAAGTCTTGTACGGCCAGCTCCCTTCGAATCCTCCAGGACGGGAACGTAGCAAAGGTAGTTGGTT
>CAVCSC010000069.1:0-11540 GCA_963604975.1 Lachnospiraceae bacterium | reverse complement strand
TTAAGTAGGTATTCAAAATTATTCGTATATATGGGTCAGCAGATGCCTATTATACTTTGACATGTCTCTGCACCTTCTTTTCGCCTGTATGCCCGGCTTTCATCGGTCGTGTAGCCCGCTACACTCCCTCTTCTACCCGAACATACAAACGAAAATAAGGCACATATCCATATCAAATAATTTTGAACACCTACTTATCATGATGTATTTCCCGTTTTGTGGGTGAAATTAAGCAAAAGTCACCGGATTTCCAAACGCAAGGGGCACATTTTTGTACAAGGGCCTTGTACGAAGACTACAAGGGCCTTGTACTGTCCGTACAAAGGCCTTGTAGCGACCGTACAAGGCCTTTGTAGTATTCGTGTAGGGGTGTTGCACGATTGGAGTGGCTGGAGAATGTTTTATTGCGGGTTTTTTGCGGGCTTAGAGCGGGTTCCTTGCGGGCTCGGAGCAATTTTTTGCGGGTTCGGAGCAATTTTCTTGCGGGCTCGGAATGTTTTTTTCGACAATTTGGGGCGTGTGTCAGCGTATCAGCAGCAGGTGGCCGGTCCAGAAAAATCCGCAGTCGCAGCATTCTTTCGAGCCGTCGGTGTGGAGGATGATGTTGGGGCTGCCACATTCGGGGCAGATGGTGCATGGGTTCATAGTGGTGATGGTTTTGGGTGAGTAGCAGGTGGATGTTGTGTGGTGTGTCGGCCTGGTGCGGCGGCGCCGGGGTAGACCGATGGTGCAAATATAAGTAGACCGATGGTGCAAATATAAGTATTTTTCTTGTATGCCCGCGCGTGTGAGAAGGGGAATCGGCATTTTTTTGTTGGACTGTAGAGTGGGGAAGAATAGGGCGAAAACATGGGAAATGAAAGGTATATTAAGTGAAAGTTATATAAATTTCACCGAAAAACCACGAAAACTCGCGGAATTCCCTAAGTTTTCGGGGTTTTATTTTTGTGTTTTGCGAAAATTTGTTATAAAAAAATTTGGAGCATTGTATCTCGGCCTATACCTTTGCACCCGTCATCTGACAACAACGCCAGATACGGAAACCCACTAAGGCGCGAGCCGTGTCCTGACGGTCCGGATGACAAGAAGAAGCAATACATACGAATATACAAGAAGCAATACGAACGAATAAACAAACACTCTAAAAAACACGATTATGAAGAAGACAATGCACAACTCACCGTCAAGTCCGCCGCCATGACAGCAAGGACAGTCCCCCCAAAAGGAAACGGAAAAATCAACCAACAAAAAAAAATCGATAAAACAAGAAATCGACAAACAAAAGGTCAACAAGCAAGAAGACAAACACCCCACCCCTATCAAAAAAGCAAAAAGAATTTTCAACAACTAAAAAACACGCAATATTATGAAAAAGTTAGCATCTATCGCCATCGCATTTATCGCCGCAGTCGGCGCATTCGCACAACCCGCAGCAGGTACGTTCTCCATCACCCCGAAAGTCGGTATCAGCACCGGCAACCTCTCCGGATACGACAAAAAACTGAGACTGTCCGTCAAGTCTGACGGCGAAACAAAATATTCACAGGAAACTGAAGCCGCGACCTTCTTCGTGGGTGGTCTTGTAGCCGGAGCAGAGGCCAGTTACCAGATGTCCAAGCACTTCGCACTGAGTGCCGGTCTGCTCTACTCGCAGCAGGGTTCAGAGAGACATGGTGACGTGAATGTCCCCGGTGCCTCCTTCCGTGATGAAAACCAGATGAAACTGGCCTACCTCAATGTACCTATCCTCGCCAACTTCTATGTAGTCAAGGGTCTTGCCCTGAAGGTGGGTGTTCAGCCCGGCTTCCTGCTCTCTGCCAAGGAGAACATCCGTGAAACGGCTACCGGCGTTGTCTCTTCACTCGACCGTCACGAGAAGGTCGATGCCAAGAGCAGTTGCAAGACATTCGACTTCTCCATACCTGTAGGTATCTCCTACGAACTCATGAACATCGTGCTCGACCTGCGCTACAATATCGGTATGGGCGACGTGTTCAAGGACAAGATCCCCAGCGACGGTTCTACCAAGCTCGTAGGCGGCAAGAGCAACAAGAATCAGGTGCTCCAGCTCACCCTCGGCTACAAGTTCAATCTCTGATACACCTTCAAGGGTAAAAGGTTTTTAGGATAATGACAAAAGAATATAGTATAAACGAAAAAAACAGCACAATAGGAAAAATAGAAAAAAGAAAAGTGTAAGAGTAAAGAAGCAAGAGATATCATAAATACATACGAGAATAAAGAAGAAGGGCGGTCCCGCAAGTGGGGCCGCCCTTTGTATGTGCAGGCAGGGGTGCTGAAAGGCGGAACCTGCCTGAATGTCTTTTCGTGACGATAGGTGACGGTGAGAAAAGGCAGTAATCTCAATTTTCTTATCAAAAATGGTGTAGTTCAAAGTATTTTATGTAAGTTTACGGCAGCAAACATTGAACGAGTAATTTTGAATATCTACTTATGAAAACGATAGACGAGTATTTGGCACTATTGAGACAATACCAAAGTTCCAAGGCAGAGTCTTATGGTATAGTCAAGATCGGTATCTTTGGTTCTGTTGCAAGAAACGAGCAGACCGAAGATAGCGATGTGGATATTTGTGTCGAGATGAAAAAACCAGACTTGTTTACTATGGTTCATATCAAGGAGGATTTGCAGCAATTGTTTGGTAAGTCAGTAGACATCGTGAGACTGAGAAAAAACATGAATCCTATGCTTTTGAGTCGAATCCAAAGAGATGGCGTTTATGCGTGACGAGGAATTACTTTACTATTCGCTCAAGAGAATAGTTGCAACAATTTTTGGTTCAATATCCGGAAATTGACTGGAAAGGTATTATGGGTATCCGTGACATTATAGCCCATCACTATTTCGACATTGATGAAACCATAATTTTCGATGTCGTTAAGAACAAACTTCCGGAATTGTTGGAAACAATAACAAAGATGATAGAGGAACTGTAGTGTTGATGGCTATACGTTTCCATCGTAGTCGGGAGGCATGCCTTTGCCCCTGTAAGTAGGGTGTTCAAAATCAATTCGGATTCTGAACACCCTATTTTTTGCGGGACATTGTTTTGAACTTTTTTGGGGGACACAAATATCTACCCTCGCCGCCCAAACGTTGTCAGAGCAGTTTGGGCAGTTCGTAGAGGTGGGTGCTGTTGCTGCCCTTGATGAGGATATAGTGTCCTTCGGGTCGGCACTGGGCGATGGTCTCCTTCACCTGTTCTACATCGGCAAACTTGCGGTAGGGGCAGTCGACGGCGGCAAACTCCTTGCCCACGAGCCACACGTCGGTGAGTCCGGCCTCGGCGAGCAGTTGTACGACGCGGCAGTGCTCCTCGTGGCTCACCTCGCCCAGTTCGCCCATGTCGCCGATGATGGCCATTTTCCCCGTGACGTCCATGAGGCGGAAGTTCTCGATGGCGGCGGCCATGCTCGACGGGTTGGCGTTGTAGGCATCGACGACGAGGTGGTTGTAGGGAGTGGTCTCGAGTTGCGACCGGTTGTTGCTCGGCACATAGTGTTCGAGGGCATGGTCGATAGCGGCGGCAGGCACGTCGAAGTGCAGTCCGACGGCGATGGCGGCAAGCATGTTGTCGAGGTTGTAGGCACCGATGAGCCGGGTGCTCACCTCGTGCCACTCGCTGCTGCCGGTGCGCCAGCGCAGTCGCAGGAAAGGAGCGCAGTCGATGACCTCGCCCCACAGGTCGCTCTCCTCGTCGTGTCCGTAGGTGACGATGCGTCCGAAGTCGCGCTCGGCGGCCATCTGCATGAGGTGCGGGTTGTCGGCATTGACAAAGGCGAGGCAGCCGTGGGCGGCGAGCCAGTCGTAGAGTTCGCCCTTGGTGCGCATGACGCCCTCGAAACTGCCGAAGCCCTGGAGGTGGGCGCGTCCCACGTTGGTGATGAGGCCGCAGGTCGGTTCGACGTAGGTGACGAGTTGCTCGATGTCGCCCGGATGCGATGCGCCCATCTCCACGACGGCTATCTCGTGGTCGGGCTGCAGGCGGAGGAGGGTCTTGGGCACACCGATGTCGTTGTTGTAGTTGCCCTCGGTGTGCATCACGCAGTAGCGTTCGGCGAGCACGGCCGAGACGAGTTCCTTGGTAGTGGTCTTGCCGTTGGTGCCGGTGATGCCCACGACGGGTATGTCGAACTGGCGGCGGTGTTGGCGTGCCAGGCACTTGAGGGTCACGAGACAGTTGTCGACGGTGATATAGCGTGCGTCGCCCTCGACAGCATATTCCTTTTCGTCGACGACGGCGTAGGCGCAGCCTTTCTCAAGGGCTTGTGCGGCGTAGCGGTTGCCGTCGAACGATGCTCCCTTGAGGGCCACGAAGATGCTGCCTTCGGGGCAGTCGCGGCTGTCGGTGGTGATGACGGGGTGGGAGCGGTAGAGTTGGTACAGTTCGGTGATTTCCATAAGTTATGCTTTTCCGTTTGCAGGCAAGCGAGACTTGCCTCACTGCAAAGGTAATACAAAAAACAGTGAAGACGCCGTCGCGGGCGGAAAAATAACAAGATGTGTATCCCGGGATTTGAAGATAAGTAGGTATTCAAAATTATTCGTATATAAATGTCAGCAGATGCCTATTATACTTTGAAATGTCTCTGCACTTTCTTTTCGCCTGTATGCCCGGCTTTCATCGGTCGTGTAGCCCGCTACACTCCCTCTTCAACCCGAACATACAAACGAAAATAAGGCGCATATCCATATCAAATAATTTTGAATACCTACTTAAAAGCCCACTGCAAACTGTCGTGCTCTGCCACAAATCCCGACCAATCCTTTGCACTTCGCCATTTTTCATATACCTTTGCAGTATATAGGCGTATGCCGTCGGCATGTACCGCCTTGTCCAAACAAACCACACATCATGAGCACACTCAAGAAAGACTTCGCCTCCAAACTCCTTGGCGTGAAAGCCATCAAGTTGCAGCCCAACGATCCCTTCACCTGGGCATCGGGCTGGAAATCACCCTTCTACTGCGACAACCGCAAGACCCTCTCCTTCCCTTCGCTCCGCACCTTTGTCAAGGTCGAACTGGTACACACCATCCTCGAGCATTTCCCCGAAGCACAGGCCGTGGCCGGCGTAGCCACCGGAGCCATCGCCCAGGGTGCGCTTGTAGCCGAGGAGATGGGCCTGCCTTTCTGCTATGTACGCAGCAAGGCCAAGGACCACGGCATGCAGAATCTCATTGAGGGCGAACTGCCCCAAGGTGCCAAGGTCGTTGTCGTAGAAGACCTTATCTCCACTGGCGGCAGCAGTCTGAAAGCCGTCGAAGCCCTCCGCGCCGCCGGATATGAGGTGGTGGGTATGGTCGCCTCCTACACCTACGGATTCCCCGTGGCCGAGAAAGCCTTTGCCGATGCCGGCGTACATCTCGAAACCCTCACCGACTACGAGCACGTCGTAGCCGAGGCACTCGCCACCGGCTATATCGCCGAGAGCGACGTAGAGTTGCTGCACGCCTGGCGCAAAGACCCCGCTTCCTGGGGCAAGTAAGTGACTTCTTTCACCGTCACCCTCACCAGGTGATGGCGGATTCCCAATCTTCGGAACCCGCAAGAAAAATACCTGTCGGACAGTTGTGGCGGCCGCCGGTCAGCGGCGGTCGCCATCTGTCCCCCTTTTCCCCTTTCCATCACAACCGAAAACAAGAATCATGGCAAAATTTGAAAGTTCCATCCGCGAGATACCCCATCCCCAACAGACCGTGTACGACATGCTGAGCGACCTCAACCACCTCAGCCGTATCAAGGACCGTCTGCCCCAGGACAAGATACAAAACCTCACTTTCGACCGCGACAGCCTCTCGGTCAACGTATCGCCCGTGGGCGACATACAGTTTGCCATCGTCGACCGCGAGGAACCCAAGTGCATCAAGTTTGAGACGCAGAAAAGTCCTGTGCCCCTCAACTTCTGGATACAACTCCTGCCCCTCACCGCCACCACCTGCAAGATGCGCCTCACCATCAAGGCCGACATCCCCTTCATGCTCAAGGGCATGGTGACCAAGCCCCTCACCGAGGGTATCGAGAAGATAGCCGACGCACTGCAGGCCATCGACTACTCCCACCTCTAAAGGCATTTTCCCCCGGTATCCACATCTGCATTGCCACATAATACGTCCGCATTGCCACATAAAAAAATGGCACAAAAAAATTGCCGCATGAAAAAAACGCTCGGTCGACTACTCCTCACCGCCGCCGTCGCCGTGGCATCGGCCATGCCCTTCGGTTGCACCGGCGACAGCACCTATAGCACCTATCCCTGTCGGTTTGTCTTCGACACCTCGCAGCACGCCTCGTCGGGTGCCCTGCTCAGTGCCGTCAATCCCCTTTCGCCCGGCATTTTTTGTAAGGTGACCAAGGTGATGAAGGGCGGCGCCTCCTACTACCGGTTTGCCACGACCGCCGGACTGACCGACGATGTCATCTTCACCGCTGTCGACCAGCGCACCACCGTCACCATCGGCATGAACAACGGCCTGGTGTTCGGCTACGCCACCCTTGCGGCCGAGAGCACCTTTTACGGGTACGACACGGAGTGTCCCAATTGTTTTGACCCCGACGCCATCCCCGTGACCGCCCATACCCTCGCCATCTACGCCACCGGTATGGCCGTGTGTCCCACCTGCCACCGCGAGTACAACCTCAATACCGGCGGCAATATCACCAAGGGCGACCAGGGCAAGGGGCTCACCCGCTACCACGCTTCCTACAACGGCAGTGTCATAGCCATCGTATAGCGACGGGCCGTTTTTTCTTAGGCGGGGTTCTAAATAAAACAATGCGTGGAATTTTATAGAACACGCCTTCACCGTTGCACATACACAAAAAAAATGACAGACCCGAAACAGCCGTCGGCCCTCAGTGCCGACGAGATATACGACCGCATACTGCTCATCGTCGACACCGAGGATGCGGCGGCCAACCGCCTGATGCACGAGACACTCGTCGTGGTGTGCCGTGCTGCCCTCAGCGATACGCCCCACGCCTACGGCAACCTCTTCTCGCAGGTGGGCGAGACCTGCCGTCTCTACCGTCTGTCTACCCCCGACACCATAGCCGTGCAGCGTATGCGCCGCGACAGCAACCGCCGACAGCCCGTTGCCACTGACGACCGGCTCTACGACTGCCGTGCCCTGGCCCTGCTCGTCTCGGCCGTCACCCGTACCCCCATCCCCACAAGGCTCGTGGAGCGACTGCCCGCCCTGGGGCGCGAACAGAAGGAACGCCACCGCATAGACTATCGCTACATACGCTGCCGTGTGACACGCGTCGACGGACTCCGCATCGGTATCGACATCGACCAGACCGACTGTCCGGCCCACGCCGTGGCCGACCTCGCCTCCGACACCTTCGACCGCCGCTACCTCGCCCCCCTGCTGCGCGAGGGACTGCAACTCAACCTCCTCGACTGCACCGCCGCCGATGACGGCACGATACACCCCGGCTTGGTGGTGGTAGAGCCCGACATGCTCACCGACATCTCCTCCATAGCCGCCTGCTTTGAGGAGTTCGGCCATCACCCCCTGCTCTACACCGTGGGCCGGATGCGTCCGCCGGCCAACACCCGCCACACCCTGCTGGGAGACTTTGCCGGCAGTGCGCTCGATGATATTGTCAACGACCCCAAGGCCACGACCGACGACACCTTTCGCACCTCCTTCCGCCGCCGCGCCCTCGAATATGCTACCTGCGAAGACTTCGACCCCGTACAGTTCAAGGCCGACGCTCGCCGCCAGAGCGACAATATCCGCCGTGCCGTCGATGCCCTCTTTGCCGGCGAAAGCCGCGAGCGGGCCCTCGTCGAACCCTCGTTTGTCTGCGAGCGCCTCGGCATACAGGGTCGTGTCGACCTGATGACCACCGACAAGCGGTTGCTCGTCGAGCAGAAGTCGGGCTCCAACCCCTATATCGCCCGTGGTACGACCGGTGCCCACGGCAGCCACTATGTAGAGAAACACTTTGTGCAGGTATTGCTCTACTACGGCGTGCTGCGCTACAACTTCGACCTGCGTCCGCAGGCCATCGACGTGCGGCTGCTCTACTCCAAGTATCCCCCCGAGCAGGGACTGCTCTATGTGGAGTCGTTGCAGTCGCTCTTTCGCGAGGCCCTGCGCCTGCGCAATCTCATCGTGGCCGTAGACTGCGGCATGGCCCGCCGTGGATTTGGCGACTATATCCCCTTCCTCACTCCCGAGCGACTCAATACGGCCGGCCTGCGGTCTTCTTTCTACGAACGCTATCTCCTGCCCCAACTGCGTGAGGTCACCGACCCGCTGCATACGGCCGACAGTCTCACGCAGACCTACTTTGCGCGTATGGCCACCTTTGTCATGCGCGAGCACCTGCTCTCCAAGGTCGGCACCGAGGAGGGGGTAGGCGAGTGTGCCGCCGACCTGTGGACTATGCCGCTCGCCCAGAAGCGTGAGGCCGGAAAGATATATACCGCCCTCACCGTCGTCTCGCGCACCCGCAGCGACAACACCGGACGCTACGATACCCTCACGCTCGCCGTTCCCGACCAGGGCGACGACTTCCTGCCCAACTTCCGCCGCGGCGACATGGTGTACCTCTATGCCTACCGCGACGGCGAGGAGCCCGACGCCCGTCATGCCATCCTCTTCAAGGGCGTGGCTGCCGAGATCGGCACCGACCGCTTGGTCGTCCACCTCAACGACGGGCAGCGCAATCCCCGCGTCTTCGACCTGCCTGACCACGGTGTCCACCGTATGTACTGGGCCGTGGAGCACGCTTCGAGCGATGCCTCCACACGCGCGGCCCTGCGGTCGCTCCACGAGTTTCTTACCGCTCCGGTCGACCGCCGTCGCCTGATATTGGGCAGCCGACCGCCGCGCCGCGATGCTACGGTGACGCTCACGCGGCCCTACCATCCCTCCTACGACGGCATCCTCCTGCAGTCGCGCCAAGCCCTCGACTACTATCTGCTCGTCGGGCCTCCCGGCACAGGCAAGACCTCGATGGCCCTGCGCTATATCGTCGAGGAGGAACTCACCGACGAGGAGGGTAGCGTGCTGCTCATGTCGTATACCAACCGGGCCGTCGACGAGATCTGCGCCATGCTTCTCTCAGCCGGCATCCCCTTCCTGCGCATGGGGTCGGAGTACAGTTGCGACGCGGCCTTCCGCCCCTACCTCGTCAGTCAGATAGCCGACGGCCAGCCCCATCTCGACGACCTGCGTCGCACGGTGGCCGGGGCACGCGTGGTGGTGGGCACCACCTCGACCCTGTCGGCCCGCCCCTTCATCTTCTCGCTCAAGCACTTCTCGCTCGCCGTGGTCGATGAGGCCGGCCAGATCACCGAACCCAACATCGTCGGTCTGCTCGCCCGCCATACTGGGGGCGGCGGCCAGCCGCTCATCGGCCGCTTCATCTTGGTGGGCGACTACAAGCAACTGCCCGCCGTCGTGCAGCAGTCGCCCGCTGAGTCGGCTGTCAGCGATGAGGCCCTGCGTAGCATCTCGCTGACCGACTGCCGCGACTCGCTCTTCGAACGTCTCATCCGTCACGAGCGGGCTGCAGGCCGCACCGACTTCATCGGCGTGCTGCGCCGACAGGGGCGTATGCATCCCGACATCGCCGAGTGGCCCAACCGCGCCTTTTATTTCAGCGAGCAGTTGCAGCCCGTGCCCCTGCCTCACCAGGAAGAGACGTCGCTCGACTATCCCGTGGACGATGAGGCCGATGCGCTCGACCGCCTGCTTGCCGCCCAGCGCATGGTCTTCCTGCCGTCGGCTGGCACCACCGACAGTGTCTCCGACAAGGTGAACGCAGCCGAGGCCGACATCGTGGCCGACGTGCTCGCGCGCATACATCTATATTATGGCGACCGCTTCGACGCTGCCAAGACCGTCGGTGTGATCGTGCCCTACCGTGCCCAGATTGCCATGATACGCAAGGCCATCGCCCGGCGTGGCCTGACAGACATGGATGCCGTGAGCATCGATACCGTGGAGCGCTATCAGGGGTCGCAGCGTGAGGTCATCATCTACTCCTTCACCATACACCACCGCTGGCAACTCGACTTCCTCACCTCCAGCAGCGTCGTGGAAGACGGACACACCATCGACCGCAAACTCAATGTGGCCGTCACCCGCGCCCGCCGGCAGATGATCATGACGGGCAACCCCCTCATCTTGCGCCACAACGCCCTCTTTGCCGGTCTTTTGGACTATATCAAGGGTAAAGGCGGATATTTAGACCAAGAAAATAGTAAAATAGGGGATAAATAAATATACAAAACTGTTTTTCCGTATGGAATAAATACATAACTTTGCAACCACACATCAAGTGTATACAACATTTCGGAGGAACGGTCCTTGCGCCGTAGCCCTCAAAAACACAAGAAGCGATAAAAAACCAAAACACTTACAAGTATGAAAAAAATGATTCTCATGGCCGTTGCCATGTTCGTATCCGTAGCCTCTTTTGCCCAGCACGAAAAGGGTACAGTGACCATCCAGCCTAAGGTCGGTGTCAACGCAGCGTACCTCACCGATGGTAATAACTTGGATCCCCGTTTCGGTCTCGTTGCAGGTGCTGAGTTCGAGTACCAGGCTACCGACATCTTCTCTATCAGCGCAGGTGCCCTCTACTCTATGCAGGGTGCAAAGACTGATGATGTGACCATCAAGATGGACTACATCAACATCCCCATCCTGGCCAACGTATACGTTGTCAAGGGTCTTGCCGTGAAACTCGGTGTCCAGCCCGCATTCAAAGTCAACAGTAGCGTAGATCTCAAATCATCCCGTTTAGAGACTACTGGTGACCTCAGTGACTATACCAAGACCTTCGACTTCTCTATCCCCGTGGGTGTAAGTTACGAGTTCAGCAACGTTGTCATCGACGCTCGCTACAACTGGGGTCTGACCAAGTGGGCTGACGGTTCTAAACTGACGGCTGCTCAAGGAGCCAACAGCAAGCACAGCGTATTCCAGCTGACCGTCGGATACAAGTTCGCCCTCTAATCAGGCGTATATAGAAAAGAAAACAACAAGTGTCCCGTAGAGGGACAACAGAAATCATAGCGTAGGGCGAGCCCCTACGCTTTTTTGTATATATTTTACCGGACACCAATAAAATTCAAAACTTAGAACGACAATAGAGACAATAGAGACAACTGGGGTCTTGAAACTAATTTAAAAATTGTCTCTATTGTCTCTATTGTCGTTTTTAAGGTCATGCCCTCAGATATACTTGCATTGCCCACCGTAAGCAATGGTGTTGCCCATTTTCACGTATTTAAGACAAACACCCTATTCAGAAAGGGGCAAGCGTCCGGGCAAACGGCATTTTTGTCGGCCGCCGCAAAAATGTGCCCCTTGCGTTTGGAAATCCGGTGACTTTTGCTTAATTTCACCCACAAAACGGGAAATACATCATGATGACCATCAACAAGCGCAAACTGCCCGCCGGCATCCAGTCGTTCAAGACCATCAGAGAGGAGGGCTATGTCTATGTCGACAAGACCGACATCGTGTGGTATCTGGCCAACTGCGGACGGC
>CAVCSC010000068.1:0-12443 GCA_963604975.1 Lachnospiraceae bacterium | reverse complement strand
TATTTTGGCGCAGATTTGGCGCAGCCATAAAAAGAAAATCAGCGCAACTTGTTGGTTTTCAACTCGTTACGCTGACTTTGGCGGAGAGAGAGGGATTCGAACCCCCGGTACCTCTCGGTACGCCGGTTTTCAAGACCGGTGTAATCGACCACTCTACCATCTCTCCAAAACGTATGAAACGGACTTTCTAGTCGAAAGCGACGGCAAAGGTAGGCATTTTTCTGCGTTCGCACAAATTTTTGGACGACAACTTTGCATTTTTGGCAAAAAAAGGACGAAAAATGTGGAAAATGAAGAGAAAAGCGGGAAAAAGAAGGAGGAAAGAAGGGGCAAAGAAGGAGGAATAAGCAGGAAAAGCAGGAAAAGCGGAAAAAAGCAAAAAAAACAGAAAAAGGAGAAAAAGCAGAAAAAAGGCGTTGGGCTACGGCTGACCGGTCACGACGCTGGCAGCAACGGTCACGGCGACGGTCTTTTCCCGTACATAGGCTTCGGAGAGATACATCAGTCCGCCATAGGGGTTGTGGGTGCCCCATGAGTTCTTGGCCAGGAAGTAGCGGCGGCCTTGGCGGTCACGGGCCAGACCGACGAGGGTCATGCAGTGGTCGTCGGTGGTCTCGCGCAGACTGAAAGCACGCTGGCGCTCAGCCTCGGTGCAGGGAGTGTCGTTTTCGGTGTGGGCCACGCCACGCGAGAAAGAAAAACCGGGTTCGCTGGTGTCGCCTTCCCAGCATACGGGATGGCCGGTGGAAAGGGCATGCGTGATGACCGACATGAGGGTGTCGATGGGCAGGTTGAGAAAGGTGTCGTGTAGGCGGTTGTCGGCCACCTCAAGGGCGAAGCGGGTGTAGAAGGGATGGTGGGTGAAACTGGTGAGCGAGACGTACTCGTCGGCCCGGCACACACTGCGGGCAAACTCCTGGGGTGTGTACTCCGCACCGAGCATGTAGACGTGGAGGGGCATGGCACCGAGGGTCTCATCGAGCGAACGGGCGGCATCGGCGTCGAGCGCATCGAGCGACCGGGCATGCGAGGCGATATAGTCGAGGGAGGACGTGAGGCGGTCGTAGTCGGCGTCCTTCGACGGATAGGCATCGTAGGGCACCACGCCATAGGTGGCAATGAGGTGCAGGAGCATGGGCATCATGCCGCGTGCGCCGACAGTGGTCTGTCCGCCGGAAAGATAGCGGCAGCGGGTCTGCTCGGCCAGCCAATGGCGGGCTACATAGTCGATGGAAAGATTGACCGAGTCGCCGCGCATGATGTGCTCGGTCTCTATGGTGGCAAGCATGGCGTAGGCCCAGCACAACGGACTGCTCCCCTGATCCTTGACCGGGGTGATGGGCAGCCGCACCTCGTCGGTGAAGGTGGTCTTGCGCTGACCCTGGCGCATACCGGGACGGCCGCAGGCTACGGTGAGCAGCAGCAGACAGAGGGCGGTAAGCAGTGTGCGTGTATGTGCCATGCGGGAGATGCCTTACTTGACGATGGAACTTACCGGACTGCGCAGTCCGCTCTTGCCGACAAGGAAGGCCTTGGCCGAGCCGAAACGCAGAAACATGTCGAGACGCACGGGGATGTGGTTGTCGTCGTCGCTGACGTAGAAGCGCACGATCTCCTTCCACTTGCCGTCTTCCTTCTCCATATAGGAGAGTTGCAGACAGCGGTACTTGTTGCCGTCGTCGGCCTTGATATTGCTCTTGCCGCCATAGCGCAGTTTGGCGGTCTGCACGTCGCGTCCGTCGGCCATGGGGAAGGTGATCTCCTTGCCTTTCTTCCAGCCTTCGGGATTGAAGGAGCGGGCACGGAGGAAGATGTTGAGCATGTCGTAGACGCAGTCTTGTCGGGTGGCCTGCTTCCACTCGTGGCGTCCGTCGTGGCGCTGGCGGTGGAGACGCAGGTGGGTATTGCCGTCGGGGTAGGAATAGAATATCTCATCGACGGTGTAGCGCTTGCCCTCGCGGGCGCCCTTGCGGAAGTAGAGGGGAGCCATCTGGGTGGAGCAGTAACTCAGGAGGGTGTCGCGGAGCACGAAGAACCCGTCGACACGGTTGTTGCCGCGTGTGGTGAGCGAGGCACGGTAGGCTGAGTGGCCGTGGTAGTTGCTCTGTACGGTCGACATGGAGGCGGTGCCTGCCTTGACCCATACAAACTGCCAGTTGTAATAGAGGTTGTAGGTGAGAAACTCGCCCGACTTGAAGGCGGTGTTTCTGAAGGTGCACTGTGCTTGGGCGGCGATGGTGACGGCAGCAAGCAGAAGTGCGACGGCTATGGTACGACGCAGTACTTTTCTCATTTTTTCAGCGTTTTTTCTGTGTTTTTCAGCGTTCTTCAGCGTTTCGAGTTACACTGTATTCTGTTCTCCCTCGCCGGACGAGCATACGGCTAACATTCCGCCCTACTGTCCGCGTGCTCCGGGATAGGGTACACCGAGCGTGCGGGCGCGCTCCATGTTGCGTTGCTGTATCTTGCGGGCGCGGTCGGCCTTCTGCTTGGTGATGGCGACCGGTTTTTGTCGGTATTCAGGCTGGGAGGTGGGGTTCCAGGTGAGCGAGAGATCCCATTTGGCCTTGCACTCTATCTTTTCGGTGTAGTAATACACCTGCTCGGGCTGGAGTCCGGAGGCGTAGTCGCCGGTATCCCAACGCCCATTGCCATTGGTATCGACGATGAGGCGGGCATAGTAGGTGTTGGGCTTGAGGTAGAAGAACTTGGCGTTGCCGTCGCTCGTGGAGATACGCTTGACGGGCTGGTCCTGCGTGTTGAGCAGTTCGACAATGACGGGCGTGCCGGCCATCTGCGGAATACTGAAGAGCACGGTGGCATACTCGTCTTCGGAGGGCACACGCAGTCCCTGACGTATCTCGGGCGAGGGTGCGCCGTAGATGTCGGTGAAGGCCATCGAGTCGAGTTCGAGACTGTACTCGGTATGGGGACGCCATGCGGCGCGTATGAGGTACTGCTTCACATATTCGGCAGTACCGCCACGGGCGGAATCGGGCCGCACGGCAACGGGGATAATCTCGTGGGGCTCTTCGTACCACAACGTGTCGTGCTTGACATAGAGATGTATACGGGAGGAGTCGACACGGGCCACGGGCCGTGTGCTCTCCAGCGTGACGTTCTGGTCGGGAGCGAGGGTGGTCGGCGAGGAGAGACGCAAGGCCATAGGCTTGGGCGGCATGACGGAGTCGAAGGGCTCGCCGCGCCGACGCAGTTTGTCCTGCTTCTTCTGCCAGGTCTCATACTCCTTAGCGGCCTGCCGCATACGGCGGGCGTAGGGTTGTCGGGAAAGCAGTTCGAGGGTGTCGGTCTGCTGCCGCAGCACGCCGGTGGTGTCGGTCATGAGGTAGCGGGCCTCGATGGTGAGGGTGTCGCGGTTGATTAGGGCCGTGTCGCGCAACCAGTAGTCGATGGTGTCGCAGTGCAGCGAGGGCATGGCGATGAGCGAGGCGGCGGCATCGAAATCGAGTCCGCGTATCTCGGGCATCACGTCACCGCCGTAACTGAAGTAGAGGCTGAAGTGATCGGCCTCGGCCCGCTCGCTCTTGACGAGGTAGCGGTCGGTGAGCGTCTCGGTGAAGGCGCGCAGCACGATATCGTCAGGCAGGAACCGGGTGTAGCCCACACGGGCGATGTCGCGGATGTGGAGGGAGTCGGTCCAGACGGTGTCTTGCCGCACATCGGCCATGACCGAGGGGGTGACGGTGGCCGTCTGGAAGGCGAGCATCTCGCTCTTCTGCGAGAAGAGATAGTTGCCGTCGGCATCCTGTAGGGCATAGATGCGGTAGGTGCCGGGAGCGACACCCTTGACGGTGAAGTGTCCGCGGCTGTCGGTGCGCGACACGCGGAGCATCGGACTATGGGTGAAGGCCGAGTCGGCCAGTTCGGCATAGAGTCCGACGAGGATACCCTTGACGGGTTCGAGATTGTCGGCCTCAATGACGTAGCCCGACACCTGAAGGGTATCGATGGCCGCTCCGGTAGAGAAACTGTAGGTATAGTTGCCCATCGGGTTGCCCTCGTTGTTGTCGGAGATGGCGTCGGAAAAGTCGACGGTGTAGGTGGTGGCAGCCTTGAGCGAGTCGTGCAGGGAGATGACGATACGTCGGCCGGCGGCCTTGATGTCGGGGGCTTCCATCTGCGGGGGCGAGACGACAACCTTCTCCGTGGCGTTTTCTATCTTGATGTACTCGTCGAAGAGTATCTCTATCTTCTTGGCGCTGACGTCGGTGGCACCCTCGGCAGGCGAGGCGCCAATGACGCGCGGCGGGGTCTCGTCGTACCATCCGCCGTCGGGCTGCCCCATACGGGCACACGAGACGAGGAGGGCGGCCGTGACCGTGGCCACGAGCAGCAGGAGAAGGCGCATCGGGTTGCGCTGGTATGGGTTGGAGAGTGTGGGCATGGGCCTACGGTTGTGCTTGTGCTGTTGGATGGTCGGTGGGAGCAGACTGGTTGAGCCGGAGTATCTCGTCGATGGTGCGGCGGCTGTTTGACAGGCGGGGCACCTTGTGCTGTCCGCCGAGTTTGCCGTGCGAGCGGAGCCAGTCGTCGAAGAGTCCGGTGCGTGCCTTGACCACCTCCAGGTGCTGGAGGGTAATGTCATGATAGCGCTTGGCTTCATAGTCGGAGTTGAGGTTCTGCAGGGCGCGGTCGAGGGCAGCGGCGAAGGCATCGAGGTCTTCGGGTTCGCGGGTGAACTCGATGACCCACTGGTGGCGACACTTGGCGTGGCTGTCCATGAAGACAGGGGCGGCGGTGTACTCACGCACTTCTGCTCCGGTCTCGGCACAGGCGCGTGCGAGACCTTTCTCGGCGTTGTCTTGTATGAGTTCTTCGCCGAAGGCATTGATGAAGTACTTGGTACGTCCGGTGATGACAAACTTGTAGGGGTTGCGTGAGGTGAACATGACGGTATCGCCGATCATGTATCGCCACAGTCCGCAGGAGGTAGAAATGATGATGGCGTAGTTGCGTCCGGTCTCTACGCCCCAGAGCGGCACGATATTGGGGTGGTCGCTGCCATACTCGTCCATGGGAAGAAATTCGTAGAACACGTCGTAGTCGAGCATGAGGAGCATGGCAGGGTCGGCGGGGTCGCTCTGCAGTCCGAAGAATCCTTCGGAGGCGTTGTAGGTCTCCATGTAGTGCATGCGGTTGGAGGTGATGAGCCGTTCGTACTGAGACCGGTAGGGCGTGAAGGCGATGCCGCCGTGGAAGAAGACTTCAAGATTGGGCCATACCTCCTCGATGTGCTCCTTGCCCGAGAGTTCGAGTACACGCACGAGCACGCTCATCATCCACGAGGGTACGCCGGAGATATTGGTCACGTTGGCTTTGAGGGTCTCGCGGGCGATACGGTCGCGCTTCACTTCAAAGTCGGAGAGCAGGGCGGTCTGCTTGCAAGGCACGCGCACGAGGTTGACCACCGGGTTGATGTTCTCGATGAGTATGGCGCTCAAGTCGCCCACGAGACTGCCCGAGAAGTCGTAGTTCTGCGAGTGGCTGCCGCCGAGGATGAGTCCCTTGCCGTCGAACATACGGCTGTGGGGATTGTTGCGCAGGTACAGGGCGACGGTGTCGGCCCCGCCCCGGTAGTGTATGCGGTGGAGTCCTTCTGAGGATACGGGGATGTACTTGCTCTTGTCGTTGGTGGTGCCCGACGACTTGGCGTACCACTTCACCTGGCCCGGCCAAAGCACGTTGGTCTCGCCGTGGCGCATGCGGTCGATGTCGTCCTTGAGTTCCTCGTAGGTGTTGACGGGCACCTGGCGCACGAAGTCGTCGTACGACGATATGGCGGTGAAGGCGTGGGTGCGGCCGTACTCTGTGCCGGCGGCGCGGCCGAGCAGGTGACGCAGCACCTGGCGCTGCAGTTCTTCGCCTCCGTTGAGGTGCCGCTCAAGGGCACGCTGCCGGGGAAGGAAAAACTTCGCGGCTATGCTTGTTATGCTCATTGTCGTTGTCTTTCTCGTTTCTTTTCAGGAGGGGTGTCCATATCCATGACACACTTCTTCCCGGCGATACCGGGGGTGTCAGCAGTGCGGAATGCCGCACTGAATTGCAAAATTAGCCTAATCTTTCGTATGGAGAGCAGGTTTTTCCCACTTTTTAGTAATGACGGGGTCAAAATGTCCGGGAAAGGACTGGGAATTGTCTGGAGGTCGACCCAAACAGGGTTCAAACAGGGACAAAAAAAAAGGACGACACGAATCGCTCGCACCGGCCTCCCAAAGAATAATGTTATTGAATGTTGGTATTCACCAAAGCAATAATACTGAGAATGGTCACCAATGTGACACCTACCAACATTACGTTTGTTTCAAAATCAAATAACATAATCTTTACCTTAAAATCTATCAAACTACTAACCTAATGAAAAAACATTGTATTCTCTCGAACACGCTGCAAAGTTAGAGGTTTGTGTGCGGACACACAAGCAAATGTCACATTTTTTTCACAGAAAAGCCACATATATTGACTTATATCAAGTCTACGGACACCCGTGCGGGGAAAATCCTAACTTTTAGGTATTGCGGACCTTTGCGATATACCCTACCTTTGCAACCGTGAAAACGACAGGAGTGCCGCCCCTCCATGCGACACCTTTCCCGCCGCACACCGCAGACAACGTTTCAACAAACATCCATATACCAAGAGACATACAACTATGAAGAAGACTCTGTTAGCATACGGTTCCTCTACCGGAACCTGCGAAACCATCGCCAAGACCATCGCCGGCAAACTCGGCGTGGAGGCTGTCAACGTGGCCGACATCACCGCCGACATGGTGGGCGAGGCCGAAAACCTCATCCTCGGCACCTCTACATGGGGCGCAGGCGAAGTACAGGACGACTGGTACGACGCTCTCGACCTGCTCAAGGACGCCGACCTCTCTGGCAAGACCATCGCCCTCTTTGGCTGCGGCGACTGCGAGTCATACTGCGACACCTTCTGCGGCGGCATGGGCGAGATCTACAATGCCCTCCAGGACAAGGGTGCCACATTCGTCGGCGCTGTCGACGCTTCCGACTACAACTACGACGACTCTGAAGCCGTGGTAGACGGCAAGTTCGTGGGTCTCGCCCTCGACGACATCAACGAGAGCGACAAGACCGAAGAGCGCATCGATGCCTGGGTAGAAGCCATCAAGCCCAGCCTTTGATCTTCTTATATATATTAGGCGGGCTCCAAGAAGAGCCCGCCACAAAACAAATACGCATATACGCATGCGCACCCCGAAAATGATATTTTTCCCATACGTAAGCAAAACCACACAAAAGACGTAAAGTAGCCACTATTTAAAATTCATAATGTTATTGTATAAAAAAAAGAAGGACCGGCTGTGAAGCCTGTCCTTTCTTTTTTTGTATACCCTGCATACGGCGCGGGGCATATATGCTATGCGGTGTGTGCGCACACTTGCCCCCAAACGACCCCAATAAGGCATATATAAAACATACATTAACTTAATATTAATAAATTTTGGCCGAAAAACGCCGAAAACTCGCGGAATTCCCTTAGTTTTCGGGGTTTTATTTTTGGGTTTTATGAAAAAATGTTACGAAAAAATTTGGTGTATACACTGCTGCGGCATAACTTTGCACCCGTCATCCGATGGCAACCACCCGGTGACAACATGAAGCAACAATATATCTTTTACATCAACCCCACAAAAAAACGAATACGAATATGAAGACGACAGCAATCAACAACATTTTCAAGGCAGCAGGCCTTCTCCTCCTGGCCACAATGATGACTACCCCGGCCATGGCCCAGCGCAAGACTCAGATCGTGGAAACTCCCACTACCACGCAGACGCCCGACGACGGCATGACGCTCCGCCGCAAGGTGGCCATCGGCCGCTTCACCAACGAGACACAGTACGGCAAGGGACTCTTCTACGACAAGGAGAACGACCCGATGGGCAAGCAGGCCCTCGACATCCTCTCGTCGAAACTCGCCGCCTCAGGCAAGTTCCTCCTCCTTGAGCGCAACGACCTCAGCACCGTCCTGGCCGAGTGCCAAAACGGACAGAAGTCTGCCTCTGTCATCGGTGCCGACTACATGATACTCGGATCCATCACCGAGTTCGGCCGCAAGAACACCGGCAAGAACGGTGTCTTCTCCTCACAGAAGACACAGACCGTAGAGGCAGCCGTAGCCGTGCGTCTGGTAGACGTATCGACCGGACTCATCGTCTACTCTGACGAGGCCAAGGGATCGGCCGAACTCACCACCAAGACCACCCTCGGTGTAGGCGGACAGGCCAGTTACGACGCCACCCTCGGCGACAAGGCCATCTCCGAAGCCATCGGACAACTCGTAGAGAACATCATCAACAAGTGTACCGACAGCCCCTGGAAGACCTACTTCCTCTCAGCCGACAACGACGGCGTACTCATCGCCGGAGGCGAAAGCCAGGGTGTGAAGCCCGGCATGACCTTCACCGTCATGACCCAAGGCAAGAAGGTGAAAAACCCGCAGACCGGCGTCCTCGTCACCCTGCCCGGCAAGTCAGTAGGCCAGGCCACCGTCATTTCCACCGGCGGCGACACTCCCGAGACCGAATACGCCTTCGTGCAACTCAACAGCACCGAGAACATCAACGACCAGAATATGTCCAACTATATAATTGAAGCAATAAAATGAAAAAGACCCTATTGGCCCTCATGGCCCTCATACTGACGCTGGCCTCCTGCCGCGTCAACGCCCCCGTCGCCCAGCAGAGCGGCAAAGAAGACACCGCATTCCTTCTCTTCATCAGCGGCGGAGAGTACGCCGGCAAAGAAGTCACAGTGACCATCGACGGCACCACCCCCTTCACCGCCAAGGTCGTCAAACAGAAGAAGGCTGCACGCTTCGGCACACAGTACGCCGTCGCCACCGGAGCCCGCACGCTCACCGTCACCTCCGGCGGAAAGACGCTCTACCAGAAGAAACTCTTCCTCTCCACCCAGGAGACCAAGCAGATCACTCTCCCCTAATCCCCTATCGCTGACAACAACAAAAAAACACGAACAAAATGAAGCACATCAAGCCTTTCAAGCACATCATCATTGCTGCTGCAGCCATCACGGCACTCGCCTCCTGCGGCACCACGGCAGAGACCGTCAAGCCCCTCTACTCCTGGGGCAACTACGAGGACGTCACCTACCAGTACAAGAAAAAGAACACCGACCAGCAGCGTACCAAACTCCTTGAGGAGTACGGCCGCCTCATCGCCAACCAGACCGCTACACGCGGCACAGTGCCTCCGGGCCTCTACGCCGAGTACGGCTACCTGCTCTATCAGGGCGGCGACCGCGACAAGGGCATCGAATACCTCAACAAGGAGATCGCCCTCTACCCTGAATCGGAAGTTTACATTTCAAGAATCCTCAAACAACTCAAATGATGAAAACGCTTAGAACCCTCATAACCGTGCTGCTCGTCGCAGCCGCCACCATCACCGCCGCCGCCAAGAGCGATCCGGCCGTCACCAAAGCCCAACAGTATCCCGGCATGTACGAAGAGAAACCCATCACCATCGCCGTCATGCCCCCCATCAACCGCACCACCCACGCCGAGGCCAAGGACTACTTCTACACCACGCTCTACCGCCCGCTCTGCGAAAAAGGCTACTACGTGTTCTCGCCCTACCTCACCATGGAGGTCTTCCAGCAGGAAAGTGCCTACGATGCCGAACTCTTCCTTGAGGGCAGTCTTCAGGCCTTCAACGACGCTATCGGAGCCGATGCCGTGATGTTCACCATCATCAAGAGTTGGAAGCGCAACAACCTCATGGGTTCCATCCGCGCCAACGTAGAGTACATCCTCCGCTCCACCAAGACCGGCAAGACGCTCTACACCCGCGAGGGCGACATCAAACTCGACCTCAGCGTAGACAACGGCAAGAAGGGTGTCTCGGGTTTCCTCTCCAATCTCATCGACACGGCCATCAACACGGCCTCTACCGACAAGATCGAGGCCGGACGCGAATGCTCGGAATACGTACTGAGCGACCTCCCCGCCGGCAAGTACTCTCCCCTCTTCGGTACCGACGGCACTACAGCCGCTGGATCACCAAAGGTCAGTGCGACCGTGAAGTAAAAAAACAGAAAAAGAAAAACAGCAGAAAAGCCCGAACACGGGCACACGCACAATAAAAGGCGCAGGAACTCTTCCCTGCGCCTTTTTTCTTGCGTGTATACTGATAAAGACCTCAATTTTCGGATTTAGAAACGAGCGAGTTGAACCAATGGTCACCGGAACGAAAACTGAAAGGCAAAGTCCTACGCAAGTATTTATGGAGCCTTAAAAACGACAATAGAGACAATAGAGACAACAGTTTTCGTTCATGTAACCTAAAATTGTCTCTATTGTCTCTATTGTCGTTTTATTTGTGAAAAATTAAAAGGTCTGAAAAGTTACTTACACCATACCTTGCGTGTATGCCCGTCAGCAGACACGACGATATTGAGTCCGCGCATCATGCGGTCGGTCTTTTGTCCGGTGACGGTATAGATACCTACGGGCATGCTGGACTGGCGGTCGTCGGTGGGACTGAGGATGGCGGTCTTCTCGTCGTAGCCAAGGTAGTCGTCTTCGAGGACGATGCGTCGGGCCATCCAGGAGGTGAAGCGGCCGAGACTGTCGTGGTAGCCGGGTGCCGGCCACGGACATTCGCCCTGCACATCGGCCGTGCAGATCCATTTGCGGTAGTTGTACAGGCACTGGTCGCCGGCATGGTAGAGCACGGTGTCGTTGTATTCCGGTATGACGGAGAGGTTGGTCCAGTCGTCGACGGTAGTCCAGTAGGCACTGGTGACGGTATCCTGTATGCAGGGGGTGTCGGGCCATTTCTCCCATTCACGTTGGTAGTTGTCCTCACCTACCTGATTGTACCATGCAGTGAAGAGGCCACCAACGACATCGGCGCTGACCAGCCCTTCCTTGCGCAGCGTGCAATAGCGCTCCTTGAGTTCGTCCCAATAGTACTTGCGCATGTAGGAGAACGGGAAGATCTCAGCATACCGCTCCATGCGATGGTCGAAACCGACGGGGGTCCACTCGGCCGGGAAAGCAAAATAGCCCTTCCAGAACATACCAAAAGTGCCGTCGAGGTCATAGGGAGCGACAAACCATTTCGTGCCGTCGTAGGTGAGCCACTGGTAGTTTTTGTCAAACCCGTCGTAGTTGGCGGTCAGTAGCGAGAGTATGTAGTAGTCGATAAGACTGGTCTTGTCGAAACAGGCATCGAAGGCGGCTTTCTGTTCGGCCGCGTCGGTGATGGAGTCGAGCATGGCCTGGTATCCGCTGGCCTTCAACAGTGTCTGACGTACAGCGACGGTACGCTCCATAGACTGCTCGTCGGTGCCTTCGGCCATATAGGCAGAGTCGGTCGGGCAGATGAGGGCCTTGGGGTTGTCGCCGTCATAGACGGTGCCATCGCTGGCATAGAGATTTTTGGGGTTGCGCACCTCAAACTGTGTCCAGTCTACCTTGCCATTCCAGAAGTTGCCGAGCGTTCCGTCGATATGTATCTCGGTGGCAGCCTTCTTGTCCATGCCGTAGTTTTTGCGGTGCTTCTTCAGTTGCCATGCGTAGATGCCGTAGAAGTCGCCGTTGAGATAGAGCAGGCAGGGAAAACCGTCGGGATAGCAGCGTTCCTTCTCCTGCTTCTTGCCAGCACGCTCCAGAAAGGTAGGATGGCCGGTGACGATGCGGTCGTACAACTGGTAACCTATGGCTCCGGTGCCGCGTATCACGTCGAGGTAGTAGGCTTTGAGATGAAAGGCGTCCTGCTTCACCCAGTCACCGATGGTGATGTCGGTCTCGGTCTCCCCGTCGTCCTCGAAGAAGTCGAGAGCGAAATTCTTTTTGACCAGGTTGAGTGACGAGTTGCCTTGCGCATTGAGAAGAATACGCTTTTTGAAGTAGTTGCCATTGCCGTCGTACACTTCCACAAAGGCATGGTAGTTGGAGGTCTTTCGTGTAGGGAAACGGTCGACGCCAGTGACATTGACGTAGGCAAGCGTAGGTTTGGTCTTGATTTTCACCTTTGCACTGGTGCTGAGGTCGTTGACAGTAAGTGTGTCAAAGCCCGCACGGGTGATGTCATCGAGAAAGGCAGACTGAGCGGAGGCATTTACCCCCCCGAACGATAAACATAATACACTGATTATCAGCGGCTTTAAGAATAATTTCATTTTCGTGTTTTTTCTAATATCGGTTTGGTGCAAAGGTACACATTTTCCGTACAATCGGAAAACGGAAAGGGAGGAAATAATTGTTGCATTTTTACATATAGTGTATATGAACGACATAAGTGCGGGACCATCATCAGCCCCGGAGGGTAGGGTGTTCAAAACAGACCAAAAACGCAAGACCATCATAAGCCCCGGAGGGGCGTAACGACCGTAGCCCAGGGTGAAGATGGAACGTAGTGACATCTGTAACCC
>CAVCSC010000067.1:0-12645 GCA_963604975.1 Lachnospiraceae bacterium | reverse complement strand
CAGCACCGTCTTCAACGCCATCGGCCTGAAGGTCGAGGTGGAGCGCATGATGGCTACTGGAAGAATCGACATGGTAGTGCAGACCACCCGCTACATCTATGTCATCGAACTCAAACTGCGCAATAACGGTGGCAAGGAAGCCGCCTCGCAGCAGATCATAGACCGCCAGTACATGGAACCGTTCAAGGCCGATGAGCGCCAAGTCATCGGCCTGGCCATCGAACTCGATGAGAACGGCAAGGGCCTGCTCGACTGGAAAAGAGTGGAATAGACCAGCAAGGTAGGGCGTTCATTTCAACAAAAAAGCGTAGGAGCAAGAGCCTCTACGCTTTTTTGTTGTCTCTACGGGGACTTGTTGTCTGCAACGTGCGGCTGGCCATTTGTGTGGGATGCCGCTCTTTTGCCTATTCTCCCATCACCTCAAACACTTCTGCCTTGCCGTCGAGGGCGATGCGTGTGGTGCGCTTGTCGACGGGCAGTTGGAAGAAGGGGGTAGTGATGTCGGTGGTGGCGATGGTCTTGCCGCGCTTGTCGTACTGGGTGACGTGCAGCGGCTGGCCGTCGGTCAGGGCGAGCAGGAAGGTGTAGCAGGTCTTGCCTTCAGGTACACCGAAGGCCACATGACCGTCGAGGGCGAAGGCTGTGCAGGGGTTCTTGTCGAAGGCACGCAGGGCGGCAGCCTCGTCGCTGCTCTCGATGGTGAAGCCGAGGGTGGAGGCATCGGCCGGGTTCACCTCAAACGACCGCACGGAGGCCCAGTTCTTCTTCTCCGACTCAAGTTTGCGCAGACGCAGGTAGCGGGCGTCGACAGGCTCTCCCTTCCACGTCACGACATACTGTCGCCAGAGTTCGCCGGTGAGGGCGGTCCAGGTCTTGCCGTCGGCAGAATATTCGAGGATGGCGTGGTCGAAGTAGTCTACATCGTCGACAGAGTTGCGGCCCTGGAGTATGCGCACTTCGCGTACGGGGCGCACGCAGCCCAGGTCGGCTCCTATCCAGTCGCCGGTAGACTGGCTGGTACCTGAGGTATAGTAGGTGGTGGTGTCGTTGTCGAACATGAGTTTGTTCTGCGTGGTGCGTAGGGTGGGATAGGAGCCTACGCCGTGGTAGAAGGCGGGCACCTCGCCCGTGAGACGGCGGAAGAAGCCGGAGGCCATGTCGTCCATCGCGTTCTCGTAGAAGGGCTGCAATTTCATCGTACCCGACTTGTGGGCCTCGTACTTCGCGCGTTCTTCCTTCGACATGAGGTTGGCTACGTAGCCGCTCCAGAATTCCTGGTCGTCGCCCGACTTGTAGGTCTGCATCAGGCGGAGGGCACAGAGGGCGCGTGTACCCAAATGGCCAAACTCCTCAAGCCACGGCGACAGTTCGGCCATGAGCAGATGGTTCTGACACTTGGCCTTCATCTCGGCGGGTACGCGCTCTACCCGCTCCAGTTCGGCAGCGAGGGCGTCATACTGTGCCTGTGTGTAGTGGTCGAGGCGGAAGGTCTCGGTCTCCCACGACTCGGCGCGGCGGTAGCCGGTCTCGGTGTCGGTGGAGTGGATGGCGAAGGTGCGGTAGGCATCGCGTGCCTCGGGGGTGAGGTCTTCGATGGCACGCTCCCAGTTGTCGATAGGATTGTATACGCCCACGTTCCAGCAATAGTCTGCCGTGCCGTAGAGGGCGAGTTTGGAGGCTTCGCCGTGCTCCATCGGGTTGGACAGCACGCCGCAGGTCTGCTTGTCGGTGAGCGAGGTGTCGAGTCCGTAGGCCGGGCCCTGCATGACGATATGGCGGGCATAGTCGGTCACGGGGAAGTTCCACCAGTAGAGGGCGGGACGCTTGATGCGCTGGTCGACGAAGTCGAGCGTCTGGGGGGTAAGGTCGGAGCAGACCACCTCGCCGGTCCAGAACACGCGCACATCCTTGTCCATCTGATTGCCGTAGATGGCGAGCGGTCCGTCGGGTCCGGGCTTAGCCCACAGTTGTGAGTAGTCGGTGGGGCAGACGATGAGCGGGGCCACGTCGCCTTTGGCCTTGACAAACTCGCGGGTGAGGCGGTTGACCAGTTCTACCTGACGTACAGGATTGGTGCCCTCACCGTCGATGTCGTCGAAGTGTATGGCGAAGGCGCGCACGCCGAGGTCGTACATGAGGTCAAACTTGTGTACGAGGTTGTGGTAGTCTTCCTCGTTCCACTTGATGTCCTTGCCCGGGTGTATGGCCCACACGAAGTCGACACGGGCGCGGCGGCAGGCCTCTACCAGTTCGGCGATGTTGCGGGCCTCGTTGTCGGGGTAGGGCAGACGCCAGTTGGGTGAACTGTGGTAGGGATCGTCCTTGGGTCCGTAGACGTAGCAGTTGAGTTTGTTGCGTCCGTAGTAGTCGATGAGCGAGAGGCGTACCTCGTGCGACCACGGGTTGCCGTAGAAACCCTCCACCACGCCGCGGTCGGGCAGGTCGGGGTAGTCGTTGCAGGTGAGGTAGGGCAGTCCGTCGGCCGATACGGGCGAAGTCAGGATCTGCCGCAGGGTCTGCAGTCCGTAGAAGGCACCGCGCTCGTCGTAGCCTACGATGTCGATGCCCTTCTTGCCCACGGTGAGCAGGTAGGCACCCGACACCATGCGGGTGAGTCCGGCCTTGCGTGCCTGTCGCTCGCCGTAGTCTACGGTGAGGCGCACGCCCTTCTTGGCTTGGCGGAGGAAGGCGATGTCGTCGGCAAACTTGCCCTGCTTGTCATAGAGGGTGACGCCGGCGGAGAGGTCGAGCCTGTTGCCGCGGTCTACGTTGAGGGCGTGTGGGGTGGGGTTGACGATGATGCCTTGGTGGTCTACCTTGTGGCCGGGCACCATGTTGACGTCCTGTTTCTCGCCGCGCTGCGAACTGAGGTCAAAACTGTCGTCCTGGGCCTGGGCAGCCGCGCCCATGGTGAGGGCGAGGAGGGCTGCCATGAATAGTCGTTTGTTGTTCATTGGGTAATGGATGTTGTTTTTCCGGGTCTTCGGGTCAAAAGCGGTGTGTCTTTTCGGACACGCTTTTACAAAGTTAGGCATTTTCCGCCGAATATGGGGATAGACGCAGTGTTTTTGTGGAGAAAAAGTGGAGCGGCGGAAGATTGCGCAAAAAAAAGTTAACCGCCACGCCATATACCCCCAAAAAGCAGATAAAAACGTAACTTTGCACAAGAAAAGTAAAAAATAGGTATCTTGTTGAAACTAAATAGTATAAATATACGTCAAGCGTGACAATCCCTCGACATCCTCATAGATTATTCTCACAATTATCGTATTATATTTTAAGTACTAAAAAGATTGACTTTATGAAGAAGATTTCTACGCTTTGTCTTGCGCTCGCCATGGTGTGTGCAGGCAACGTCGGCGTATCTGCGGCCACGCCGCAGAAGATGGCCGGTCACCGTACTTCTCAGTGGAGCGTGTCCCTTCCGGGCATGCGTACGCAGAAATCGTCGGAATTGCGTTTCCGCGAGATGGGTCTGGGCAGTGCGTCTGTGGCTCCGCGTGCCGTCAACGACGATCCAGTGGGTACGGCTTCGGCTCCCGGTTTCGGCTGGGTGGTAGGCCCGGACGGTTCGCAGTGGTACTACACCCAGGAGTTTGAGACCTCGGGCTACTACTACACCGGTTCGACCATCACCCTCTTTGACAGCAGCAACAAGCAGGCCGGCCAGTTCACGGTCGACATCCCCGACACGCTCACCGTCAACAGTATCGAACTGTACGGCGCCGTGACCAAGAAGATGTTCGACAAGGACGACTCCTCCTCTGAGGCTATGGTGTCGATACACGCCGTGGGCAACGCCTCCAACAACTATCAGGGTCTCTACCTCACCCGCGCCTACCATATCGACGGCAGCGGTGTGGCCTATGAGTGCGAAGGCTCGGGCATGTTCTTCGATGCCTCCAAGGGCTGGAACACCTACCAGCGTCTGATTGTGCCGACCCTCAAGACCATCGACGACAAGGAGTATGTCTCCATCGACTTCATCGCACCTCCCACCTGGGGCAAAGACGAGCCTTATGTGGAGAACACGATGACCATCGACTATGACAACATCAACTACATGGACGGTGCCTACATCAGCTGCTTTGTCTCCGACGACCAACCCTACTACGTCATCGCCCAGTACGACACTGCCTACTGCACGATGCCCGAGGACTACACGCAGGACATCATCGTCACACCCAACAACCACTTCATCCTCAAGACCTACAACCGCCGCTTCGCTCTGGTTGACTCTGTGTCGATACCCGTGGCTGAGGCTGCCGGTGACGCATCCTACCGTATGGCCGCCTTCGGCCGTATGAGCGACTACGACTTGAGCAAGGGCTACTTCGGCGACAGCGACAACTTCAGTTATGTGGTCACCTGGGTAGACTACCATACCTCGTCAGACGACAACACCTACGACTTTGAGGTGTACGACCACGAGGGCAACAAGATCAAGACCGTCTGCCAGAACGCCACCGAGAACGAGTGGTTCTACCTCAACGACATCAAGGGCAAGAGCCAGCAGATGGCCTTCCTCCAGGCCGTAGGCGACGGACAGCAGATACAGATGGTCGACGTGCCTTCTTGCGAGAACAAGGCCCTCTTCCCGGCCGAGATCGACGGCGAGGGCATCACCACCGCCATCGACCGCTATCCCTCTGACAAGAACGACGAGGGCTACCAGTATGTGGTGAGCATGCGCAACGCCACATCTGACGACGAGGACAACGTCATCGCCCGTCTGGGCTGGTACAATCCCGACCTGACGTTCGACCACTTTGTCAACATCAACCTCGGACAGCAGGGCGAGTACTTCACTCCGCTCATCAACAGCACCTCGCTCAATCCCTACCTCTTCGACACCGACGACGAGATGGAGTACATCTACATCGCCAAGAAGCGCCGCACCGATGGTTCCAACGTCATCGACAACGTGCTTGAGATTGCCAAGGAGGACGGTACCATCATGCGCTCCTTCCGCGGCGACGACGAGAAGGCCTTCCGCACGGCATCGGTAGTGAGCATGGACGACAGCAAGAACCAACTCTTTGTGGCCTACTACTCTGACGACACTCAGCAGTACGACCTCAACTTCTACGCCCTGCCCCTCGTCAAGTTTGCACAGGGCGGCGACGGTAGCAAGAGCAATCCCTACCTCATCTCTACTGTGGGCGACATGAAGTACATGGCTACCGAGCCTTCGGCTGCCTACCGTATGGTGGCCGACATCGACATGAACACCTACAACTACGACTGGACACCGGTGACCACTTTCAGCGGTTCGCTCGACGGTGACGGCCACCATATCGCCAACCTCAGCATCGCCTCGACCGACTCTCACGCCGGCCTCTTCGGTTCGCTCGACGAGAACGCATCGGTCAAGGACATCGTCTTTGTAGACCCGACCATATCCTTCACCTCCGACAACCAGTTTGCTGGTATCGTAGCCGGTGAGGCCGTACAAGACTCCATCAGCGGCATCCACGTCTTCGGTGCCAACGTAGAGGGCGGCGACAACGACGTCACCTTCGGCGGTATCCTCGGTGCAGCCTCACTCTACTCTATGGTCAGCGACTGCTCCTTCCACGGCGTGGTCAACGCTCCCTCTGCCAACCGCGTGGGCGGTATTGTCGGCAAGACCGCTACCTCTACCATCGTCAAGGCCTGTGCCTCTGACGCCGACCTGACCGGCGCTTCTGCCGTGGGCGGCATTGTCGGTTCGGTATCGTCCAACGACAGCATCTCCGACTGTCACGCAGGCGGTATCCTCACAGCCGAGAACACCATCGGCGGTATTGCCGGCGAGAGTATGCGCGGCCCCATCACGAAGTGTCTCTTCGACGGTACGGTCAACGCTACCGAAGCCAGCTGGAACGGACTTTCCGCCGGCGGCATCGTGGGCAACCTCAGCAGCGACTGGTCTACCGAGCAGTCTGAGGCCATCACCGGCTGTGTGTCTACCGGCACTGTCAACGCTGACGCTACCGACGCCACCGTACACGCCATCGTAGGCTGGACCATCGCCAACGAGTATTATGGCGACGACGAGACTCCTCTGACCGAGGGCGGTCTCTCCTCCAACTATAGCACTTCGGCTCCCGAGACCTCTAAGGACACTGATGTCGATGGCGCTCCCGTGACCGCAAGTGCCCTCAACAGCGACTTCTTCACCACCCTCGGCTATGCCTATGGTCAGACCACCCAGGCTCCCTGGAAGGAGACCTCTGCTACTCCCGTGCTCTACTTCGAGAACGTAGCCCTTGCCCTGACGCTCAGCGACGACGCTCTGCTCATGGACAACGGCGATACACAGAACATCGTGGCTACCGTATACGGTGTTGACGCATCGGCCATCGAGGTATCCAGCGACAACCGCAGTGCAGTCACCGTTGAGGTGACCACCACCCATGACGGTGCCGCTACCATCCTCGTCAAGGCGCTCAGCGACGGTGTGGCTCACGTCACCGTCACCGCCGGCGATCTCTCTGCCGTATGTACCGTCACCGTAGACCATACGGCTACCGGCATCACTGACGCCGAGACCATCGCCAAGCCTGTCATCACTGTCGACGGCAACGCCATCAGCGCCCAGGGCGCAACGGCCCTCACCGTCTACACCATCGACGGCCACAAGATCGCCCAGTCTGCCGGCACTGCCTGCACACTCACCAAGGGTATCTATGTAGTGAAGGCCAGCGATGCCGCCGGTCACACCGCTACCGCCAAGGTCGTAGTGAAGTAAGACAGACGAATATCCATTGTCGGGGAAATGAATGCATTGCCCCGACAATGACAAAATGCAAAACAAGCAAGTCCCATAGGGACGATAGATAAAAGCGTAGGGGTCGCCCCTACGCTTTTTTGTTGATATTGGTGTCTGGTAAAAAACATCGCAATTAGCAAGTCCCGTAGGGTAGGTTGTTCAAAACTTGAACTGATTCTGTGAATATAAACACACAAAATGCAAGACTATTATTAACCCCTTAGGTAGGGTGTTCAAAATGCGATTTGATTTTGCACTTAAAAATGCAAACCCAACAAACTAACCAAAGCCCTGGAAGGGCGTAACGATCGTAGCCCAGGGTGAAGATGGAACGTAGTGACATCTGTAACCCTGGGTTTTCACGATAGGGAAGGCGGCTGGCCTGTAAGGTCAGCACAACTCAAATAGAAGGTGTGCTTGCGGTGCTGACCTTACAGGCCAGACCGTACATTATCATATTAAACCCAGGGTTACACCGTTTGCTGGCGCAAACGGCTCACCCTGGGCTACGGTCGTTACGCCCCTCCGGGGCTGATGATGCTCCCACGCTTTTGCCAATTTTGAACACCTACTTAATAATTTACCGTCCCCCGCAAAAAGACTAACAATCTTTCCTCATCCTGATTACCCCACTCCTCCTGCTGTGATACGTTTCCCTTTTTTCCCGTCCTTTCTGAGTTCTATCCGGAACGTGGTGCCGCGTCCCACTTCGGAGTGTTTCACGAAGATGCGGCCGCCGTGGTATTCCTCGACGATGCGTTTGGCCAGTGAGAGGCCGAGGCCCCATCCGCGCTTCTTGGTGGTGAAACCCGGGCGGAAGACGCTGCCGAGGTCTTTCTTGCGGATGCCCTTGCCCGTGTCGGCCACTTCGATGGCCACACGCTGTCCGTCGTCGGTGACGGTGATGTCGATGCGGCCCTGTCCGCTCATGGCATCGACGGCGTTCTTGCAGAGGTTTTCGATCACCCACTCAAAGAGCGAGGCACTCAGCATCACCGTCACGGGTTCTTCGGGCATGTGGCACTCCATGATGACCTTCGACGAGGTGCGGCGGTCCATATACTCCACGACGTGGGCGACTACCTCTGCCAGATCGGTGGGCACTGGTTCGGGTAGTGAACCGATTTTGGAGAAACGGTCGGCGATGAGTTGCAGCCGGTGTACGTCTTTGTCCATCTCGGGGATGAGGGTGTCGTCGGGGTACGTTTCCTTGAGTATCTCGACCCACGCCATCAGGCTCGATGTGGGCGTGCCGAGCTGGTGGGCCGTCTCCTTGGAGAGACCCACCCACACCTTGTTCTGTTCGGCCCGCTTGGAGGTGAGCAGGGCGAAGACGGCCACCACTGCAAAGAGCATCACCACGCCGAGTTGTATGTAGGGGTAGAACGACAGGCGACGCAGCATGGTGGAGTCGTCGTGACATACGTAGATGCAGTCGTCGGGCGAGGTGTCGCTGAGTTGTATGCGTATGGCACGTCCCTCGGCGCGTAGGTGTTGCGCTTTGTCGGCGACGATGCGGAGCGTGTCGGAGTAGTTGGATGCGCCACTGACGCTGAGGTTGCGGAAGGTCTGCACCTGTCCGTGTGCATCGGTGACGATGACGGGTATGGTATAGTTGCCGTTGATGACGCGCAAGACGAGCGTCATGTCGGTGTTCTCGTCGGCATTGTTGAGGGCGCGCATGGCCTCGGCCCATACCTCCATACGGTGGAGTTCCTCGGCCGAGAGGTCGCGTACGAGCAGGTGTGAGGCTACAAGCGAGGCCACGGCGATGGTCACGGCGGCGGCCACGAGTATAATCTTCACACGGCGTATCTGGTCAGTCCACTGCATTTTTTAGTCGGGCTTTTTTAGTCGGGCTTTTGAGTTTTTTAGTTGGGCAACTTTCCCCTGCCATTTATTTTCCGCGCAGCAGAGCGGCGAGTTCCTCCATGCCGGCCGTGGCACCCTTGGCGATATGGCACACACCGTCTTGCCGCACGGCCACGGCTTCGGGGTCGATGAGGTAGACGGGTACGCCGCGGCGCACGTAGCCTACCAGTCCGGCGGCGGGATACACATTGAGCGATGTGCCGACGATGACAAACACGTCGGCCTTGGCAGCGGCTTCGGCGGCCTCGGAGAATTTGGGCACCGACTCGCCGAAGAACACGATGAAGGGGCGTAGGAGCGATCCGTCACCCGCCTTCTCGCCCACGGCTACCTCAGGCTGGTCGGCCGTCAGGCGGCGTTGGTAGCGAGGGTCGTCGGGGTTGCGGCTGGAGCAGACCACCGACAGTTCGCCGTGCAGATGGATGACATTGGTCGATCCGGCCCGCTCGTGCAGGTCGTCGACATTCTGCGTGACGACCGTCACATGGTAGTCGCGCTCCAGGTCGGCGATGGTGCGGTGTCCGCCGTTGGGCTGTGCCGTATAGAGTTTGCGCCGGAGCATATTGTAAAAATTGGTCACCAGGGCCGGGTCACGCTCCCATCCCTCATGGGTGGCCACGTCGCTTACGGGATAGTTCTCCCACAGTCCGTCGGCCCCGCGGAATGTCTTGAATCCGCTCTCCACCGACATGCCTGCGCCGGTGAGAAATACCAAGTGTTTCTTCTCCATATCTCTGTTTTTCAAAAAAGTAGGGTGGGGCGGCAAGGCCCCTGCAGACGGTTCGTTTCCCACTTGGGCGAACCTCAAATTTGCACAAAAATAGTGATTTTTCTACAAAGGAGTTTAGCCAGTCGGATAAAAGTTGTAAATTTGCACGTTTTTAGAATATAGACGGGTTCTAAAAATCACCTTTGCAAAGCGACACAAAGAGCAGCCCGTCTAAAAGAAGAATTTAATAATGCGTGGATTTTATAAAAACACGCCTATACTTTTAACCATACCCTTCCTCCCCGGAGGGGTGACATACAACAAGAAATAAAAGACATGGACAAAGTGAGCTACGCCCTCGGACTGGGCATCGGACGCCAACTCTCACAGATGGGCGCACAGACACTCAACATCGACGACTTTGCACAGGCCATCAAGGACGTGCTTCAGGGCAACGACCCCAGCATCACCGACGCAGAGGCACAGGAACTGGTCAACAACTTCTTCGCCGAGCAGGAAGCCAAGCAGCGCGAGGCAGCCGCTGAGCACTTCAAGGAAGTGAAGGCAGCCGGTGAGCAATTCCTCGCCGACAACGCCAAGAAGGACGGCGTGGTCACCCTCGCCTCTGGTCTGCAGTACACCGTGATCACCGAGGGTAGCGGCCGCAGCCCCAAAGCCACCGACACCGTGAAGTGCCACTACGAGGGCACTCTGACCGACGGTAGCGTGTTCGACAGCAGTTATCGTCGTGGCGAGCCCGCCGAGTTCCCCCTCAACGGCGTTATCGCCGGATGGACCGAAGGTCTGCAACTCATGAAGGAAGGTGCCAAGTACCGTTTCTTCATCCCCTACACCCTGGCCTATGGCGAGCGTGGTGCCGGACAGAGCATTCCTCCCTTCTCCGCCCTCGTGTTCGACGTGGAACTCATCGAGGTGAAGTAATGCCCCGAGCATATCAGAGAATAGAAAACAACAGATACAACATCAAAACATGAAAAAGATCACAGCAATAGCCGCAGTGGCTATCCTTGCAACCAGCGCACTGGTATCGTGCGGCAACTCTACTCCGAAGCCGAGTCTCAAAAACGATATCGACACCTTCTCTTACGCCATCGGTATGGCACAGACCCAGGGTCTGAAGGAATATCTCACACAGATGGAGATCGACACCGCCTACATGAGTTCATTCATCAAGGGTCTCAACGACGGAGTCAATGCCGGCGACAACAAGAAGAAGGCCGCCTATTTCATGGGCGTGCAGATCGGCCAGCAGATTTCCGGCCGTATGATCAAGGGCATCAATCAGGATGTGTTCGGTGGTGACACCACGAAGACCATCTCGCTGAAGAACTTCATGGCTGGCTTCATCGCAGGTACTACTGGCAAGCCCGGCGTTATGACCGTAGAGCAGGCCCAGCAGACCGTACAGGCCAAGGCTGCCGAGATCAAGCGCAAGAACATGGAGGAGCAGTACGGCACCTACAAGAAAGAGCAGGAGAAGTGGCTCGCCGAAAACGGCAAGAAGGCTGGCGTGAAGACCCTCCCCTCAGGTGTACAGTACAAGCCCATCAAGGAAGGCACCGGCCCGATGCCCAAAGACACCTCAATGGTAGAGGTACACTACACCGGTTATCTGACCGACGGTACCGAGTTTGACAGCAGTTACAAGCGCGGCGAGAAGCCCGTTGAGATGCGTCTCAACCAGGTCATCAAGGGATGGACAGAAGCCCTCACCCACATGCCTGTAGGTTCTGAGTGGCAGATCTACGTACCCGCCTCTCTCGCTTACGGTGAGAACGGTGCCGGACAGATCAAGCCCTTCTCTACCCTTATCTTCAAGATCAAACTGATCAGCATCAAGTAAGAAACACACGGCCACAGCGCCGCGACCGCACATAGGGCGACCCCTTGGGGCCGCCCTATTTCGAAACCGCGGTGCCGTGCACAGTCTCCGTCCGTAAAATCCTATAAGTTTTTATCATCACTAAAACGGCAACGGCGGAGCATTATTCCAAGAATCATTAGTAAAGAAAGACTATGAGAAAACTATTCATCATCGCCCTCGTGCTTGTGTCGGGGGCAGCCTTCGCCCTCACTCCGGCGAAGAAGGGTGCCAAGAAAGGCTCCAATACCACCCCTGCACAGACCGTCACCCTCACCACCAAGGCCGACTCCGTCAGTTACGCTGCCGGTATGTCCATGACCCGCGGACTCGATGGTTACCTCAAAGAGCAATTTGGTGTCACCGCCGCCGATATGGACGAGTTTGCCGCCGGCTTCCGTGAGGCCCTCGGCAAGACTACGGACTCCCGCTATATGGCCCGCATCGCCGGTGCCGAGGTAGCCCGTATGGTAGAAGGCCGCATGGTGCCCAACATCTCCAAGGAGTTTGAGGGTACCGACCACCAGATCGACTCCACCCTCTTTGCTGCCGGATTTCTCGCAGCCGTGAGCGGAGATACCACCCTGATGGCCGTCACACCCGCCGCCAAGTACTTCACCGAAGTGTCTGAGGCCGACAAGAAGAAGCGTGAGGAAGCCTGGAAGGTGAGCAACGCCGAGTGGATCACCGCCAACGCCAAGAAAGACAGCATCACCGTGCTGCCCTCCGGACTGCAGTACAAGGTAGTGCGTCAGGGTACGGGCGACATCGCCAAGGCCGACGACGAGGTGACCGTCAAGTACGAGGGAACCACCATCGATGGCAACGTGTTCGACAGCAGTTACAAGCGCAACCCGCAGACCACTACCTTCCGTCCCGACCAGGTCATCAAAGGTTGGACCGAGGCCCTCACCATGATGCCCGTCGGCAGCAAGTGGATACTCTACATCCCGCAGGAACTGGCCTACGGCGAGCGTCAGGCCGGACCCATCAAGCCCTACTCCACACTGATCTTCACCGTCGAGGTAGAGAGCGTCAAGCGTGCTGAACCCAAGCCCGCCACGACAGAGACACCGGCCACACCCGCAAAGCCGGCCAAGAGCAAGAAGACAAAGAAGTAAGGCGGACGTTCTTCGGAACACACCGCAAAGGGCGGAACGACCGTAGAGAAACGGCGTTTCGTGAATATGGCATTGCCCCTGTAAGTATTTATGAGGGGCGCATAACACAACGTAGAGGTTTTGTGCCTCTACGTTTTTTTTATAAAGGTAGGGCGTTCAAAATGCGAGTTGATTTTGCGTCCATAAAATGCCGCGACTAACCTTAGCCCTGGAAGGGCGTAACGACCGCAGCCCAGGGTGAGCCGTTTGCGTCAGCAAACGGTGTAACCCTGGGTTTAATGTACCAACGCAAGGTCTGGCCTGTAAG
>CAVCSC010000066.1:0-13149 GCA_963604975.1 Lachnospiraceae bacterium | reverse complement strand
CAACGACCCCGAGATTACAAATCACGTGCTCTGGCCAACTGAGCTAAAGAGGCAAAAATACCTTTGCAGTCGTATAGCGTCAAGCCGTTTGATTTAGGACCTGTTCTAAAACGGTTGCAAAGGTACGCATTATTTTCAAACCGCCAAAACATTTGGCGTTTTTTTTTATCTTTCGCGTTGTTTTTCCTTGAATTTGGTGAGTTGCACCTTCATGGAGTCCACACATTGGTCCACTCCTTCCTCAAAAGTATCGCAAACCTTGTCGACAAAGAGTGTCGTTCCGGGGACGGCAACCGACAGGCTGGTCTCCTTATTGTGTGCGGTAGCGGGCTTGACAACCTTGAGTTGCACGTCCGCTGTCAGAATTTCCTCGTAGGTTTTCTCCAATTTTGCCACCTTCTTTTCGATGAAGGCCTGCAATGTCTCAGTAGCGTCGAACTTGATCGACTGGATCTTGATTTCCATAGTTTTCCTCCTTGTTTTCGTTAGAGTTAAGCCCTTGGGTGGGCATTGCTATATATTTGCTTCAACTGTTCGAATGTGGTATGGGTGTAAATCTCCGTGGTGGAGAGTTTCTCATGCCCGAGCAGTTTCTGCACACTTTCCAAATCTGCACCATTGTTGAGCATCGCCGTGGCAAACGAGTGTCGCAGGACGTGGGGCGACCGTTTTTTCAGCGTGCATACGCACGATAGGGCTTTCTTGACGTCGCGGTAGACGTGGCTACCGGAGATGCGCCCTCCGTCGGGTTCTACAAAAAATGCTTTCCCCGTACGGGTGACATTAGCGTCGCGCAGCGTGACATAACGCCGGAGCGCTGCAGCCAATTCTTCGCCGAAGGGTACAACACGCTCCTTGTTTCGTTTTCCGATCACCCGTATCTGACGGTTGTCAAAATCTACGGAGGCATCGTCAAGCCCGACCAGTTCAGACCGGCGAAGTCCGGTTTCGTAAAGTAATAATAATAATGTACGCGTGCGTACATTAATAAAATCTGTACCCCACTCCATGTCATCAAACAACCGGTTCATCTCCTCCTCGCGCAGGAACTGCGGCAACGGTTTCCCACATTTGGGCCCGTGCAGGCTGTGGGCAGGATCGCGCGGCACCAGATTGCGCGAGAGCGCATATTTGTACAACGACCGGAGGGCGCTCAAGCGCCTGTTGACCGACGAGGCAAGATTGCCTCTGTCCATCATCTCCTCTATCCATCCACGGATGACATCCTCATCGACGTTGTCCCAACTGAGATACAGGTCAAGATTCTTGAAATAGGCCTCAAATGCTTCAAGGTCGGCGCGGTAACTCTGTACGGTCATTGCCGATCGGTTGCGTTCGAAACGCAGATAGTCAAGAAACTTTTCCACTATATCCATGTCGCAACAATGGTTTTGTTTAGGTTACGAAAATACGAATTTATCCCCGAACCTCCAAATTTTTCTACACTTTTATTTGCGAACAAGAGCACGACCACCTGCACGCTCGCCCTTTCTGACGGTGGACTGCAACCGCCCAACTATCCACATCCTACCCTACTCTATCCGTTCGGCGATACGCCTTGCGAGACACGTTTTATCCGGACAATGAGCCACTTGCGGCCACATCATTTTCGTTATAAGGCATTGTACGGACAGTACAAAGGCCTTGTAGCGACGATACAAGGGCCTTGTAGCGACCGTACAAGGCCTTTGTAGCATTCGTACAAGGCCCTTGTACAAATCCATGCCGCGAGAAGAATGGTCATGTGACAATATGTAAGAATCGGTACAAAAAACGGGAAGAAAAGACCACCATTTAAGATTATACAACATATTAAAGAGGAAATAAACATATAGGATAACCCAAAAATTTTGTAACTTTGCAATGTACAACCGCAAGGTTGGAACAGAGAAAATCACAAACGTTAATATAACAAACTATTATGGCATTTTTAACTAACGAGAAACTGGTGATTGTCGGCGCAGGCGGCATGATCGGTTCCAACATGGTACAGAGCGCTCTGATGCTCGGCCTCACCCCCAACATCTGTCTTTACGACATCTACGAACCGGGCGTACACGGTGTATTCGACGAGATACAGCAGTGTGCATTCCCCGGCGTGAACGTGACCTACACTGTCAACCCCGAAGAGGCGTTCACCGGTGCCAAATATATTATCTCCTCCGGCGGTGCTCCCCGCAAGGAAGGCATGACCCGCGAAGACCTGCTCAAGGGCAACTGCAAGATTGCTGCCGAGTTTGGTGACAACATCAAGAAGTACTGCCCCGATGTAGAGCACGTGGTTGTCATCTTCAACCCCGCTGACGTGACCGCCCTCACCGCTCTCATCCACTCTGGTTTGAAGCCCAACCAGCTCACTTCTCTCGCTGCCCTCGACTCTACCCGTCTGCAGCAGGCTCTCGCCCTCGAGTTCGGCGTACAGCAGGACAAGGTGACCGGTGCCCACACCTATGGTGGCCACGGCGAGCAGATGGCCGTATTCGCTTCTCAGGTGAAGGTTGACGGCAAGCCCCTCTCAGAGATGGGGCTTTCTGCTGAGCGTTGGGAAGAGATTAAGCACCACACCGTACAGGGTGGTTCGAACATCATCAAGCTCCGCGGCCGCAGCTCTTTCCAGAGCCCTGCCTACAACGCTGTGAAGATGATCGAGGCTGCTATGGGTGGCGAGCCTTTCACTCTGCCCGCAGGTTGCTACGTCAACGACGAGAAGCTCGGCTTCAAGAACGTGATGATGGCTATGCCTACCACTATCGACAAGACTGGTGTTCACTACACCGAGCCCACCGGTACTCCCGAGGAACTCGCTTCTCTGGCCAAGTCTTATGAGCACCTCTGCAAGATGCGCGACGAGATCGTAGAACTCGGCATCGTGCCCGCAGTAGAGAAGTGGGGCGAGGATAACGCCAACCTCTAATTCCGACCTTCCCTCCTGCCCCGCGGCATAGCGGCACACCGTGTCGCTGACAAACGGGACAAAGGAAACAATCCATAGCAAAGGCTGTGTCAAAGCGATTTTTGACACAGCCTTTTCTTTGCTATACACAATAATTGTCGTACCTTTGCGAAGAAGCCTTTTCTGCCACGGCCACTCCGAGGGGCACCGTCCAAAGTTCCCAAGCATTTTTGAGGATTTTCCACCATAGGCAGGGATGGTCTTCATCATGAAAACAGCCGGAACAACGAATAACTGAAAACAAACAATACCACACGCATGAAAAAATTACTTACAATGCTGGCCTTGCTGCTCACCACCGTGTGCGCAAGCGCCAAAGGCAACAAAGTACCCGTCTACGTATGGGTAGGATGGGGTGAGAACACTACAGCCGAAACACTGAAAAATGATTTCAAGGCTTGGAAGAAGCACGGCATCACCGGCGTATGCGTCAATGCAGGCATGGACACCGAGAAGATACGCATCGCCTCGGCCGTAGCCCACAAAGCCGGACTGGAGTACCACGCATGGGTACCCACCATGGTGCAGGGCGGCAAGGACCGCAGTTGGTACACCGTCAACCGCCTCGGCGAGTCGGCCTACGACAAGCCCGCCTACGTATCGTACTACACGACGCTCGACCCCCGCAACCCAGAAGTGAAGAAGTTCCTCATCTCCAAGTTTGAGGAGATCGCTTCCCTGCCCGATGTCGACTACGTGCAGCTCGACTACATCCGCTACGCCGACGTCATCCTCTCCCGCGGTCTGTGGGACAAATACGGACTGACGATGAACGGCGAATATGCCAAGGCCGACTACTGCTACTGCCCCGACTGCGTGGCTGCCTTCAAGAAGCAGAGCGGTATCGACATCACCCGCGTCACCGACCCGTCGAAAATCAAGGAGTGGGCCCAGTTCCGTTGCGATGCCGTCACCTCACTGGTCAACAGCATCTCCGACGCCGTACACGCCAAGGGCAAGAAGATCAGCGCCGACGTATTCCCCGGCCCGAAGAGCCACGCCGAGTGGATGGTACGCCAGCAGTGGAACAAGTGGAATCTCGATGCCGTGTTCCCCATGAACTACAATGACTTCTATATGCAGCCCGCCGCATGGGTAGGCACCGTGACCGCAGAAGAGGCCGAGGCCGTCAAGGGCAAGAACATGGCCCTCTACAGCGGCATCTTCGTCTGCAAGGACTGGCGCAACAAGGACAAACTCATCGATCCCGAAAACTCCGGCCTTCTGCCCTCCGAAATCGATGAAGCCGTAACGTCTGCCATTAAAGCCGGTGCCGACGGTATCAGCATCTTCACCCCCTACGACATGACCGAGGAGCATTGGGCCGAATTTGACAAGACCCTCAAGACGCTCAACCAAAAATAACGAAAGAGAACAACCCCTGAAAGAAAGGGAATAAGAATATTATTGCCCCTGTAGGAGGCGCACATTTCAAACTCATTATGAATGATGCGCCTCGTACAGGGGCAAAGTTTTTGATGCTACTCCCCCCCCTCTCACTCCAGCACACTCTTGCGCGCCAGGAGACAGGCTCCGATGACACCGCCGCGCTCATGCAGTTTGGAAAGGGCAAGGCGCGTGTCCTTGTTGACCATGCTCAGCGAGTACTTACGCACCGAGGCTCGCACTGACTGCAACAGGAAGTCGCCGGCACGGGAGAAGATGCCGCCAATCACCACAAGGTCGGGATTGAAGAGATTGATGAGATTGGCCACACTCTCACCGAGCGTCAAGCCTACATGCTCGATAACATCGATGCAAAGCGGATCTTCGTGAGCCACGGCATCGAGGATATTTTCGAGCGAATAGATATCGCCCTCACGCTGCGTGAGCACCGAGGTTTCTCCGGCTTCTATGCGCTGCCGCACCTTACGCTGCACGGCACTGCCCGACGCCTCGGTCTCAAGACAACCCTTCTTTCCGCAATGACAGAGTATGTCGTTGTCGAACATGTGCGTGTGCCCCAGTTCTCCGGCAAAGCCCGACTTGCCCTTGTAGAGTTCGCCGTCGAGCAAGATGCCCAGACCGAGCCCCCAACTCATGTTGACAAACAACACATGACGTTCGCCGTCGACCACTCCCTTCATATACTCGCCATAGGCAAAAGCACGGGTATCGTTGTCGACATGCACCGGATAGCCGATGCGCTCGCTCAACAGGGCAGTCAGCGGTTGCTCTGAAAAATTGTAGAGCGTATGACTGTATCCGCTCTCGGAGTTGACCCGGCCGGAGATGCAGAACATGACATTGAGTATCTTGTCGCGTCCGGCCTCCGACTTGTCAATAAATTCACCGACCAGCCGACACAGTTCGTCGACCGACTCCATCGTGTTCTCCACACGGCAAGGCACATTGTCATCGAGTTCGATGAGGTCGCCTCGGAAGTTGACCAGACCCATATTGACAAAATGCTGCTTCACCTCCACGCCCACAAAGTAGCCCGAACCGGGATTGAGACCATAGAGGTTGGGCCGACGCCCCTCTCCCGTTTCCTGCTTGCCGAACTCGTCGACGTAGCCCAGGTCGAGCAGTTCGGCCACCGCCTTGCTCACCGTAGGCACGCTGAGCGAGGTATCCTTGGCCAGTTCCTGTATGGTACTGTTGCCGTTGGCCACGAAATACTGGAGAATATCTTTCTTCAAGGCGACGCTCTTGCTGTCGCCCGTGAGTTTGAAACTGCCTTGCATCTGTAAGTAGGTATTTAAGTAGGCATTCAAAATTATTCGTATATATTATGTAAGCAGATGTTATTCTATTCTGAACACCTACTTACAAAGATAAACATTATCGTCCGTACGGCCAAAGTTTTTGCAGTTTTTTAGGAACTTCGCGCTTTTCAGTCTTTATTTTTACCTGTTTTGCCCGTAATTTGCACATTGTATATATAATATGGACGTATTTATGAAAATAATTTGAAAATAAGAATACAAAAACTTTGTAGTTAATAAAATAATTTATAAATTTGCCAACATCTAAACAAAACTATTTAATAACTCAAAACCATATGGAAAAGATCAAAGGACTCATCGATGCTCCTTTCACCCCGTTCCACGCCAACGGCGAGGTGAACCTCGAACCTATAGAACGTTATGCCAACATGCTTGTCAAGAACGGCCTCAAGGGTGTATTCATCAACGGTTCGTCTGGCGAGGGCTACATGCTCACCGAAGAGGAGCGCATGGCTCTGGCCGAACGTTGGATGGAAGTTGCCCCCGAAGGTTTCAAGGTACTCGTACACGTCGGCAGTTGCTGCGTGAAGTCGAGCCGCAAGTTGGCTGAGCACGCCCAGAAGATAGGTGCATGGGCTATCGGTGCTATGGCCCCTCCGTTCCCCAAGGTAGGCCGCGTCGAGGAGTTGGTGAAATACTGCGAGGAGATAGCCGTCGGCGCTCCCGACCTTCCCTTCTATTTCTATCATATCCCCGCCTTCAACGGCGCTTTCCTCTCTATGGTTGACTTCCTCAAGGCCGTCGACGGACGCATCCCCAACTTCGCCGGCATCAAGTATACCTTCGAGAGCCTCTACGAGTACAACCAGTGTCGCCTCTACGCCGACGGCAAGTTTGACATGCTCCACGGCCAGGACGAGACCATCCTTCCCTGCCTCGCTATGGGTGGCGCACAAGGTGGTATCGGCGGCACCACCAACTACAACGGACGTTGCCTCACCGGTATACTCGAAGCCTGGAAGAACGGCGATCTGGAGAAGGCACGCGAACTGCAGAACTACGCTCAGGAGGTGATCAACGTCATCTGCCATTACCGTGGAAACATCGTTGGCGGCAAGCGCATCATGAAACTCATCGGTCTCGACCTCGGCCCCAACCGCACACCGTTCCGCAATGTCACCGACGAGGAAGAAGTAGCACTGAAGAAGGAACTCGAAGCCATCGACTTCTTCAACAAGTGCAACATCTTCTAATAAGGTGTCCGCATTCCTCATTCATAACCTGACAATCAAAAAAAAGAAAGAATATGGACACCAGCAAATATCTTTCCTACTGGAGCGAATGTTACCGCGAAGACCTCGTGGAGAACATCATGCCTTTCTGGATGCAGTACGGCGTCGACCACGAGCATGGTGGCGTGTACACTTGCGTCGACCGTGACGGCACGCTCATGGACACCACCAAGTCGGTATGGTTTCAGGGCCGCTTCGCCTACATCTGTGCCTACGCCTACAACCATATAGAGCAGCGCGCCGAGTGGCTCGACGCAGCCAAGAGCACCATCGACTTCATCGAGGCCCACTGCTTCGACACCGACCGCCACATGTTCTTCGAGGTCACAGCCGACGGCACACCTCTTCGCAAGCGCCGCTATGTGTTCAGCGAGAGTTTCGCTGCCATCGCCATGGCGGAGTACAGCAAGGCCACGGGCGACAAGACCTATGCAGAGAAGGCGATGCAGATTTTCCGCAATATGCGCCGCATGCTCACCACTCCGGGACTGCTCGAACCGAAATACCTGCCCACAATGGAGGCACAGGGCCACAGCATCACCATGATTCTCATCAACGTGGCCAACGTGCTGCGCCAGGTATGCGACGACCCCGAACTTGAGGAGCAGACCGAACTGTCGATCAAGGCCCTCGCCCAGTACTTCATACACCCCGAGTACAAGGCACTGCTGGAGACGGTAGGTCCTAAGGGCGAATTTATCGACACCATCAACGGCCGACTCATCAATCCCGGCCACTGCATAGAGACCTCCTGGTTTCTGCTCGACGTAGCCGAGCGCAAGGGCGACAAAGAGTTGCAGCGACTCGCCCTTCAAATCTTCGACTGGTCATGGGATTGGGGATGGGACAAGGAGTACGGCGGCATCATCAACTTCCGCGACTGCAAGGGTTTCCCACAACAAGACTACTCGCAGGACATGAAGTTCTGGTGGCCGCAATGCGAGACCATCATCGCCTGCCTCTACGCCTACAAACTCACCGGCGACGAGAAGTATCTTGAGCGTCACCGCATGATCAGCGAATGGACCTACGCCCACTTCCCCGACCATGAGTACGGCGAGTGGTACGGCTATCTGCACCGCGACGGCAGCGTGGCCCAGCCTGCCAAGGGCAACATCTTCAAAGGCCCCTTCCATGTGCCCCGCATGATGATACGCTCCCACCTGCTCTGCAACGAGATCCTTGCCGCCCGATAGACGGCCTTCTATATGGGCGAAGCGCCTTGCGCCGACCGGCACCGCATCGTCGGCATCGCCGCGAGCGCAAGACGCTTCTCCCCTAAAAACATGATGACACCCCTCACCAACCTTCATCTATCACCTATCTTCATTCAGGCGGATTCTGAAGATTTCCACCGCAGTCATAGCACGAAACCATAGAACACGCCTACAACCAACGTCTAAACAATCATCGTATGAAAAATTCCAAGATTTATCCTTGGGTCGTGGTCGGACTGCTGGGCGGCGTCGCCCTGCTCAACTACATGGACCGTCAGATGCTCAGCACCATGAAGGATGCCATGCAGATAGACATTGAGGAACTGCAGTCGGCCACCAATTTCGGCCGCCTCATGGCCGTCTTTCTCTGGATATACGGACTGATGAGCCCAGTGTCGGGCATCATCGCCGACCGTCTGAGCCGCAAGTGGCTCATCGTGGGCAGTCTGCTGGTATGGTCTTCTGTGACCTATCTCATGGGCCTGGCCACCACCTTTGACCAAATATTCTGGTTGCGCTCGCTCATGGGCATCAGTGAGGCGCTCTACATGCCTGCCGGACTGGCCCTCATCGCCGATTACCACACAGGCGGCTCACGCTCGCTCGCTGTCGGCATACACATGACCGGACTCTATATCGGTCAGGCCATCGGCGGTTTCGGCGCAACGCTCGCTGCTGCCTACTCTTGGCACACCACCTTCCACTGGTTTGGTATCATCGGCATCGCCTACGCCTTCGTGCTGGCCGTATGCCTCAAAGACAAGAAGCGCGACGAGGCCCCCGCCACCGACACCTCTGCCAAGACCCCATCGATGGGCGTTGTGGCCAGCATGCGGTCGCTGCTCACCAACGTGGCCTTCTGGGTCATCCTGCTCTACTTCGCCGTGCCGAGCCTCCCGGGATGGGCTACCAAGAACTGGATGCCGACCCTCTTCGCCGAGAATCTCGGCCTACCCATGTCGCAAGCCGGACCTATGGCTACCATCACCATCGCAGCCTCATCGTTTATCGGCGTACTGCTGGGCGGAACATTGTCAGACCGCTGGGTGAAGCGCACCCTTCGCGGCCGTGTCTATACCGGTGCCATCGGTCTGGGTCTGACCATCCCCTCGCTCCTGCTCCTCGGCTTCGGCCACAACGTGGTAGGCATCGTCTGCGCCGGCCTGCTCTTCGGTATCGGTTTCGGTATGTTTGATGCCAACAATATGCCCATCCTCTGCCAGTTTGTTGGTGCACGCCAGCGTGCCACAGCCTACGGCATCATGAACATGGTGGGCGTGTTTGCCGGAGCAGCCATCACCCACGTGCTGGGCAAGTGGAGCGATGACGGCAACCTCGGACTGGGCTTCGCCGGACTCGCCGCAGTAGTGGCCGTGACGCTCGCCGTGCAACTCCACGCCCTACGTCCCAAGACCGACAATATGGAATAAGGCAAACGTCCTGAAAAAACGCCACCATCTCTAAAAAAACGAGATGGAAACACAGAAAAAAACCTATGCAATTCGATAATATCTTATGATTGTTTCAAATCTTCAACACTCCGAGCGCATCGAGGCGCTCCATCCGCTCTTCAAGAAAGCGTTTGACTACATCAAGTCGCACGACCTGCTCCACACCCCGTGCGGACGCATCGAGATAGAGGGCGACCATCTCTTTATCAACAATGTCAACCCCGACCTTGTCAGCGCCGATGCGCAGGTGCTTGAGATGCACCGCGACTACATCGACATCCACGTGCTTCTTGAAGGCGAGGAGACCATCGGCTGGAAGCCCGTAGAAGACTGCACCGACGAGAAGCAGCCCTACGATGCCGCCGCTGACTGCGCTCTCTACGCCGACCGTGCCCAGGTGTACGCCACACTCCGCCCGGGCCAGTTCATGATTGTGTGGCCCGAAGACCCGCACGCCCCTGTCATCGGTAGCGGCAAGGTACGCAAACTCATCGTCAAGGTGAAGGTGTCACCGACATCGACGGCAAGTTCACACTCTCGGGCGTACACAAGGGTATAATACGTCCATGTTTTTAAACATTACGCCCCTACGCTATAACCTGTTGTCCCTATGGGACTCGTCAATTGCGATATTTTTACCAGACACCAATAAAAAAACAGGAGAAAGGGAGGCAAATATTATCATTTGGCTCCTTTTCTTCTGTTACAATCTCTGCATAGCATTTGGCAATTCTCCATGACAGTTCTGCCACCCTCACGCCAAGGCGTAATGTGGTCACCTTCCATAAAATCAATGTCGAATTCCTCGCCACAAAGGGCACACTTGTGGTTCTGCCTCTCCCACACGGCAAGTTTTATATTGTCGGAGAAGGCACGGAGGTCGAGGCAATGCTCGTCACCCGTCAATACGTATGGGATGATGCCTTGCGGCCTCTGTATTTCATCGTCGCCCAACAAATCTACGATTTGCTTTTCCATCGCCTCGGTGTCAAGTGCTTTCTCGTGATACTCGTCGTAGAACATCGCCCAGTCTAAGCCCCTCATGATTCTCTTGAACTTCTTCATGTTGAAGGTGTCTGTCGCCCAATGCAATACGCCTTGGAAATAAGTCCATAAGGGCATGGCGTTCACGTCATGCTGGTGTTGGCTCATATATCCTACAGCGGTCTGGGGTTTTCTATTACGAGTCTCATGGTCCGCCATCCATTCCAGGGCTTTCTTGAAGAAGTCCTGACGGATAGGCGAACCGATCACCAGGTCCTTGCCCAAGCGATAGGCGGCACAGTTGGTCTTGGAGAAATGCTTCTTGGCATCACTCACAAACGGCCCGGCATAGATAGCATTTCGTATTTCCTGCTCATTCAATGGTTTACCGGCAATATTGATGGTCTTGAACCATTCCAACTTCTCCGACTCCTCGCCCTCACACACATATACGGTCAACTTATAGTCGAGTATCTTCTTCTGAATATCGGCGGGCTGATTGAAGAAGTTCTTGAAGTCGTATGCGAACTTGCCTGCCACATATTCGCAAAGCGACAGGGTGCGTTGCTGCCCGTCCATCACTTCGTATGGACATTCCGCATCGTCGCTTCTCTTTACCCAATACATGATGTTGAGGGGATAGTTGTGCAAGACGGTATTGATAACAGCGCATTGCTCATCCTCATTATAAATGAACTCACGCTGATAAGGCGGACGAATGTCGAGAATACCATTATAGCCTTTCACTCCTTCCTCATCATTATTGATGTAACCCTTGGTTATCTCCCTTACGGTCACTTCCTTTTGATCGATTTTCAACATGGGACTTGTGGGTGTTTGTTGCGGATGAATATTCTTTTATATGCAGAATGGACGATTTCCCCATTTGGCCCTAAATAATAGGTCTTCTTGGTTCCTTTTCCATTTAGTACAGCATTTTCATTAGTTTTCCCTCCAGATGAACCTGTTGGCTTATCTGTTGCCCGAGTAATTTCCTTATAATCATTATAACGTTTCGTATCAGGACATAAATCATGGCATCCTATTTGAGTCAGCCCCAATACTTCGAACTGTTCTGGATTGTATTTATCCAGAAAGGTAATTGGGACTCCCATAATGCCCACATAATCATAAGGTATATCTGAGGTTTTTCCTACTTCTATTGCATCAAAGTTATCAAATGTTGGATATTCGTCTTCAGAATAACGACAAACTAAATCCAAATCTTCATGGCGCTTATTGTGGTCTAAGTTTGTGAACCATCTTACTCCTTTAACACGAATAAAACGTTTTCCATCAGAGTCAATACCACACCCTGCTGCATTCAATGGATAATCATCGGGAACAAAGAATTTTCTATCGCCACTTGAAATACTCGGTCCTATCCACATACGGTTATTTTGAATATATGGAAAGACTTCTTTGCAAGTGATAGAATTCATGTTGCCTATTATCAAAAACTTCTTCCCATACTCCATCAGTTGCCCGATATATTCACGGAACAAAGAGAAGGGAGGATTCGTCACAACAATGTCGGCTTCTTTGAGGAGTTCGATGCACTCTTGCGAGCGGAAGTCGCCCGTCTTCAATGTCGACAACACATTCTTGTTGTTCTGCAAGAGATACTGCACATCGGACAAATCGACGGCCCCGTCACCATTTTCGTCCTTCACTTCCGTTATTTCCACTTTGTAGGCAATCTTCTTGGGTTCCTCATCATCGAATTCATCGAAATGAAACGTCAGTTCATTGCCTGTCACGGGCGAACCATTATAACAGGTGCAGATCAGTTTCTTCAATCCCAACTGGTTGAAGCGAAGAGCGAAATATTTGAAGAAGTTGCTTTCGTAAGGGTCATCACAATTACAGAGCACCACCTTGCCACGGAAGTGCTGCCAATAATGCTGCAACTCCCGTTCTATATCAGAAAGTTGAGTGTAAAATTCATCCTTCTTAGCCACCTTAGCGGCATTCAAATTCTTGTTTGCCATACTGTGTGATTGTTAGTTATAGGATACAATACGTGCATACAACTATCAATCACGCCAAGACGCAAAAAGGGCGTGATGCTCTTATTGCGTTCAGCTATGAGGCAGCCTCGGAATGGAAACCTCAGTCTACATAATAAGAATGCACCACGCCTATGGCGATGATGCATTGCTATAATACATGTAGACTAAGGCATCCCATACCGGACACCTTATCACAATTATTCCTTGTTACGTTATTTCCAAGAAGTTTCCGAGGCTTTTGGCTGAACGCGAAATAATAGCGAATGCTTTTTGTTTACCAACGATGTCTTGGAGAAGGCACAAAGCCAAATCCAACCGCTAAGATACAAAAAGAAATCGAAACAAACTTGCTTCTCACGGAAAAAACATAGTTATCCCTATATCCTGCCCATATAGGTAGGGTGATCAAGATCTGCACCTCAGCAATAAAATAAAAATTATTGGTGTCCGGTAAAAATTACTTATAACATTGTAAGTCGTTGAATATCTAATCTTTGCAAAGTTTTTAGTATTTGTGGCTTACCCCTATTCATTGCGTAGTTTCTCTATCCATAGCCCCTGTAGGGGGCAC
>CAVCSC010000065.1:0-13307 GCA_963604975.1 Lachnospiraceae bacterium | reverse complement strand
CGTTGGTACATTAAACCCAGGGTTACACCGTTTGCTGACGCAAACGGCTCACCCTGGGCTACGGTCGTTACGCCCCTCTGGGGCTGATGATGGCCCTACACTTTTGCCAACAACTCTACCGACAAAACGACGTCCCCAACGGGAGCGAACATGGGTAGACAAACGGTACTATTGCTTATGTTCGCCCTCTTCGAGGACCATACCATCACCAAAATCAAAAAAATATCAAACAATTCACGGAAAACGTTTGCCACTCAATTTTTTTTCTTAAATTTGCAGTTAAACCAACCTCACACCAAAAATCCTTCCACCAAAACACCATCGCCATACGGCCACACCCCACCCCCATCCCGAAAAACGCCCCACATCCGTCATACGCACACCCCACCCACACGGTGACCGCCAAGAGCGTCGCCACGAATCTCTGTATGCGCCCCGCACAAGGAGCAACCATACACTGACAACTTAGGAAACACTTTAGGAATAGTATATAAATGACTTTGATTGGAAAACGGACACCGAGATGATGTCCAGACGCGGAAGCAGCGGCTTCCGCGTTTTTTTTGCGGTTTTTTTGCGGGAAATTTGCGGTTTTTCTGCGGGGTTTTTCTGCGGGAATTTTGCGTTTTTTTGCGGGATTTTGTGGGGATATTGTGGGGTACTCAAAATCTGTCTATTCATCCGTTTCTTCATCTGTCTCTTGACCCGTCTCTCCCACCCACGCACACTTTTCCCTACCTCACCCTTGCAAAAGCGCATTTTTTCTCTACCTTTGTATTCCGAACCGCCCCTAATACCTCACCTTACCCCCACACGACCGTCTATGACCGACACCGTCCATACCCACCCATCATCTGCGCCCAGCCCTACGGCAGCAGCCAGCCATAGCCCGCTGCTCACCGTCGTCGTGCCGGTATACCGTGTGGAGCGCACGCTCGACGAGGCCGTGGAGAGCATCCTGGCCCAGGGGGTAGACCTTGAGGTGGTGCTCGTCAACGACGGGTCGCCCGACCGCTGTCCCGCCCTCTGCGACGCATGGGCCGCCCGCGACACGAGGGTGCGCACCCTCCACCGACCCAACGGCGGACTGTCGGCCGCCCGCAACGACGGCATCGCCGCTGCCCGCGGCGCATACATCACCTTTGTCGACTCCGACGACCGCCTCGAAGCCGGCACCTACGCCCCGCTCATGGCCATGCTCCTTGCCCACCCCGAGTACGACATGATAGAATACAGTGTGCGCAGCGAAGGCCGTCCCGACAACGCTACCGCCCTGCGGCTCGAAGCCCGAGAGTACGACAGTCTCCAGGCATGGTGGTTCACCGCCCGTGGCTACACCCACACCTATGCCTGGAACAAGATCTTCCGCCGCCACCTGTTCGACACGCTACGCTTCCCCGTGGGCCGCACCTTCGAGGATGCCCACACCATACCCCAAGCCATCGCCCGCGCCCGCCGCATCGCCACCACCCCCCACGGCACCTACATCTACCGCTGGAATCCTCACGGCATCACCGCCCGTGCCTGCGCCGCCGACCTGAGCAGCCTGCTCGACGCCCACCTCGACATCATCCGCCACCTCGACATCCGCCCCGACGGACGCGACAAGCAGACCTACTGGCTGCACGCCGCCAACATCCAGATCACGCTCTGCCGCATCACCGGCGAGCAGCCCCGCCTGCCCCAACGCTGGCTCAACCCCCTCCTCTTCACCGGCCACAACCGCTGGAAAGCCCTCGCCGTCGACCTCCTCGGCATGCGGGGCATAGCCCGGATGTTCGGACAGAGAAAGAAATAATACTCTGCATTTTTTTGCCTTCTTGCAAAAAATTGCGTACTTTTGGAGCGAACACCCACTCACTACCACCGGCCGGCCCCCAAGGCCACGCCCACAACCATCAGGGAGGACTCACCATGAACACAGAAGAAAAAATCATCACCCAAGAGAATTTTGAGGATACCTACGTCGACCGCATCGAAGAAGAGCGCATCGACAAGTTTGTCTGCGACGAGATGGCCCGCCAGATCCACCGCTACATCAAGGCCATGTCGGGTTCGAAGCGCATCATGCTCCGCTTCGAGGAACAACTCTCCACCCTCACCGTTGCCGAGAAGGAAGTCGCTATCGCCAAGTACATCGATCTCAACCGCAAGGTGCTCAGCGGCCTCGACTTCAAGATTGTGCTCACGCGCGCCATGGCCAACTACTGCGACACCTTCTCCTACCTGCTGCGCCTGGTCAACGACAAGCGTAAGATGGTGTACTACCTCAACCGCATCCGACAGAAGTACGTGCAGTGGCATGAGGTGTACGAGCAGAACGGCAAGTTCGGTATCAAAGACCACAACGGCCACACGCTCATCCCCGCCGAGTACGACTTCCTACGCTGGGCCTACGTCTACGTCGACGACCTCGTGCAGATGCCCGTCATTGCACAGAAGGACGGCAAGATGGGCCTCGTCATGCCCGACGGCCAAGGCACCGCCGTCACCCCCTTCGTCTACGACGACATCTCCCTGCGCGACGAAGACCCCTACTACGAAGCCACACGCGACGGCGTGGAGGGATATATCGAGTGGGGAGGAAATTTCAGGGAGAAAGAGAAGGAATAAAGGAAAATATAATAAAATATTGGTGTCCGGTAAAAACATCGCAATCGGCGAGTCCCGTAGGGTAGGGTGTTCAAAATGCAAGTTGATTTTGCACCCATAAAATGCCGTGACTAACCTTAGCCCCGAAGGGGCGCAACGACCGTAGCCCAGGGTGAAGATGGAACGCAGTGACATCTGTAACCCTGGGTTTCAACGGTTTATGATGACGGCTGGCCTGTAAGGTCAGCACAACGCATGTAGGGGCAAAAAAAATGCCGTGATTGTTGTGCTGACCTTACAGGCCAGCCTTGCATTTGTCGTTTATACCCAGGGTTACACCGTTTGCTGGCGCAAACGGCTCACCCTGGGCTACGGTCGTTACGCCCTTCCAGGGCTAATGGTTCCCTTTTCCCCATGCTCCTTCCTTTTCTGCCCTATACATTCTTGACATTTTTACTTTTATTTGTACCTTTGCATCTGTATATACAAATTTATAACAAGACATGTCACTAAAATGTGGAATCGTGGGACTGCCCAATGTAGGTAAGTCCACACTCTTCAATTGCCTGTCCAACGCCAAGGCCCAGGCCGCCAACTTCCCCTTCTGCACCATAGAGCCCAATGTGGGCGTCATCACCGTACCCGACGAGCGACTCACCCGTCTGGCCGAGATAGTACACCCGGGCCGCATCGTGCCCGCCACTTGTGAGATCGTCGACATCGCCGGACTGGTCAAGGGAGCCAGCAAGGGCGAGGGACTGGGCAACAAGTTCCTCGGCAACATACGCGAGACCGACGCCATCATCCACGTGCTGCGCTGCTTCGACGACGAGAACATCGTGCGTGAGGGCGGTGCCGCCGTCAACCCCATAGAAGACAAGGAGACCATCGACACCGAACTCCAGCTCAAAGACCTGGAGACCGTCGAGGCACAACTGCCCAAGCAGCAGAAGATCGCCGCCACCGGCAACAAAGACGCCAAGGTAGCCGTCGCCGTGCTCGAAGCCTACAAGGAAGCCCTCGACAAGGGACTCAACGCCCGCACCGTCACCTTCGACACCAAGGAGGAGCAGCGTGCCGCCCACGACCTCTTCCTGCTCACGGCCAAGCCCGTGCTCTACGTCTGCAACGTCGATGAGACCTCTGCCCGCGAAGGCAACGCCTACTCTGCACAGATCGCCGAGATAGCCGCCAGCGAGGGTGCCGAGATGCTCGTCATCGCCGCCAAGACCGAGGAAGACATCGCCTCGCTCGAAACCTACGAGGACAAGAAGATGTTCCTCGACGAACTCGGACTGGAGGAGAGCGGTGTCAACCGCCTCATCAAGAAAGCCTACGCCCTGCTCAATCTCCAGACCTTCATCACCGCAGGCGAGATGGAAGTCAAGGCCTGGACCTACCACAAAGGCTGGAAAGCCCCGCAGTGCGCCGGCGTGATACACACCGACTTCGAGAAAGGATTTATCCGCGCCGAGGTCATCAAGTACGACGACTACATCAAGTACGGATCGGAAGCCGCCGTGCGCGAAGCCGGCAAACTCGCCATCGAGGGCAAAGAGTACCTCGTAGAAGACGGCGACATCATGCACTTCCGCTTCAACGTATAGTACCCCCACCATCACACTACCGCCATGCCACAATACATACTCTGGAACCCCGACCTCGTGGCCCTGCACCTCGGTCCGCTCGACATCAGATGGTACGCCCTCTGCTGGCTTGTGGGCCTGCTCGCCGGCTACCTCATCGTCAAGCGGCTCTACCGCCGCCAGGGACTGAGCGACGAAGCCTTCGAACCGCTCTTCATCTACTGCTTCATCGGCATCCTCGCCGGCGCACGTCTGGGCCACTGCCTCTTCTACGAGCCGGGCTACTTCCTCTCCTCCGGCCAGCACATCGTGGAGATGCTGCTCCCCATACGGTTTACCGCCGACGGCGTACACTTCACCGGCTATGAGGGACTCGCCTCGCACGGCGGCACCATCGGACTCATCATCGCCCTCATACTCTACGTCAGGAAGACGCGCGTACCCCTGTGGCGCGTGCTCGACAATATCGCCATCGCCACTCCCGTGACCGCCTGCTGCATACGCTTGGGCAACCTGATGAACTCCGAGATCATCGGCAAGGTGACCGACGTGCCCTGGGCCTTCATCTTCCAGCGCGTCGATGCCTATCCCCGCCACCCGGGACAACTCTACGAGGCCCTGTGCTACCTCGTCTTCCTCTTCATCGGCCTGGCCATCTACCGCCGCCGTCCGCAGTTGGCCGGCACCGGCTTCTTCTTCGGCCTCTGCCTGACGCTCATCTTCGCCTCACGCTTCCTCATCGAGTACACCAAGGAGGTACAGGAAGCCTTCGAAGCCGCCCTGCCCATCGACATGGGACAGATACTCTCCCTGCCCTTCATTGCCCTCGGACTGTGGTGCATGATACGCGCCGGGAAGAAAAACGCTCAATAACACCCTGACGAGGAAGCAACCGAACGCTCAATGACACTGAAAAAAAACACACGACACTTATGGAATACAACTTCAGAGAAATAGAGAAACGCTGGCAGCAACAGTGGGTCGACGACAAGACCTACCACGCCACCGAAGACCCCGACAAGAAGAAATACTACGTGCTCAACATGTTCCCCTACCCCTCGGGAGCCGGACTCCACGTAGGACACCCCCTGGGCTACATCGCCTCCGACATCTACGCCCGCTACAAGCGTCTGTGCGGCTACAACGTGCTCAACCCCATGGGCTACGATGCCTACGGACTGCCCGCCGAGCAGTACGCCATACAGACCGGACAGCACCCCGAGAAGACCACCAACGACAATATCGCACGCTACCGCAGCCAGCTCGACAAGATAGGCTTCTCCTTCGACTGGGACCGCGAGGTACGCACCTGCGACCCCAAGTACTACCACTGGACACAGTGGGCCTTCTGCCGTATGTTTGCCTCCTACTTTGACAACACCCAGCAGAAGGCACTGCCCATCGCCGACCTCACGGCCCACTTCGCCGCACACGGCACCGAAGGCATCGACGCCGCACAGAGCGAAGAACTCTCCTTCACCGCCGACGAGTGGAACGCCTACGACGAGAAGAAGCGCCAGCAGGTGCTCATGAACTACCGCATCGCCTACCTCGGCGAGACGATGGTCAACTGGTGTCCCGGACTGGGCACCGTACTGGCCAACGACGAGGTAGTGGGCGGCGTCAGCGAGCGCGGCGGATACCCCGTCGTACAGAAGAAGATGCAGCAGTGGTGTCTCCGCACCTCGGCCTACTCACAGCGTCTGCTCGACGGACTCGACACCGTAGACTGGTCTGACTCGCTCAAGGAGACCCAGCGCAACTGGATAGGCCGCTCCGAAGGCACCGAGATGCAGTTCCGCATCGACGGCAGCGACATCGAGTTCACCATCTTCACCACACGCGCCGACACCATCTTCGGTGTCACCTTCATGGTGCTCGCCCCCGAAAGCGAACTCGTGGCTCAGGTCACCACCGACGACCACCGCGAAGAGGTAGAAGCCTACATCGCCGCCACCAAGAAGCGCACCGAGCGCGAGCGTATCGCCGACCGTAGCGTCAGCGGCGTGTTCACCGGTGCCTACGCCGTCAACCCCTTCACCGGCGAGAAGATACCCGTATGGGTGTCCGACTATGTGCTCGCCGGCTACGGCACGGGAGCCATCATGGCCGTACCGGCTCACGACTCACGCGACTACGCCTTCGCCCGCCACTTCGGTCTGCCCGTCATCCCCCTCATCGAGGGTGCCGACGTGTCTGAGCAGAGTTTCGACGCCAAGGAGGGCACCGTGGTCAACTCGCCCAAGGCTGGCACCGAGACCCTCGACGGCTTCTCGCTCAACGGCCTCAGCGTCAAGGAGGCCATCGCCGCCACCAAGCAGTTTGTCACCGCCCACGGTATGGGCCGCGTCAAGGTGAACTACCGTCTGCGCGACGCCATCTTCTCGCGCCAGCGCTACTGGGGCGAGCCCTTCCCCGTATACTACAAGGACGGCATGCCGCAGATGCTCCCCGAGGAGTGTCTGCCGCTCACCCTGCCCGAGATCGACAAGTACCAGCCCACCGAGACCGGCGAACCGCCACTCGGCCGTGCACGCCTCTGGGCCTGGGATACCGAGAAGTGTCAGGTCGTAGACAAGGCCCTCGTCGACGACAAGACCGTCTTCCCCCTCGAACTCAACACCATGCCCGGCTTTGCCGGATCGTCGGCCTACTACCTGCGCTACATGGATCCCAACGACGACAAGGCCCTCGTCAGCCCCGAGGCCGATGCCTACTGGCGTTCGGTAGACCTCTACGTAGGCGGCGCCGAGCACGCCACGGGCCACCTCATCTACTCGCGCTTCTGGAACAAGTTCCTCCACGACACGGGCGTAAGTTGTGAGGAAGAGCCCTTCCGCAAACTCGTCAACCAGGGTATGATACAGGGCCGCTCCAACTTTGTCTACCGCGTCAACAGCGACGACCACGACAAGGCCCCCGTCTTTGTGAGCCTCGGTCTGAAGAAAGACTACGACACCACCCCGATACACGTCGACGTGAACATCGTCAGCGCCGACATCCTCGACACCGAAGCCTTCCGCAAGTGGCGTCCGGAGTACGAGAACGCCGAGTTTATCCTCGAGGACGGCAAGTACGTCTGCGGCTGGGCCGTAGAGAAGATGTCGAAGTCGATGTTCAACGTGGTCAACCCCGACATGATCGTCGAGCGCTACGGTGCCGACACGCTCCGTCTCTACGAGATGTTCCTCGGCCCGGTAGAAGCCCACAAGCCTTGGGACACCAACGGTATCGACGGTTGCCACCGTTTCCTCAAGAAACTCTGGAACCTCTACTACGACCCGCGCACCGACGCCTTCCTGCCCACCGAGGGCACACCCTCGGCCGAAAGCCTCAAGACGGTACACAAACTCATCAAGAAGGTCACCGAGGACATCGAGAAGTTCTCTTACAACACGTCTATCTCGGCCTTCATGATCGCCGTGGGCGAACTGGCCCAGCAGCACTGCACCGACCGCTCACTGCTGGAGACCCTCGTCGTGCTCATCGCTCCCTTCGCCCCTCATGTGGCCGAAGAACTGTGGCACGCCCTCGGCCACGACACCACCGTCTGCGACGCTCCCTGGCCCAAGTACGACGAGCAGTACCTCGTCGAGAGCCAGATACAACTCACCGTGTCGTTCAACGGCAAGGCCCGCTTCCAGGCGCAGTTCCCCACCGGTGCCGACAATGCCGCCATCGAGCAGTCGGTACTCTCCGACGAACGCTCACAGAAGTATCTCGAAGGCAAGCGCGTGGTCAAGGTCATCATCGTGCCCGGACGTATTGTCAACATCGTTGTCAAGTAATCCCGTTCCACGCCTTTTCTGCGTGATATGAAAAGAATATACCGCCATTACGAGGCGCTTCTTTATTGTCACCAGACTCGACACCTTTACAAGGCATCGCCTTAAAAGCCATCTTTTATCCTTCCCGTCGTTCTCCGTCATGGAGGGCGGCGGAGGGCCGGTAGGGAGAGCGGGCATCCCAGCCCCATCCCGCACCGGCCCTCCATAAAAACACTGTTGCGGTGGGAAGCCCGGCGCACCCACCCTGAAAAACATCAATATTCTATGATGTCAAAGCGTACCATATTGCGCGAAGTCAAGGACTACATCAACATCACCCTCGGACTGTTGCTCTACACCTTCGGCTTCACCGTCTTCCTGCTACCCTACAAGATTGTGACCGGCGGCATCACCGGTATCGGCGCCATCATCTTCTACGCCACCCGGTTTCCCGTACAGTACACCTTCTTCATCGTCAACGTGGCCCTCATCATCGCCGCCCTCCGCATACTCGGCTGGCGCTTCCTGATGAAGACCATCTACGCCACCTTCGCCCTGACCATCATGTTGCAGTTCGCCCAAGAGGTCGTGCTGCAGCCCGACGGCACGTTCTACAAACTGCTCGGCGAGGGCAACGACTTCATGTCGCTCATCATCGGCTGTCTCATCACCGGCACGTCGCTGGCCATCGTCTTCCTTAACAACGGGTCGACAGGCGGAACAGACATCATCGCCGCCGTGGTCAACAAGTACTACAACGTGTCGCTCGGCCGCGTGCTCATCATGGTCGACGTGTGCATCATCGGCAGTTGCGTCTTCATCGACACCTTCGGCGCGCTCGACATCCGCCTACAAAAGGTAGTCTTCGGCCTCTGCACCATGTTTGTGGAGTGCTCCATGCTCGACTATGTGATGAACTGGCAGCGACAGAGCGTGCAGTTCCTCATCTTCTCGCGCAAGTACAAGGAGATCGCCAGCGCCATCACCCACACCACCGACCACACCCTCACCCTGCTCGACGGCCACGGCTGGTACACCGGCAACGAGATGAAGGTGATCTGTCTTCTGGCCAAGAAGCGCGAGTCGGTACTCATCTTCCGCCTCATCAAGACCATCGACCCCGCCGCCTTTGTCAGCCAGTCGAGCGTCATCGGTGTCTTCGGCGAAGGCTTCGACCCCATCAAGGTGCGCGTCAACAAGAAGAAACACCGCTACTGGACCAGCCCCTCCAGTTTCCTACACAACCCATAAGCCCACCCGCGACGGCTTCCCCACCAAGGCGGCTGCCGCCCCCATCATCCCCACACACATGAAAATCGTATTCGCCACAAACAACGCCCACAAACTGCAGGAGATACGCGACATCCTCGGCCCCGACTTCGAGATACTCTCCCTCTCCGACATCGGTTGCCACGACGATATCCCCGAGACCGGCGACACCCTTGAGGAGAACGCCCTACAAAAGGCACGCTACGTCTACACCCACTACCACCTCTCCTGCTTCGCCGACGACACCGGACTCGAAGTAGATGCCCTCGGCGGCGCACCCGGCGTACACAGCGCCCGCTACGCCGAAGGCACCGACCACGATAGCGAGGCCAACATGGACCGTCTGCTGCGCGAACTCCACGACAAGGACGACCGCCGCGCCCGCTTCCGCACCGTCATCTGCCTCATCGAGCAGCAGCCCGTCTGTCCCTGTGGTTGCACCGCCATCCCCAAGGTACGGCTCGTCGAGGGCAGCGTCGAAGGCCGCATCGCCACCGAGCGACACGGCAACGCAGGGTTCGGCTACGACCCCCTCTTCATACCCGACGGCTACGACCAGACCTTCGCGCAACTCGGCGAAGACATCAAGAACGGCATCTCACACCGCGCACGCGCCGTGGCCGAACTTGTCAAACTCTTGAAAAAATAATCGTTTCCTCTGCTCCTCTCCGTCCTCATCCCCACCTACAACCACGACTGCACCCCTCTTGTCGGTGCCCTCGAAGCCCAGGCCGCCGCTCTCGGACCGGAGGTCTGCGAGATCATCGTGGCCGACGACGGATCGACCGACCCCGCTGCCCTCGCCGCCAACCGCACCCTCGCCCCCCACTCCCAATGCCGCTACCTGGAGCGTGGCCACAACACCGGGCGATCTGCCATCCGCAACTTTCTCGCCCGCCAAGCCCGCGGCGAGTGGCTGCTCTATATCGACAACGACATGGAGGTGCACCACGACGACTACCTCGCACGCTACGTCAGCCACCCCCTCGTGCAGTCGCCCGACACAACCGCCAGGCCCTGCCTGCTCTACGGCGGATACACCGTAGGCGGCGACCGCCAGGCCCTGCGCCACAACCTGCGCTACACCTACGAAAAGGCACACACGGCCAACGCCTCGGCCACCGAGCGCAACGCCCGCCCCCACGCCGACTTCCATACCTCCAACTTTCTCACTCCCCGCACCGTCATGCTCGCCCACCCCTTCGACGAGCGCATACACCGCTATGGCTACGAAGACGTGCTGTGGGGCAAGACCCTCGCCCAGAGCGGCATCGGCGTACTGCACATCGACAACCCCCTGGGCTTCGACCACTTCGAGACCAACCGCCAGTTTCTCGACAAGACCGACGAGGCCATGCTCACCCTCGCCGAGTTTGCCGACGAACTCCAGGGCTACTCCACCCTCCTGCCCCTGGCCCGCCGCATACGCCGCACACACATGACCGCCATCGTCGAAAAAATGGCGGCAAAAGTTATCCGCCCCCTCCTCGAAGGCAATAATACGAGCCTTTTTCTGTTTAATATGTACAAACTCGGCCGACTGCTCGCCGCACAGCGCACCCTCAGCCGCTGACACCATAGACCCCTACCATACCAACCCACGCACACACTATGAACATACGCCGCCACATCATGCGGGCCGCTGCCGCCGCCGTAGCCGTCCTGCTCCTCACCTTCCTGCCGACCACCGCGCACGCCGCCAAGGTAGGCACCTGGAAAAACTACCTCTCCTACTACGACATCTCCTACCTCTGCGAGGGAGGCGGACGCGTATGGGCACTCGCCTCAGGCAACCTCTTCTCCTACAACCCCACCGACGGCGACGTACAGACCTACGACCGGACCAACGGACTCAGCGCCACCGGCATCAAGGCCATCGCCTGGTGTCAGTCTGCCCACCGCCTTGTGGTCGTCTACACCAACGGCATCATCGACTTCATCTCCGAGAAGGGCGACATCACCTGCCTGCCCGACTTCTACTCCAAGACCACCTCGTCTGACAAGACCGTCAACGGCCTCTCCGTGAGCGCCTCACACGCCTATATCAGCATGGGCTTCGGCATACTCGACATCGACGTGGCCAAAGCAGTCGTGGCCAACACCTACAACCTCGGCGTATCGGTCAACGCCACCTGTCTGCACGGCACCGACATCGTTGCCGCCACCGCCTCCGGCGTCTACGCCGCCAAGACCACCGACAACCTGCTCGACCGCACCCAGTGGCGGAAACTCAACGACAAGGCCTTCACCTACGCCTACTACCTCGACGGCCAGTATGTCGTGCTCAACCAGTACGACATGAACACCGTCGACCTCACCACCGGCGCCCTCACCTTCTGTTGGAAACCGGGCTTCACCGGCATCTGCGCCACCGACAACCAGATCGTCTTCTACGGCTACGGCGGCACCTACTTCCATACCACACCCCAAAAGCACTTCACCGTATCGACCTCCATCCACGCCCTCTACCCCACCGGCAAGACCACCGACAAGGGCAACGAATACTGGGCCTCCACCGGCGACGGACGCATCGTCAAGGTCTACATCCTCGAAGACGGCACCTACACCTACGACGAGTCGACCGCAGTACAGGCCGACGGCCCCAAGTACAAGTGGTGCGGACGGTTGAAGACCATCAACTCGCAACTCTACCTCACCAGCGGCTACGCCGACAACGCCCAGTACGCCTCGCCCAGCATACAGGTATGGGACGGCAGCAAGTGGACCGCCTACGACGAGTCGTTCGTTTCCTCCCTCGACCACGCCTACCTCGTCGGTTTCGACTTCGATGTCGACCCCACCGACGCCAGCCACCTCTTCCTCGGATCCCGCACCGGCCTCTACGAGTTCCGCTCCGGCATGCTCACCAAGGCCTACGATATCGACAACAGTCCCATCTGCTCGGTCAACGGCTCCATGTCCAGACCCAAGAACTACACCTATGTCAACAGTACGATGTTCGACGCCGACGGCCGCCTGTGGCTCTTCAACGGCTTTTCCGGCAGCACCTCGCTCATGAGTTACCACAACGGCAAGTGGACACAGCACCACAACAATGCCTTCTGTGACAACTCCAACCAGTCGTTCATCTTCCAGCGATCCCTCATACGCGACAGCCGCGGACTGTTCTGGATGACCAACAACTACTGGGCATACCCCGCCCTGGCCTGCTACCAACCCTCCTCCGACCCCGACAGCGAGGGCGGCGACGCCGCCAAGAAGTACACCTCGTTTGTCAACGAGGACGGCACCACCCTCGAAGTGGCAGGCGTGACCTGCTGCGCCGAAGACAACGACCACAACATCTGGATCGGCACCGACATCGGTCCCCTCTACCTGCCCTCCGCACAGATCGGCACCGACGACGACACCTTCATGCAGGTCAAGGTGCCCCGCAACGACGGCACCAACCTCGCCGACTACCTCCTCAGCGGCATCAGCATCACCTCTATGGCCGTCGACGGCGCCGGACGCAAATGGTTTGGCACGGCCGGCTACGGTGTCTACCTCATCTCGGCCGACAATATGGAGCAAGTGCAGCACTTCACCACCGACAACTCCTCCCTCGTCTCCGACGACATACAGAGCATCGCCATCGACGGCAAGACCGGCGAGGTATACTTCGGCACCGACAACGGCCTCTGCTCCTACACCAGCGAAGCCTCCGACCCCGCCGACGAGATGACCAAGGACAACGTCTACGCCTACCCCAACCCCGTCAGCCCCGACTACACCGGCTACATCACCGTCACCGGCCTCACCCTCGATGCCGACGTCAAGATCGTCACCTCCTCGGGCGCGCTCGTCGCCCAAGGCCACAGCACCGGTGGCTCCTTCCTCTGGGACGGCTGCGACACCAAGGGCAAGCGCGTCGCCTCCGGCGTCTACATGGTCGTCACCGCCAAGGCCGACGGGTCAAAAGGCACCGTCTGCAAGATAGCGGTGGTAAGGTGAAAGAGAGATGCGTCCCGCAGGGTAGGATGTTCAAAAAATCGAACTTATTTTGCGATTATAATAAACGACAATAGAGATATTTTATATTAACGACAATAGAGACAATAGAGACAACGGGCCTCGTTGAGGTAACTTAAAA
>CAVCSC010000064.1:0-13455 GCA_963604975.1 Lachnospiraceae bacterium | reverse complement strand
GAAATTTGCTGAACGCTGATATGTGTGCGCCTGATAGGACTCGAACCTACACGTCCTAAAACACCAGATCCTAAGTCTGGCGCGTCTACCAATTCCGCCACAAGCGCAAAAGTGTGTAATGGTTGTGCAAAGGTAACGCCTTTTTTTCAGATGGCCAAATCTTTGGAAATGTTTGAAGATGGGGTGACGGCAAAAATAAGTCACAAAAATAAGTCACATACCGTTACTAATCATAAATTAAATATAAAAATCTTGGCCATCATGGAATAAGTTCGTACTTTCGTCGTTGTAAGGATAGAGGCGTATACTGAAAATCGTCCGACACACACGGACGCTTCGGTACACGCCCAATGACATCAACTACGTAACTATACTATGGGAACAACCAACAACAACTACTGCGTGATTCTGGCCGGCGGCAAGGGACGCCGGTTGTGGCCCTGTAGCCGTGAACAGCGCCCCAAACAGTTTATCGACTTCTTCGGCAGCGGCAGGACGCAACTCCAACAGACCTACGACCGCTTCGCCAAGATCATTCCCGAGAAAAACATACTCGTCAACACAAATGCTGCCTACGTAGACCTTGTAAGGGAACAACTGCCGGAGCTGCCGCCGGAAAACATCATGGTGGAGCCGATACACCGCAACACCGCTCCGGCCGCTGCATGGGCTGCCCACCGTGTGGTGCATCTCTGCCCCGAGGCCAACATCATCATCACCCCCTCCGACCAGGCCATCTACAACGAGCAGGCCTTCGCCCACAACATACGCGAAGGACTGGAGTTCGTCAGCAAGAACGACCGTATGCTCGCCCTCGGTATCAAGCCCACCCGACCCGAACCGGGATACGGATACATACAGATCGGCGATCAGGCCGAAGGTGAGGTATACACGGTGCAGTCGTTCACCGAGAAGCCCGAGCGCGACTTTGCCAAAATATTCATGGAGAGCGGCGAGTTCTACTGGAACACGGGCCTCTTCCTGGCCAACGCCCGCCACTGCTTCGCCTGCTTCTCGAAGATACTGCCCTCGGTGCTGCGCAACTTCGACAAGGAGCACCCCGACTACAGCATCGAGGCCGAGAATGCCTACATCCGCGAGAACTTCCCCTCCTACCCCAACCTCTCCATCGACTATGGCGTACTCGAACATGCCGAGAACACCTGCGTCATGCAGTGCGACTTCGGCTGGGCCGACCTCGGCACCTGGCACAGCCTCTACGAGGCACGGCAGAAGGGCGAAGGCGACAACGTGGTGATCGACTCCGACGTGCTCTTCGACAACGCCCGCGGCAATGTCGTCAAACTGCCCAAGGGACGCTTGGCCGTCATCCACGGACTTGACGGATATATCGTGGCCGAGAAAGACAACGTGCTTCTCATCTGCCGCAAGGAAGACTCCTCAGCCCTCGTCCGCAAGTTTGTCAACGAGGTACAGATGAAGAAGGGCGACGAATTTGTATAGAGAAAAGCACAAAGAGCACATAGCAAAATTCGGTTGATTCGATAGATTCGTGGTTCGTTATACCCATAGCATTTGAGGGTTTTATAACCACGAATTTATCGAATCAACCGAATTTTGCGTATCAGACGATTTTTACGAGTACAGGTAGGGTAATTAAAACCAGTAAAAGTACGAGACATCATCAGCCCTTTAGGTAAGGTGTTCAAAAACTGAGAAAAAGCCTGATACCATTATTAGCCATGGAAGGGCGTAACGACCGTAGCCCTGGGTAAAGATGGAACGCAGTGACATCTGTAACCCTGGGTTCTCACGATAGGAAACAAGGCTGGCCTGTAAGGTCAGCACAACGCATGTAGGGGCAAAAAATGCCGTGATAGTTGTGCTGACCTTACAGGCCAGCCTTGTATTTGTCGTTTAGACCCAGGGTTACACCGTTTGCTGACGCAAACGGCTCACCCTGGGCTACGGTCGTTACGCCCCTCCAGGGCTAAGGTTAGTCTTGCGTTTTGCGTGTTTTTATAATCACAAAATCAACTCGCATTTTGAACACCCTACCAAAGGGGCTAAAGATACGATACTTTTACTTCATCACCTTCTTGCTCTCTGCACCCTGCTTGACGATGAGCAGGCCGGAGGCGGGCACGTCGTTGAGGGAGAAGGTGGAGGCGGGAGCGGAGTAGACCTGACGACCGGTGGTGTCGTACACGCGCACGGTAGTGGCGGCTGTCGACTTGTTGACCTTGATGTCGCCGATGCCGGTCATCCAACCTGCATTGCTTCTCTCGGCCGTGAGCGACACGCCGTCGCCCTTCTTGGTCATGAGGTAACTGTTGCGATAGGAGTCGGAGGTGCGGATGGGCTGCCAGTCGGTCTCCTTGGTGCTCTTGGTGGCCAGGTAGACACGGTACTCGCCGTCGGCCAGACCAGCGGTTTCGCCGTCGATATCGACGCTGAGACCACTGAAGAGAGTGACAGAGGAGAGCGATGTGGTAGAGAGGGCTGTGGTCTCGCCGGTAGAGAGACTGGTGGCCATCAGACCAAGTTCGCCCGTGAAGGCATCGACATCCATATTGTAAATGGCACCCGTAGCATTGACATGGTCGATGCGGTAGGTCATGGTCAAGGCCGACATTGCGCCGAAGAGCGAACGGTATGTGTTGTAGTTGACACGTGTATCATCGGGCTTACGCATGAGCACCATCTGCTGCTGTGAGGAGTAGCCGTTGAGCGAAGAGACGGTGAAGAAGCCGTCGCCTGAACCGCCCCATCCCCAGTTGACATGCACCTGACCGCTCTCGTTGTAGCCATCGAGCACAAAGCAGTGGCCACCCGATGAAGCACCGGCATAGAGCACGGGGCAGGCATCGTCGATCTCGCGGTAGATGAGGTTCATCCACTCGGCCGACGACATCACGTCACGATAGTAGTACGGAGTATATTCGGGGTAGCGGAAGTTGCGGCGCACGGCGCTACATGCATCGTATACCATCGAGCCACTGCCGTCTACGGTGTACTGCATCTTGACAGACAGACCGCAGTGGTACATCAGTGTGGCTACGGCAGTAGCCTGGGCATCGTTGTAGTTGCCCGAGGTATAGGCGGCGAGCATGTTGGCATAGTCGTAGTTGGTCTTGCCGGGGTTGGCGGTGAGACGGCGTATCTCGCCTGTCACGTCGTCGGTGTAGGTGTACGAGATGCTCTTGTTGCCAGTCTCAGGCCACTTGTTGTAGGCCATGACCTGTGCCATAGCCGTAGCCACACATCCGGTGACATAGCGTGTGGTGACACCATTGGAGGTGTACTGCGGACAGAGGTTGTTGTAGGGAGCGCCCTGGTTCCAGGTCGTGGTGACGAGCGGGTCTACGCGGGAGTACTTGCGGTTGCTCTCTGTAGCCTTGACGATGGTACCCTCGGCCAGTTGGCTTTCGAGCGATGCGTTCATGGTCTCAAGCCACCAGAGGAAGCCCGGTGCGGGATCGCCCGTGAGGGGTTTGTCGGTATAGCCGAGCACGGCATCAAACTGATCATCATTGGCAATGATGGCACAGGCGCCATTCTCATAGCCAATGACGGTGAGTTGGGATTCCGACTTGAGCACCTGCAGGTCTTGCACGGAGACAGACTTGGTAAGACTTGTACCCGAGAGCACCTTTTGGGCAGCGCCGAGCAGTTGGGCTGTGGTACGCGGCTTGGCCGATACGGTCGCAAGGGCGACGGCCAAAAGCATGGAGGTAAGCAGTGTTTTCTTTTTCATTTTCGTATATATACAGTTAGAGTGGGGATTTTCAGGAAAAAAAAGCAGGCAGACAGGCCATCGGCAAGCGATGTCTTGTCTACCTGCTTGAGATTAGACGTATCGTGTGGGGTTCACAATCGTTGCATTTTTTACTTCTTGGTCAACTTCAGTTCGGAGAAGATAGCCCAAGTACCGTAAGACGCGGTGCTACCGCCGTAGAAGTACAGATCACTGGAATCGAAGGTGACCTCTGAAGGTACCTTGCCGTCTTCAAGTTCCCAGTCGGCTACCAGCGAGTTGTTGGTCAAGCTTTGGCCGGAAGCGGTCTTGAACATCCAAGAGTAGGAATTACCGTAAGAAGCACACTCAGTACCGCAGACAATACCGAACGAACCCTCGTTGGCAGCCTCAGAGAAGGCATACTCCATCTTGAAGTTCACGTCGAGAGTGGCACCTATGTCAATGAGACCGGGAGCAGAAACGTAGAGGTACTTCTCGTACTCGGCATCATCGGTAGCGGTGCTGATGGTGACTTCTGACTCGAAGGGATGAGCACCAGTATTGTCGGTCTGCAACTTACCGCTGAGTACCCATGTGCCGGAGAACTTACCGTAGATAGAACTGTCGTCGTCGCGGATGGTGATGGTCTCGGTAGTGGTGGTGCCGAGAGTAGCGCCTTCAGCAGAAGCGATGGTCAGAGAGAACTGACGGGCATCGTTCTCCTCAGAGTCGTTGACGATCTTCACCTGTACGTTGACGGTGTTCGACTTGAGGGTATCTACGTTGAGGTTGTAGTTCTTGGTGGTCACCAGGTAGTGTACATCCTCTTTGGCAGGATTGCTGCCCACCTCAGCGGTGGTAACAGTGAAGTGTACGTTGCCGTTGCGGGCACCCGTTATCTTGACAGGCACATCGATGTAGCCTGCGTTCTCACGGATAGACATGGTAGAACTTTCGAACTCCACGGTCACACCTGAGTTGGTGTTGGTCGTCTCATCATCTGAGCAGGAAGCGAAGAGACCACCTGCGAGGATGAGCATGAACAGTTTTATATATTTCATGTGACTGATCTTGTTTTGTTGTTACGAAATGCGAACTTTTTAGTAGCCGGGGTTCTGCTGTACGTTGGGGTTGGCATCGATCTCAGCCTTGGGGATAGGCCATACCATGCGTACATCGCCATAAGGCTTGTCGAGTGCTGTAGTGGTGGTGCTTCCGGGCAGGTTGCAGAGGTCTTCCTGCTGCGGTGTGCCACGCTTCACACCCATGTGCCAGCGCTTGAGGTCGAACAGACGGGTACCCTCACCGAGCATCTCACGCTCACGCTCCTTGCGGAGTTCGGCCATGAAGGTGTTGGTAGAGGTATAGTCCTGATAGTTGATATCCATGATGCGCATCTCTTCCAGTTCCTTGAGGTACTTGTTGGCCTTGGTCAGGTCGCCTGCCTGGGCATAAGCCTCGGCAGCGATGAGGTACATCTCGGCGATGCGGAACATCTTGGGCTCAATCATGAAACGGTAAGACTCACTCTGCGAACCAATCTCAGACCAGATACGGGTGTGGTCGATGTACTTGTTGAAGAGGAACACCTTACCTGTAGCACCGGCAGCGGTGGTGAGGGTGGTCTCCTTGAAGTAGACCGACTTGCGGAAGTCATCGTCAGAGAAGAGGTCGATGGTGGCCTGTGTCGGGATGTAGTCAGCGATGGAGTTGGTGCTGTACGGCAAGTAGCGGATACCCAACTGGGGTGCGCTCTCGTTGGAGGCTACAGCGAACTGTACGATGCTCTCCAGAGCACCGTCCTGCTGCCACATATCTTCGATGTCGGCATCTACCTCGCAGAGCGAGTAGGTACCGCTCTCTACCAGGCTGCTGGCATACTGGGCTGCTGCGGCATAGTCATCCTGCCAGAGGGCAAGACGGGCACGCAGGGCTGTGATGGCGTCTACAGTGAGACGGGGAGAGCCCATGCTACCTTCTGTGGTGAGGTAGACAGCGGAACTGTCGAGGTCGGCCTTGATCTGCTTCACAGTCTCGTTGAGCGTGTTGCGACCGGGATAGGTAGACTTGTCGGCAGAGGGATTGTAGTCGAGACGGTAAGACACACCTGAGTGAGCAGCATCGGCCGTGCTTGCCTCATAGTCGGCGCAGAAGTACTGGGCCAGATAGAAGAGGGAGTAAGCGCGGGTGAAGAAAGCCTCGCCCTTGATGATCTTGATGGTAGCCTTGGCAGCATCGGTGAAGAGGGTGGTGTTGCTCATGTCGCACTTGTCGTATCCATCGATGAGGAAGTTGGCGCGATTGATCATCGTCTGGTAACTACCATAGATGTTTGAGGCGGTACCGAAGGAGTTGGTGAAGTCCCAACGATATGCATCACCGAGGGTGTTGGAGAAACCGTTGACGGCATTGAACTCGTCGCCCTGGATGGTCTGCACACTGTAGTCGCCACCTACCATAGAGCGGAGACCCGTGTAGAGACCTTCACGCATATTGCTGAAGTCGGTGGGAGTTTGGAGTGCTTCCGAGTCGGGGATAGAGTCGTAAGGCATCTTGTCCATGTCGCAGGATGCGAGTCCGGCTACGGCAGCAAGCAATATCAGAATATTTCTTTTTTTCATATTTGTATTCTCTATTGTAAATGGATGTTAGAATGTCAACTCTGCACCAACTGAGAACTGACGGGTGTTAGGATAGTTACCGAGCGTGAGGTTGGCGTTCACCTCAGGATCGAAACCGGAGTACTTGGTGAAGGTCAGCAGGTTGCGGCCTACGAGGAACACGCGAGCACCCTTGATGAAGTGGGTGGAGTCGAGCAATGACTTCGGCAGAGTGTAGGAGAGCTGCACGAACTTCAGACGTACGAACGAGGCGTTCTCCAACAGGCTGGAGTCGAACTGGCGGGCGCTGTTGGCAGCGGCAATATCGGTGACGTCGCCGGGCTTCTGCCACATGTTGAACATCTTGGTAGTCTGGTTCAAAGAAGAAGCGAAGGCGGGGTTCTCGGTGAAGTAGCGCTCGTTGTTGTAGATGTAACGGTCGAACATACCGGTGAACTGCAGGTCGAGCTGCAGGCCCTTCCAAGATACGGTGGTAGAAAGACCGCCTGACCACGGAGTGATGTAACTCTTGCCGAGGAATACGGCGTCGTCTTCAGAGTATACCTTGGTCTCGTTGCCGTTCTTGTCGAGCCATACGGTCTGACCGTCACGGGGATCGACGTGGCTCCAGCGTACCTGGTAGAATTCACCGTAGGAGTGGCCTACCTCAAGACGGAGACCTGAACCAGAGAGTGTATAGTAGTCGGCACCCTCGTAGAGTTTGGTAATCTCGTTGTGGTTGTAGTTGCCGTTGACCTTTACATTCCAGAACCAGTCTTTGTTCTTGATGATGTCTACACCGATGGTGAAGTCAACACCGTTGTTCTTCATTGCAGAGATGTTACCCCAACCAGAGGAGAAACCTGTGGTGTAAGAATAGGGGATGGACATCAACATGTCTGAAGTACGCTTGTCGTAGTACTCGAAGTCGAAGGTGATGCGGTTGAGCACCTTACCGGTCAAAGCGACGTTGAAGGTCTTCACGGTCTCCCAAGTCAAGTCGGGGTTGGAGGGGTTGGAGATGACAGTAGAGGTCTGCTTGTTGTAGTTGCCACCCTGTCCTACCAGACCGAGGGCCATATAGGGAGAGATACCTGAGTTACCGGTAGAACCGTAACTCAACTTGAACTGCAGGTCGTTGAGCCAAGAGCGGGTGCCCTGCATGAACTTCTCACCAGTGACATTCCACATCAAGGCGGCTGCACCGAAGGTAGCCCAACGCTTGTTGGCACCGAAGAGTGAAGAACCGTCACGACGGATGGAGAGGTCTACATAGTACTTGTCGGCGTAACCGTAGTTCAACATACCGAACCAAGAGTTGCGCACTTCCTCAGAGATACCTACAGAAGAAGTGGGGCTCCACTCGGTACCGGCAGACACAAGGGTCAGACGGTTGTCGGTAAGTCCATCAGCATTGATACCGAAAGCGTCGGTTTTCTCTACCATAGACTCCTGACCGACAAGAGCGGTAAACTGGTGGTCTTTGGCGATATCAAACTTGTACTCGAGGGTGTTGGTCACCGTCCAGCGAGAGTTGCGCGAAGAGTTACGAGTAGCGGCTCCGGTGGGGAACACACTGGGATCGGAATCGAGTGTGTTGTAGCAAGTATACTTGGACATCAAGTCGTTGGCATCAAGACCGAGGGCAGAACGGAAGTTCAGACCCTTGATGGGGTTGATGTTGACGTAGGCATTCTCGTTGATACGGATACGACTATTGCTGGTAGGCTGTACTCTGGAGAGGAAGTAGGGGTTGTAGTAGCCCATCACGTCGAAATAGATCTTCTCGTCGCCATAGCCCTCGAAGGTACTGTTGGCGTAGTCGCTTCTGTCGAGACCCTTGATCTCGTAGCGGGTTTCGATAGGAGAGTAGATATGGGCAGCGTAAGACTTGTTATATACGCTATTGCTGCTGCTACCGAAAGCGGTAGTAGTGATCTTGGTGAACGAGAGGTTGGTGTTTGAACCTATCTTCATCCAAGGAGTGATCTTGGCTTCGATGTTGGAACGGAAGTTCTCACGACGCATGCTGGAGTCGTCGAGGATACCCGATGCGGTGTAGTGCTGGAAAGAGAGGAGGTAACTCATGTTCTGCGAACCGCCGCGTACGCTGGCGTCTACCTGAGCGGTAGGAGCAGAACCGCTGAAGAACTCCTTGGTCCAGTCGGTGCTGATGCCGTACTTCTTGTAGTAAGCCTTCTCAGCCTGGAAGTTGGCGTTGTTGGCCAAAGCGGGGCTGACCATCTCCTGGAAGTTGAGCCACTGCTCAGAGTTCATCAACTCGGTGCGGTCACCAGTCATCTTGGAGATACCGTACTGTGCGCTGACAGTGATAGTGGGAGCCTCACCAAACTTACCCTTCTTGGTGGTGAGCACGACAACGCCGTTGGCTGCACGCGAACCGTAGATGGCGGTAGCGGAAGCATCCTTGAGAACGGTCATCGACTCGATGTCGTTCGGGTTGAGCGAAAGGAAGGTGTTGGAAGAAATCTCAGATCCGTCGAGGATGAACAACGGAGTGGTAGAAGCGTTGATAGAGGTGATACCGCGGATGTTCATCGAAACGGTAGCAGAAGGCTCACCAGAAGAGGTGAACACCTGCAGACCGGCTACCTGTCCCTGCATGGCGTCACCGATATTGGCAACAGGACGGTTTTCGAGGGTCTTGCCCGATACGGTCTCTACAGAACCGGCAATAGTACCGAGTTTACGGGCAGAACCGTAACCGGTGACCACAACGTCACCGAGAGTGTGACTATCTGACTCGAGCACGATGTTCATCTTGCCCGAAGCCTTCATTTTCTTGGGGAGCATGCCGAGGTAGGTCACTTCAATCTGTGTACCCGGCTTTACATTGAGAACAAACTCGCCGTCGGCGTTGGTGATCGTACCAGTGCTGGTACCGAGGACCTTGACCGATGCGCCGATTACAGGCTCGCCATCCTCAGCGGACGTCACACGGCCCGTGACACGCGTCTGTGCCAAAACCATTCCCACAGCAAGGAAAAGGCAGGCAAGAATCATTGTCAGTCTTTTTTTCATAAAATCTCTCTCTTGTTAAAATTATAATAATGATAAATTTGTATCCTTATCGTACAATACCTATCTCGCAAAAATGCTTTGGCAATTATTGTGTGCGACCACACTGTAATTTAAGACGAAAAGTTGCTGCGAAACATTACAATTTGCAGGCATTTCTTTTACACTTATTAAAATCAGTTTGCAAAATTAGCGCAATTCCGCGTTATCGCCAAATATCGGTTGCATTTGGGTACAAAATTAAACGTAAATTAACAAAAAGTACCCTCTATCCGCCATTCTTTATATGAAAATGCACGTTTTATACGTTTTCTATCATAGAAAGCGGAAGCGAACAATAGAAAAACATCACAATTTGACAGAACGAAAGCACAAATGCGTGACAGAGGGGGATGAATGGGGAGAGAGGTGACAAATATACATGCAAGTACACATTATTATATAGATTATTGGGGAGAATGGGGAAAATTGTAAGTCATGTACAGAAATCGCAAACAGAGAGTCCCGTAGGATAGGGTGTTCAAAATTGGCAAAACGCAAGCAACGAGTCCCGTAGGATAGGGTGTTCAAAATTGGCAAAACGCAAGCAACGAGTCCCGTAGGATAGGGTGTTCAAAATTGGCAAAACGCAAGCAACGAGTCCCGTAGGATAGGGTGTTCAAAATTGGCAAAACGCAAGCAACGAGTCCCGTAGGATAGGGTGTTCAAAATTGGCAAAACGCAAGCAACGAGTCCCGTAGGATAGGGTGTTCAAAATTGGCAAAAACGCAAGCAACGAGTCCCGTAGGGACGACATATTATAGCGTAGGGGCTCGCCCCTACGTTTGTACAAGGATATCAACGACATTGCCCCTGTAGGGGGCGCACAATTCATTGTATGTGAATAAAATATGCGCCCCCTACAGGGGCAAAGTTTGTGGTAATGGTGAAAGGTAGGGCCAAGGCCCTACCCTATAATATGCGCCCCTTTCAGGGGCTAAGCCGTACGAGGCATTCCGCAAGAGGCTAAGCCGTGCGAGGTACTCCCGCAAGAGGCTAAGCCGTGCGGGGCATTCCACCTACGGCGTAGTCTGTCTGCGAAAGTCGGGGGCGATTACCATTCGGTATCGTCGTCCCAACCGAAGGTGTTGCCCTTGGAGCCGGCTTCGAATCCGTCTTTGTCGTTCTCGTCGACACCGGTCTGGGTCTCGCCTTCGATATCCTGTATACTGCTGGCGATCATGATATGCTCCATGACAGGGCGAACGATGGCCACGCTGGGCTGGATATAGGTCTTCTTCATTTTTGTCTTTCTGTTTAGTGGTTGTGGGTGATTATTTTACGACATATTTCTTGCCGCCTGACACATAGATACCGGCTGCGAGGCCGTCGAGTGAGGTGGCGTTGCGGCGCACGAGTTGTCCGCTGAGGTTGTAGATGTTGCCGTTGATGGCGTTGCTATTGCCGTCTACGATGTCGCCGATGCCGGTGGTATCGCCGCTCACCATCTCGGTCACGCCGTCGATCTCATACTTGAGATCGGTGGAGGTCTCACCATCTAAGACTTGCAGCCATCCGCGGAAGCCCTTGGATGCGGTCTTCACTGTGCGGTAGTACCACAGTCCGGCGGTACCACCTACGTTGTTGCCGTTGAGCACGTAGGATTTTGCGGGAATCTTTTCGTCGGTGAGTTTGACGTATGTACCTACAAACTGCACCTTGGTATCGCTGCCAAAGGTCTCATAGCCTATCGAGTCTTTAACCTTATCGTTGTAGTTCTTATCAGCCACGTCTGCAGCCTTGGCGTAGGTCACACCGACGATGGAGTAGTAATCGGTGATGGAGGATTCGGTGCCGGGTACTGTGATTGAGGTCTGACCGGTAGGCATGGCCTTGGTGGGCTTCACGAGATAGAGTCGGCCGGCTACGATGGCAGTGTCGTTGTTGTTGTCACGGCTGGCGCTGATCTTCGAGAAGATGATGGTCTCGGAACGGTCTTGGTCGATGGCACCCTTGAACTCGGAGATGCGTACCTGGTCGCCGAAGGCCGACTTCACCTGACCTACAGTGAGGCTGACGGGCAGAACGAGGGAGTTCCACGTGTTGACGTTCATTGAGCGGTGGAGGTAGAGTTTCACGGCCTGCAGTTCGTCACCGTCATTTGTTGCCTGATTCTTGATGTACTCACCTTCGGTCTGATCCTCGTCGAGCACGAGTGTGCGTGCGGGGTTGCCAAGGTATTCGATAGCGAAGTTGTCGAAACAGGTCCATGCAGTAGACTCGGCACCGTCTACATAGATACCGAACTTGAGGAGGTCGGTGAGGTTTTCAACGTATACACGCACAGAAGCGTCGTAGGTCTGTCCGCCGTTCTCCAGTGTCTGCGATGCAGCCACATAGGTCTCAGGAGCCTTGGCGATGGTAGGGATAGCGGTATAGGCGTACTGGTCGGTGATAGTTTCACCCGATCCGTTGCCGTTGTCGCCGCTGGCAGCCCAAAGGCGCACCGTGCCGGTGGTGGAGGTGGTGAAGCCCTTGCACGACACGCGGTAGTAGCCTACGCGCACCATGTTGTCCGAGGTGAGGGTCTGCGTCACTGCGCCCGATGCGCCGTGGATGTTGGCGGTCCAGTATTTACCGTATGCTCCCTGCATGTTTTTGTCACTTGTTGTATTGGCTTCTCCAGTGATGGGATCAGTGTCACTTTCAGTCTCCACATAGCCATTTCCAAGGTAGTAAGTATAACCAGTTATGCTATCCTTAGAACTAACAAATGTGTAAGTATTTGTGGTAGCATAACTGTTTCCATGGCCTCCTGTTTGACAGGTAGTAGACCAAGAATCACCATGGTTCTCGGTAGTTTCAATTATATCAGTATGCGACAGAGTAGTTCCTCTTTGACTCTTATACTCATGCTTACTTGAGTAAGTGTAATATTTAGTTGTGGCAGGAATGGCATCTGCGGGTTTACATACAACGTTATTTTTGAAAGTAAGCGTTCCGGATTGATCAATACCTGTTTTCCAAGAAGAACAGGAGTTGTCATTACGTGCAAAATCATAGTCATACATAAGGAAGGTGGCGGCCACCGGCTTTGAATTTGCAGCCTCTGCCTGCTGAAATGCATTGCGACGCTCATCTTCTATGATAATCATCCACTTACTGTAATCAGTATCGTCAGACTCTACACCCATTATTGTGTCGCCTTTAGCCAACATCACATACGTTTTCCCTGCCATGGTAGAACCTGTACCACTTTGGGATGTAATGCTCAACTGATAACCAGTTTGTGAACCTTTGAAAGTAAAACTATTGTTGATTGATAGGTTGGAATCTACGAAATAATTGCAACTATCATGTAAAGAAGTAGTTTCCGTTCCATCCATCAACGTAAGTTTTCCGTTGTCCGTCGTAGATCCTTCCGCTTTCACCTTCGACGTTAAAGTAACCCCCGATGTAGAGTAAGTGACTTCGAAAGGCGTGCCCTCATAGTTGAGGCAAGCCTCAGTACCCCAGTGTCCGCCCTTGCCGAGGAATTTGTCTGCGCCTACGTTGTAGAGGTAGACGGTTTTGCCGTTGGCGTCGGAAGGGGTTGATCCCGTCCACGTTTGTGCTTGGAGACTAACACCATGCACCCCAAATAGTCCCAGCAGAGCCAGGGCCATGGTTTTGAGAGTAAATCTTCTCATAAATACAGATTGAATAATTTTGTTTATATTTTGTGTATTGTTATTTCTGACTTTAATTGCGGCAACTCCTTGCCACTCTTTACCGAGTGCAAAGGTAGATAAAAATATGGAGAAATGACGGGTAAAATTGTGACAACATTTTACTCTTGTTGTCACATTTTTGTGATAGAAACGGGGATTTGAGGGCGAAAAATGTGACAAGGGGGCAAAAATGGGCGATTTCATCGGGGATTTGCGGGGGTAGGTAACCACGGCGCTTCAAAGTTGCATCACCACAACGATTGGGGGAATTTAACCACGAATTGCATATATAGAGATATGGGAAAATTGCCACAATAAGCCCCAAAGTAGGTAGGGGGGGGGGGGGGGAAATCGGCAAAAACGCAAGCAACGAGTGCCGTCAGTTCGCAGATGCGCACGATGACGCGCATGGCTTTCTCCATGACCT
>CAVCSC010000063.1:0-13581 GCA_963604975.1 Lachnospiraceae bacterium | reverse complement strand
GGGCTATGGATAGAGAAACTGCGCAATGAATAAGGGTAAGCCCCAAATACTAAAAACCTTGCAAAGATTAGATATTCAACGACTTACAATGTTATAAGAAATTTTTACCGGACACCAATATGAAAATTCTCTATTCGGACGTAAAACGTCTCTATTGTCGTAATTCGCCTACTTTTCTCCGTAGATAGTCTGCACGAGCACTTGTCCGACGGCCTTGAGCACATTGGCATCGAGGTGATCCATATCGTCGGACACGGTGTGCCATGTCGGACCGAAACTGCTTTGGGTGCAGTCGGGATAGAAGGCGATGATGTCGATGGTGGGGATGCCGGCCTTCTCGTTGACAGGCACATGGTCGTCGGTGACCATACCGCCTTCGCTGTCGGGGAAGAACGATCCGTAACCTATCTGTGCGGCGGTGCGCCAGATGCGGCGCACAAGGTCGCCGGCGTACTGCATAGACACGCCCTCGCGGAAGAAGCGGGCTCCCTCGCCGCCTACCATATCGAGGAGAATGCCGTAGGCGGGCTTGGCCGTCTGTCCCTGGTGGGTGGCCCAGTATTGGGCACCGAGCGCCCAGGTATCGGCATCATCGGCAGTCTCGGCCCACTGGGGCGTACCCCAGTCTTCGGCATCGAAGCATACAAAGTCGACGCCCACGCGGGCGGTGGTGTCGGCCTGTAGCAGACGGGCGATTTCGAGCATGACGGCTACGCCGCTGGCTCCGTCGTTGGCTGCCATGACCGGTTTGCGCCAGTTGGTACTGTCGGGGTCGTTGTCGGCCCAGGGACGGCTGTCCCAGTGGGCGCAGAGTAGGATGCGGCGAGTGGCTTCGGGGCGGTAGTGCGCGATGATGTTGGTGCTGTGGAGCAAGGTGCCGTCATATCCGCGCAGGTCGGCACGCTGCATCTCGACGTCAAGTCCGAAGGTGCGAAACTGTGCGGCTATCCATTCGCCGCAGCGGTCGTGGGCCTCACTGTTCATCGTGCGCGGCCCGAAGTCACACTGCCGGGCGGCATAGGCGTAGGCCGAGTCGGCCGAGAAAGAAGGGCCGACGAGGGCGACGGTGTCGGCATCAAGCGCAGCGCCGTCTTTCTTGGCACTCTTGCACGAACCGAGGGTGATGGCCGCAGCGACAAGCGCAGCGGCAGGAAGGAGATGGAGGTATTGTTTCATTGTCTTGAAGTGGTATTACTTGGTGACGACAGACCGTTCGCGCCGTGCCTGTACTTGTCGCATGACGCGGAGCCAGTTGCCGCCCCATATCTTGGCTATATCCTCTTCGGAGTACTTGCCGAGGAGCCGCTTGGTGAAGTTGATGAGTTCCGAACTGTCGGCTATGCCGCACACGCCGCCGTCACCATCGAAGTCGGTACCCAGTCCCACATGGTCGATACCCATGATGCGGATGGCATGTTCGAGATGGTCTATGGCATCGATGATGGAGGCTTCGCCCTCGGTACGGAGAAAACCGAGATAGAGGGTGGTCTGCACCACGCCGCCGGCACGGGCGATGGCCCGCAGTTGGTCGTCGGTGAGATTGCGGGGCACGTCGCAGAGGGCGCGCGAGTTGGAGTGAGAGCAGACGACGGGCATCGTACTGATGTCGAGCGTGTCGTAGAAGGATTTTTCTCCGGCGTGGCTGAGGTCGACCATCACGCCGAGGCGGTTCATCTCGCGGATGACGCTCTCGCCATAGGCACTCACGCCGCCGTGGGTGTCGAGCGACCGGCGGGCACTGTCGCAGATGGCATTATCGCCGTTGTGACAGAGCGTGACGTAGACGACACCGCGGTCGGCGAAGTGGGCCACGTTGGCCAGATCGTCTTCGAGGGCAAGTCCGTTCTCGATGCCGACCATGATAGATTTCAGTCCGTCGTGCTTGTTGCGGTAGAGGTCGTCGGGCGTGCGTGCCAGGGCGACGCGATCGGGATGGGCGGCGGCGAGGTCTTCTATCTTGTCGATGATGAGGTCGGCGTAGGCCCGTGGCCCGTCTACGGGATAGGGAGCCACGTCAGCGAAGGTCTGCTCGGGCCGCGGTTGGGGCAGATAGGCCGCCATGGTGACGGCATCCTGCATGCCGTCGGTCATCTTGTGCAGATCGACAAGTATGCGGGTATCGCGCCGGGAGAAGTCGATACCCTCGGGGAAGAACATCGGGGTGTCGCAGTGGGAGTCGAGCGTGAGCACGCGGCGGTGGGTGTGGCGTGCCCGGGCCATCAGACTGGCCTCAGCGACGAGCCAGCGGAAGAGCGGCAGTCCGTCTTCGCCGAGCCACTCGGGGTGCCATTGTACGCCGATGATCGGTTTGTACTCGGTCGACTCCATGGCCTCGATCACGCCGTCGGCGGCCGTGGCCGCAGTGACGAAGCGGCTGCCGGGATTGTCTACGGCCTGATGGTGGAAGGAGTTGACGGCCATGCGGCCGGTGCGGTAGATGGTGTGGAGCAACGAGTCCTCTCGGATGTCGACGGTATGGGTCGGCTCCGTGCGGTCGGCATCCTGCGAATGCTTGACGAGGTGGTCGCGGCCGGCGATATCCTGCTCCACATGTCCGCCGAGGGCCATGGCCAGGGTCTGCATGCCGCGGCAGATGCCGAGGATGGGCAGTTGGCGGTTGTAGGCCAGACGGGTGACGAGCAGTTCGGGCAGGTCGCGCTCGGCATTGACGGCATGCAACTGCGGCGAGGGCTGTTCGCCAGCCCAAAGGGGGTTGTAGTCGCCGCCGCCGGTGAGCAGCAGTCCGTCGACGGTATCGAGCGTGGTGCCGATGACGTCGGTATCGGCTACGGGGGGAATGATGAGGGGTGTGCCTCCGGCGGCTACGATCTGCCGGTAGTAGCGGTCGCGCACGGCGGCATCGCCGTCGGTATAGTTGGCGGTGATGCCGATGACGGGACGGCGAGTATACTCGGTGTCGGCAGAATAGACGGGGGCGAGGCGGGCGTTGAGGTCGTACTTTTCCATGGCGTTTTTTAGGCGGGATGGCGGGGTGAAGTGAAAAACAGGATGGCGGGACACGAAAAAACAGGATAGCGGAAAAACGCACTGCGGCCCGAACCCCGTCAGGGGGCGGGCCGCAACATATGTGGTGTATCCTTTTCGTTTACTCCTCGATAGGTACGGGGATGACGCGCTTGATGCTCTGTTCGAGGGAGATGAGGGTCTCGGTAGAGACTACGCCCTGTATGCTCTGCATCTTGTTGTTGAGCAGGTCCATGAGTTGCTCATTGTCGCGTGCATAGAGTTTGACGAGCATGGTGTAGGGACCGGTAGTGAAGTGACACTCCACGATTTCGGGTATTTCGAGGAGTTCCTTGACGACCTCCTTGTACATGCTGCCGCGCTCAAGGTTGAGTCCGACGTAGGTACAGGTAGTGTAGCCGATGCTCTTGGGGTTGACACCGAAACTGCTACCGGTGATGACGCCGCCCTCGATGAGGTGCTGTACGCGCTGGTGGATGGCCGCACGCGACACGCCACAGGCTGCCGCTACGTCCTTGAAGGGTATTCTTGCGTTCTTGGAAAGAATGCCGAGAATCTTTCTGTCGAGATTGTCGATTTTGTCCATGAGTGTATTTTTTCTAAATAGGTTGTTCTGTTGACAAGCAAAATTAGCCAATAAAAACGATACTACCAACACATTGTACCAACATTTTCGTATTTTTGTGCAAATTGTAATGATACTTAACACTTCAGCCACGTTTTTACCGCTCTCGGCCGACGAAATGTTTTCAGGAGGCCGTCTTGCACCCTATCGGGGAGGACTGGGAAGGAGAAGAAGAAAAAGAAGAGGAAAAAGACACAGAAAAAGCGGGTTTTCAGCGGCGAGGTTCGTTTATTCCGGCTAATTTGAGTAAATTTGCACACATCTTTATACACACACGCAATATATAGCCATGCACAAAGCAGGATTTGTAAATATCGTGGGCAACCCCAATGTGGGCAAGTCTACGCTGATGAACCAACTTGTGGGCGAGCGCATCTCCATCGCCACGTTCAAGGCACAGACCACGCGCCACCGCATCATGGGCATCGTCAACACGCCGGAGGCACAGATCGTATTCTCCGACACGCCGGGCGTGCTCAAGCCCAACTACAAGTTGCAGGAGTCGATGCTCGCCTTCTCGGAGTCGGCCCTGCAAGACGCCGATGTACTGCTCTACGTCACCGACGTGGTGGAAAATCCGGAGAAGAACATGGACTTCCTTGAGAAGGTGCGCAAGATGACCATCCCCGTACTGCTGCTCATCAACAAGATCGACCAGAGCGACCAGCGCACCTTGGGCGACATCGTGGAGAAGTGGCACACCTTGCTGCCCAATGCCGAGATACTTCCCATATCGGCCAAGAACAAGTTTGGCACCGACCTGCTCATGCGCCGCATCGCCGAACTGCTGCCCGACTCTCCCCCCTACTTCGACAAAGACCAACTCACCGACAAGCCCGCCCGCTTCTTCGTCTCGGAAATCATCCGCGAGAAGATACTCCTGTACTACGACAAGGAGATACCCTACTCGGTAGAAGTGCGCGTCGAGCGGTTCAAGGAGAGCGAGAAGACCATCCACATCAACGCCGTCATCTACGTAGAGCGCGACTCGCAGAAGGGCATCATCATCGGACACCAGGGCGTGGCCCTCAAAAAGGTGAACACCGAAGCCCGCAAAGCCCTCGAAAAGTTCTTCGGCAAGAGCATCTTCCTCGAAACCTTCGTCAAGGTAGACAAAGACTGGCGGTCGTCGAAACGCGAACTCGACAGTTTCGGCTACAACCCCGAATAGTGACTGTCCCGGCGACCACATACCTCCACCGCCCCGACACTGACAACGACAACCCGACCGGGATGTCAGCCCCCTGCCGCAGCCCTGCCCTACCCCAGCATCCTGACTTCTCCGACAGGCAGCCGCCGCGACGCACAGGCACCGACATTCCCGACATAGACAATAACCCCTGGGCAGACCGCAGACACGGCCCGCCCTACAAACAAAAACATACAGAATTTTGGCAAACTTAGTAGCAATAGTGGGACGCCCCAATGTGGGCAAATCCACACTCTTCAACAGACTGACACAGTCGCGCAAGGCGATCGTCAGCGACACCGCGGGCACCACACGCGACCGTCAGTACGGCAAGTGCGAGTGGTGCGGACGCGAGTTCTCCGTCGTCGACACCGGCGGATGGGTGGTCAACTCCGACGACGTGTTTGAGGACGCCATACGCCGCCAGGTGCTCGTAGCCACCGAGGAGGCCGACCTCGTGCTCTTCCTCGTCGACATCAAGACCGGCGTGACCGACCTCGACATGGACGTGGCCAACATCCTGCGCCGCTCCTCCCTGCCCGTCATCCTCGTGGCCAACAAGACCGACAACAACGACCAGCAGTTCTACGCCGCCGACTTCTACCGCCTCGGCATCGGCGACCCCCAGTGCATCAGCGCCGCCACCGGTAGCGGCACGGGCGACCTGCTCGACCTCGTCATGTCGAAACTCAAGACCGACGAGACCGACGAACTCGAAGAGGGTATCCCCCGCTTCGCCGTCGTAGGACGCCCCAACGCCGGCAAGAGCAGCATCATCAACGCCTTCATCGGCGAAGAGCGCAACATCGTCACCGAGATCGCCGGTACCACCCGCGACAGTATCTACACACGGTACGACAAGTTCGGCTTCGACTTCTACCTCGTCGACACCGCCGGCATACGCCGCAAGAACAAGGTGACCGAAGACCTTGAGTTCTACTCCGTCATGCGATCCATACGCGCCATCGAAAACTCCGACGTGTGCATCCTCATGATCGATGCCACCCGAGGCATCGAGGCACAGGACATGAACATCTTCCAACTCATACAGAAGAACAACAAGTCGCTCGTCGTCGTGGTCAACAAGTGGGACCTCGTGCCCGACAAGAGCCAGAAGGTCATCGACACCTTCGAGAACGCCATACGCAAGCGCATGGCTCCCTTCGTCGACTTCCCCATCATCTTCTCATCGGCCATCACCAAGCAGCGCATCTACCGCGTGCTCGAAACCGCCAAGGAGGTGTACCTCAACCGCAAGTCGAAGGTCGGCACCACCAAACTCAACGAGACCATGCTGCCCCTCATCGAGGCCTATCCGCCACCATCGGTCAAAGGCAAGTACATCAAGATCAAGTACTGCTCGCAGTTGCCCAACACGCAGATTCCCTCTTTCGTGTTCTACGCCAACCTGCCCCAGTACATCAAGGAGCCCTATCGCCGCTTCCTTGAAAACAAGATACGAGAGAACTGGCCGATGCACGGATGTCCCATCAACGTGTTTATCCGCCAGAAATAATCCATTTGGCAGAAACCATCCATTTGGAATAAACTAAAAAAAAGCAGGATTCCCAGTGACGACAACGTATGTCACCTTCTTGTGACAGCAAGAAAAGGTCACCGGGAATCCACTGTCAACTCCATCTGTCCGTGAACCGCACACTACGCCATATCGTTCTTGCCCTGCCGCTGGCGCTGGCCGCCTGCTCCTCCAAGGGACCGACACCGGCCGACCTGGCCGGACTGGCCGCCAAGACCTACTATCTCTCTCTCGCCGAGGGTAAGTGTGAGGCATGGGTCGACGGTTTCTGGCAGCCCGACAGCATACCCGGCACCTACCGGCAGCAACTCATCGACAACGCCCGCATGTACCTTGCCCAACAGCAGGAAGAGCACGGCGGCATCGACTCCGTGCACCTGGTGCGCGCCGAGGCCGACACCGCACGTCACACCGGCCACGCCTACCTCACCCTCTGCTACGGCAACAAGGAGCGCGAGGAGATCGTCATACCGATGGTATTCGTACACGGACTGTGGATGATGCGGTAGAGACCGCCAATATTTTTTCTTACCTCTTTTTCCCCTTCTTCAAATATTCGTACCCGAACCGGCAGCGAAGGCAGTCGCAGCGGTCGCAGTATTGGCGTTTCAGTTCGACGAGCGCCTGACTGTCGGCGGCCGTTTCAGCCGTGATGCCACACGCGTGCCATGCCCTCACGATGGTATTGTTCTCGGGCCGCATGTCGTCGAGCAAGGCGAGGGCCCGCTCACATAGCCGCTCGTCGTGGCGGTGACGGCCATAGGCGAAAAGCAGGGGCTGGGCTGCATTGACGGCAAGCAGGTCGACCGATGCAGCCGATAGCCGCTTGTCGCTCGCACGGCTCTCCACGCCGAAGGTGTAGTGCGTGCGCCAATAGTCTGACACGTCGGTGGCAAACAGCCGCCGCACGGCCGACAGGTCGGCACAGTCGGCCAACTGCGACATGGAAAAGCGGCGGGCCACATAGAGTCCGGCCAACTGCGAGAGACGTATATAGGGGAAGTTCTGCGGACGCAGGCGGAGAAAACGCCACACCCCACCGTCGATGGGTGTCAGACCGAACTTGTGCGAGAGGTAGGCATACTCCGAGGCCAGACGACGGAAATAGGGGTCGGCCGTGGCCGCAGCACGATGACGGACGGAGATGGTGTCGGGCGAGAGCAGACCGGCCTGACCGAGAAACATCGCCTCCACCTGGAAGCGGTCGTCGCGGTGATGGCCTACGGCACTCATCGGCAGCGACTCGGCCCACTGCTCGAAGGCATCGGCGTTGACCCCGAAACCGAAGGCACGGGCCAGCGTTACGAAGCAGGCATCCTCCCACGACGCTCCGTGACGCTCGGCACGGGCGGCGATGGCGTCGGCCTTGACCGACAGACGCTCGGTGCCGAGGGCTGCGAGCCACGACCGCACCGTGATGCGGGGAAGCGTGGCCACCACCTCGCGGCAGGGCGGATAGTTGTCGTCCTGCATCAGTGCCTCGTAGCCCGTGCGCACATATTCCGGTACGGGCAGACAGAGTTGGGGCAGACGGTGGCCCGTATGGGTGACGGCCTCCGCATCGGCCACCTCCACGACGTGCAGCACGACATTGTCGTAGCGGGTGTCGCCGTCGTGACCGTGGACGTACCAGTCAGAGGCACGGGTGTGTATCTCCACATTGCCCACCCACAGCGTACCGCCGATGCGCACCTTGGCATTGAAGAAGTCAGGCCCGGCATTGCGGTTGTACAGGCCGGGGTCGATGACCTCCACCGCCTGGCCATCGGTAGTGGCAAGGGGAGCAAGGGGGTGAAGCCGATGCTTCCAGACGTAGTGTAGGAGTCGTTCCATGGCCATTGTTTTTGTGGGTGACGGTGAAGAAAATAGGGAAGGCGAAAAAGAAAAGGAAGGGGCGAGGGATGGAAGAAAAAAGGGATGAGGGGTGTGGGGTGCAAGGGAAAGGACGGCCGTCGTCAGGTGATGCACATGACGATGACCTGTGCGATGACGACTCGCACAAACATGCCCAGCGGATATACCGAGGTATAACTTACGGCGGCGGTGTCGCCCTCTATCGAGTCGGTGGCGTAGGTCAGGGCCATCGGGTTGGCCATCGACCCGCAGAGCACGCCGCAGATGCTGCCGAAGTCGAACTTGCCCGTGCGCAGTGCCACGGCCCCTATGATATAGGTAGGCACGACGGTGATGGCAAAGCCCAGCGCCACCCACAGCAGTCCTTCGGGACGGATGATGGTCGCCAGGAAGTCGCTTCCGGCTTCCAGTCCGAGACAGGCCAGATAGAGCGAGAGACCGAGTTTGCGGAGCATGAGCGAGGCCGACCGCGTGGTATAACTGATAAAGTGGGTCTTCGGGCCAAGCGCACCCACAAGGATACCCATCACGATAGGACCTCCGGCGATGCCCAGACGTACGGGTGCCGACATGCCGGGCAGGGCGATAGGTATCATGCCGAGAGCCAGACCGAGGAGCAGACCGATGAAGATGGCACCGAGGTTGGGCTCATTGAGCACCTGCACGGCATTGCCCAGGAAGGTCTCTGCATGGTCGATATCCTCGGGCTTGCCCACGATGGTGACACGGTCGCCATACTGCAAGCGGAGGTTTTCGGTGGCGAGGAGTTTGATGTCGCCACGCATCACGCGACTGACATTCACGCCGTAGGTCTCGCGCATGTGGAGCCGTCCGAGGCGGCGTCCGTTGAGTTCGGTACGGGTGACGACGATCACACGGCTCTCCACGCTGGCGTCGATGGCGTTCCAGTCTATCTGCTTGCCGTTCCAGTCTTTCTCCACACGCTCACCGAAGAGTATCTCCATGGCCGGGGCCTGGTCGCGGGTGGTGACGACAAGCACGTTGTCGTTGATATGCAGTTGGGTGTCGGAGAGGGGCACGATGACCTTGCCGCCGCGCCAGATGCGCGAGATGATGAAGTGACGATGGGTGGAGGCGGAGATCTGTCCTACGGTCTTGCCGGCGAGGGCCGGATTGATGACGACAAACTGGGCGACGTAGGTAGCGTCCTCCTCACCGTTGTGACGGGGCTGCAGGTCTTTCTCCCTGACGAGCGTCTTGCGCAGGAGCACCATGGCAACAATCACGCCCACAACACCGAGCGGATAGGTCACGGCGCAACCGAGGGCGGCACCCGTGCTCGACAGTCCGGCATTTTGCAGGGCCTGCTGGGCAGCACCGAGGGCAGGGGTATTGGTGGTGGCACCGCAGAGTATACCCACCATGTCGGTCACGCCAACTGGGGTGACCAGCGTCAGGGCAAGGGCCATAATGGTGCCGAGGGCGATGACGGCAAAGCCCCACAGATTGAGGGCGATACCTTCGTGACGCATCAGACCGAAGAAGTTGGGGCCTACGTGCAGGCCGAGGCTATAGACAAAGAGCGACAGGCCGAAGGTCTCCGCAAAACTGAGCATGCTGGTGTCGGCACTGATGCCTACATTGCCAGCCACGATACCCATGAAGAACACGAAGGCCACACCGAGCGATATGCCCCGTATGTGCAGTTTGCCGAGAGCGAGTCCCGACGATATGACGAGCGACAGCACGACCACTGCCTGTATAGCCGAGTGTAGGGTGAACAATCCGTTGATCCAGTCCATAAGGCTTGATAGATACGTTTAGGATGGTTTTTTGTTTTTTACAGTACGTTCTTTTCGTCTGCTCCTACTGCATCTCCTTGGTGAGGATGCTTTCGAGGGCCTCAGCCGAGAGGCGCAGGCGGAAGTTGCCGCGTATGGCGACCGATATGCCGCCGGTCTCCTCCGACACGACGATGGCGACGGCATCGCTGGCCTGCGACATGCCCAGGGCGGCGCGGTGGCGCAGACCGAGTTCCTTGGGGATGTCGTGGTTGTGCGACACGGGCAGGATGCAGCCGGCGGCGCGTATGCGCTTGTCGGTGATAACCATGGCACCGTCGTGCATGGGTGAGTTCTTGAAGAAGATGTTTTCTATGAGACGCTGGTTGACGTTGGCGTCGATGAGTTCGCCCGTGTCGACGATGTCGTCGAGCCGGATGCCGCGCTCGATGATGATGAGTGCGCCCACCTTGGCCCGCGACATGTCCATACAGGCCAGCACGATAGGCATGATGGTGCGCTTGTCGACATCCTTCTCTTGCTTCTTGCTACCGAAGATGCGGGTGATGATCTTGAAACGGCGGTGGGCACCGAGGGAGTAGAGAAACTTGCGTATCTCCTCCTGGAAGAGCACGATCAGACCGATCACACCCACGCTCACCAGTTTGTCCATGATGGCACCGAGCAGGCGCATCTCAAGTATCTGGGTGACGCAGAGCCACACGATGACAAACACGATGATGCCGATGAAGACGTTGAGCGAGCGGCTCTCCTTCATCAGACGGTAGATGTAGTACAACATCAGTGCCACAAGCACGATGTCGACGATATCCTTGATGCCGAATTCAAACATGGGTTTTCAGAGGTTTTCTATACATTGGCGGCGGACTGCCTTAGCATCCGCCCATACATTTGCAGGTGATCTTCACGGTCTCCACCGCTTCGCGCACGTCGTGCACACGGAGGATGGCCGCACCGTGCTCTACGGCGAGGGCATGGAGGGCGGTCGTGCCGTTGAGGGCGGTCATGGGGTCGCCGCCTACCAGACGGAACACCATGCTCTTGCGCGACACGCCGGCCAGCACGGGCAGACCGAGCGTCTGCAACTGGGCCAGGTCGTGCATCACGGCGTAGTTGTCGTCGAGCGTCTTGCCAAAGCCGAACCCGGGGTCGAGGATGATATCCTTGGCTCCGAGGTCGCGCAGACGCTGCACCTCAGCGGCGAAGTGGCGGAGCATCTCGGGCATGGTCGCCCGCACCGACATGAGGATGTAGGGCACGCCCAGCCGGGCTACGGTGGCGAACATGTCGCCGCGCTCGTGTATCGGGGTGTCCACGATGCCGGTGATTCCACCCTCAGACACATCGTTGATGATGTCGGCGCCGAACTCCTCGATACACCGCTGGGCCACCACCGGACGGTAGGTGTCGACCGACACTACGGCCTCGGGCTGCTCCCGGCGCACGATGGCCAAGGCACGGCGGAGACGTGCCGTCTCCTCCTCCTCACTCACCTCGGCGGCACCGGGACGGGTGGAGAAGGCACCCACGTCGATCATCGTTCCGCCTTGGGCGATGATCTGGTTGGCCCGGTCGGCTATCTCCTGCTCGGTCTGCTTGCGGCTACCGGCAAAGAAGGAGTCGGGCGTGGCATTGAGTATGCCCATCACCTGCGGGCTGGAGAGGTCGATGAGCCGTCCTCTCACGTTGATTGTCTGTTTCATCGTGCAAAAATACGCATTATCGCCCGCATAGCGCCCACGCACGCACAAGAAATGTACGGACGGTTAATAATTTTTGCACAAAGTGACGGTGAAAGCAGGATCATCAGAATTATTTTTATATTAACGACAATAGTTGTTTTTATATTAACGACAATAGTTGTTTTTATATTAACGACAATAGAGACAATAGAGACAACTTTTTCTGATTTGAGATTTGACCCAAGAAAAATATTGTCTCTATTGTCGTTCCGTTTTATTCTGTTGTCTCTATTGTCGTTCCATTTAATCCGTTGTCGCTATTGTCTCTATTGTCGTTAATATAAGAACACCGTATATATAAAGTGAACCGTAGGTTGTGCGGCCACACACAGCGAAGAACTGTTAAAACGAAAGGTTCGTTAAGCAAATATTATATAATTTTCACCGAAAAACGCCGAAAACCCGCGGAATTCCCCGAGTTTTCGGGGTTTTATTTTCATGTTTTGCGAAAATTTGTTAGAAAAAAATTTGGAGCATTGCATTCCGTCCCCTACCTTTGCACCCGTCATCTGACAGCAACGCCAGATACACAAACCCACTAAGGCGCGAGCCATGTTCTGACGGGCGGGATGACAAAAGAAGCAATAAATAAACAAACAAAACATTCACTCTTAAAAAAACACGATTATGAAAAAGACAATGAAATCCGCAATGAAGGCAGCCGCTATGATGTTGATGGCAACCGTAATGAGCGTAGGTATGGTAAGTTGCGAAAGCGATGACAACCAGGACACTGACACCAAGATGACCGGTGCAGAAACCATCATCACCATCACTCCGACATCAGATGCCAAGGACATCGCCGAGACCGTACTGGAGTATACCGACGAGAACGGACAGACCAAGAGCGTGACCGCAATGGGCGGACTGCTCACCACCACAGTGAAGAGCAGCAAGTTGCCCGCAACCATAGACCTCACCATCAAGCAGACGTCACTGAGCGGTGCTCCCATCGTGAAGGACACCTACACCCTCGGTTCTTCCATCAAGGTTGTTGCCACCGGCTATAGAAGAGGCATCCCCAGCGGCCACTCGAAAACCATCGCCAAGAACGCTCTCCAGAAGGTATCTCGCAACGATGTACCCACATTCTTCAAGAGCCCCACAAAGATGACCCTCACCATCGCCACCAACGCCAGCGGTTCTGACCTCTCGGCTACACTCAAGTAAAACCCCACAAAGAAAAAAATACACACTGAAAGCAATAAAGTAAAGAATACACACTGAAACAATAAAGCAAAGAATACAACACTGAAAGCAATAAAGTAAAGGAATAAAAAAATAGACAACGAGGCGACCCTCTCCGGGCCGCCTCTTTTTGTGTGCACGCATTTTTGTGTGCATACCCTTTTCCCGATTCGTACAAAGGCTCTGTACGGAGACTACAAAGGCCTTGTACGGAGACTACAAGGGCCTTGTACCGCCCGTACAAAGGCCTTGTACGAGTCGTACAAGGGGGGCGCGTACAAATTCTACAATTTATTGGTGTGTGGTGACCGCATGACCAAGTCCCAAAGGAGGGTCAAAATTCGAGTTGATATTGCGCTCATAAAATGCGCAACTAACCCAAGCCCCGGAGGGGCGTAACGACCGTAGCCCAGGGTGAGCCGTTTGCGTCAGCAAACGGTGTAACCCTGGGTATAAACGACAAACGCAAGGTCTGGCCTGTAAGGTCAGCACAATACCAAAGACCTTTACCAGCGGTGCTGACCTTACAGGTAGGGTGTTCAAAATTGACAAAATCTCAAACAACGAGTCCCGTAGGGACGACATATTATAGCGTAGGGGCTCGCCCCTACGTTTTTCGTTTAATTATTATAACATCGCCCCTGCTTTCTATGTTAAAAACCAAATGTATTGGCCATTATTTTTGATTTAAGCCGCGC
>CAVCSC010000062.1:0-13975 GCA_963604975.1 Lachnospiraceae bacterium | reverse complement strand
CCGTTTTGCTGGCTATCTATCAACTGCTTAAGATATCTGTCTCTTTTTATCTCTTTCATGTCATTCCTTATTTTTGCCAATATTGGCACTTTTTGGTAATGTAAAGGTAACGGATTTAATTCATATCGTCAAGCTATCACGACTAAAAAATGCCAATTCTGGCATTTTTTAGTCGTGATAGCGTGTACACGGATTTTTTTGCGGATTTTGATTTTACCTCACGATGAACACCCTTGCTCTTGGCTATGTAATTCCCGCTATTAGGGCTCACTCGGGACTTGCACCCGTTAGACAATGCTCATGCCGAGCTATAAGAAAAAAGCAGCTACGGGTTTCGTAACTACTTCAACCTTGATGTGGACCAGCTAGGGCTTGAACCTAGGACCTCCAGATTATGAGTCTGTTGCTCTCTACGGCTCACGAAAGCTGCGCTTTTGTGAGCAACCAACTGAGCTACAAGTTCTTATAGCTATGTTGCTGTCCGTGAATAAACTCTAAGTGAGAAACAATTAGTCAACAATCAATCAACAAATGCCCCTCTATGCAATGCAAGACAAATTTTGAATAGGCTTGCATCTTCCATTAATTTCTTGAAGTAAGGGTAAACTTAGAGCATCAGTTCTCTATCATGTCTGCATGATATTCGGGTAGAATAGGTCTCATGCCGCCACGGAAGTTTTAAACTGCGCCCGAAAATTCAATATTTGCGCTTCTTTGTTCAGCACAAACAAACCGTCGTCGTGATCCCCTTTCGGAAGAAACCGTCAAAAGTGCGTACGGCGGAACCTCTATGAATTATTAGGCTAAGTTTGTTTGCCAACGTATAAATAAATAGGGGATGTCAAAAGGAGGGGTAATGTGGACATTTTATCTGCAACAACCTAAATACCAATCGAATATTTGGAAGTTTGGCAAGTTTTACCTAATTTTACCCTAAAAAGGAGAAAGAGCAATGGTATACATCAACAAGAGGAAACTACCGGTAGGCATACAGTCGTTCAAAAAGATTAGAGAAGAAGGATATCTCTATGTCGACAAGAGCGATATCGTGTGGTATTTGGCCAATTGCGGAAACCAGTATAATTACCTGAGCCGTCCTCGGCGTTTCGGCAAGTCCATACTTGTCGATACGTTGCAGATGTACTTTGAAGGCAGGAAAGACCTCTTCGAAGGACTGAAGATCATGCAACTCGAAAAAGACTGGAAACACCATCCTGTCATCCGCCTCGACCTCAGCCTTGGCGGAGCGAGTGCCGAGACCCTTCGCTCGTATCTCGACCGCCGCTTCGAGACCTACGAAAAGCAATACGGCATCACGCCGAAAGCCACCGCCCAACTCGCCGACCGCTTCGATACCCTCATCACCACCGCCTACGAACAGACGGGACTGCAGGTGGCCGTGCTCATCGACGAATACGACTCACCCCTGCAGCACTCCTGGAACACCCTCGAACATGAACGCTGCACGGAGGTATACCGCGAGGTGTTTGCCGTACTGAAAGCCGCCAACGAGTACGAGCGGCTGGTATTTATCACCGGTATCACCAAGTTTACGCAGATATCGCTATTCTCCGTGCTGAACAATCTCAGCAACATCAGTTTCGATCCCGAATACGCCGCTATCTGCGGCATCACGGAGGAGGAGATCGGCGAGAACTTCGGCCCCGAGTTGGAATGGATGGCCGAGGAAAACCAGTGGACCTTGCAGCAAACCCACGACCGGCTGAAGGACTACTACGACGGCTACCACTTCAGCCGCCGCAACATGGTAGACGTCTACAATCCCTACAGCCTCATCAATGCTTTGAACACCCGTGAACTCCGCAATTTCTGGGCGGCATCGGGTGCCACGTCGATGTTGCCCAAGTTTGTGGACAACATGGAACTCCGCCTGAAGAATTTCGAGGACTGTTTTATCATGCGGAATACACTGGAATTGTCGGACGTGACGGGTGGCGGAGCCGAACTGTTTCTCTACCAGTCGGGCTACCTCACCATCAAGGCGAGCGACGAGTTCGGCTACACGCTGGGGTTCCCCAACCAAGAAGTGAAACAGGCCCTCTACGAAATGGTGGTACCGGCTCTCGCAATGCGTTCCGAAAGCGAAGTACTGTCGCTGCAAGCCTGCCTTTACCGCTGGTTGGGCACGGGCCAGATAGACGAGGCCATGAAGACCCTCAAATCCCTTGTGGCCGACGTGCCCTATAGCAACCGCAAACTCGCCTCGATGGACATGGAGGAGCGCTACCGCCTCATCATCAGCACCATCTTCAACGCCATCGGTCTGAAGGTAGAGGTGGAAAAGATGATCGCCACAGGAAGGATTGATATGGTGGTGCAGACCTCCCGCTACATCTACGTCATCGAACTCAAACTGCGCAACAACGGTGGCAAGGACGCCGCCTCGCAACAAATCCTCGACCGCCAGTATATGGAACCGTTCAAGGCCGACAAGCGCCAGGTCATCGGCCTGGGTATAGAACTCGACGAGGAGGGCAAAGGACTCTTGGATTGGGAAAGAGTGGAATAGAAATTACCGAAGTTTCGGATTTAGAAACCAATAGGCACCGGAGCGAAGTTGAAAGGTAAAGCCCAACGCAAGTATTGATGGAGCCTTAAAAACGACAATAGCGACAACGGGTCTCACTTATGTAATCTGAAAAATTGTCTCTATTGTCGTTTTCACCGTCACTTGACCGCAAAATCAATCCGGATTTTGAACGCCCTACCTTGTCGGTTCGCAATTTTTGGCTACCTTTGCACAAAATGGGGCCGTATGCGCCGTCGGGAGAGACCCGCTCCGGCCGTCTTTTGCGGCCCCGGCTACATATATACGGACAAGAAACAGACATGAAGCCAACCGACTTTTTCGCCAAACTCACCAGCCGCTATCTGTGGGGCAACCTGCTGGCGATGGCCGTCGTCACGGCCGTCGTGGCCCTCGGCGTGCGCATCGGCCTCAACGTCTATACCCACCACGGCGAGTCGATACCCATACCCGACGTGCGGCGCAAAGCCTACGACACGGCCCGACAGATGCTCGACAACCTCGGCCTCGAGGTGGTGGTGAGCGACACGGGCTACGTCAAGTCGCTCCCTCCCGGCTGCATCCTCGCCCAGTCGCCCGAGTCGGGCGTGCAGGTGAAGTCGGGCCATGTGGTGTACCTCACGGTCAACGCCACCCACTCGCCCTCGATCACCCTTCCCGACGTGATCGACAACTCCTCGCTGCGTGAGGCCATGGCCCGGCTGACGGCCATCGGTTTCAGACTTGGCCAACCCGAATATATCCCCGGCGAGAAAGACTGGGTGTACGGCATACTGGCCGACGGCCGCCACGCCTCTGCAGGCGACAGAATACCCGTCGACGCCACCATCGTCATACAGGTAGGCAACGGCCAGCGTGCTGAGGGCGAGGATGTCGACATCACCGACGCCTTTGAGGGCGGCGAGGTCATCACCGACGAGGGAGGTGAGGTAGACGAGTTTGAGGTAGTCTCCGCCCCGCCCGCCGACGACCACTCCGCCGACGACAGCGAAAGGCACAATGCAGAATAGTGCAAAAAAAGTAGAACAGAACACGCCGCAAATAATAATATAGAAAAAACAGCGCACAACAGCGCAGAACAACGCAGAATGATGATTACACCACAAGACCCGGCTGCCCTGACAGACGAACGCTACGAGGGCAACCCCGCCGATACCACCGACCAGGACATCAACGGCAGCACCGACGACGGACTCGATGAGGACGGCGCGCTCTACGAACACTTCCGCTTTGTGGCCGACGAGGGCCAGAAACCGCTGCGCGTCGACAAGTTCATGTGTGAGAAGATGCAGCACTCCAGCCGCAACCGCATACAGAAGGCCGCCGATGCCGGATATGTGCATGTAGGCGGACAACCCGTGAAGAGCAACTACAAGGTGCGCCCCGGCGACGTGGTCACCCTCATGCTCGACCGTCCGCGTCACGACTCCACCATAGAGCCCGAAGATATTCCCCTCGACGTGGTCTACGAGGACGACGACGTGATGGTGATCAACAAGCCCGCCGGACTCGTCGTACATCCCGGTGCCGGCAATTTCCACGGCACGCTCGTCAACGCCGTGGCCTACCGCCTGCGCGACCTGCCCACCTACGACCCCAACGACCCCGAGGTAGGTCTGGTACACCGTATTGACAAGGACACCTCCGGTCTGCTCGTCGTAGCCAAGACCCCGGCAGCCAAGACCTCGCTCGGCGCCCAGTTCTACAACAAGACCACCCACCGCTCCTACAACGCCCTCGTATGGGGACACTTCGATACCGATGAGGGCCGCATAGAAGGCAATATCGCCCGCGACCCCAAAGACCGTCTGCGCATGACCGTCTACTCCCCCGAGTCGGGTATAGGCAAGGAGGCCGTCACCCACTGGCGCGTCATCGAGCGCTTCGGCTACACCACCCTCGTGGAGTGTATCCTTGAGACCGGGCGCACCCACCAGATACGTGCCCACATGCGGCACATCGGCCACCCCCTCTTCGGCGACGAGCGCTACGGCGGCTGCGAGATACTGCGCGGCAACCGCTCTACCACCTATCGCGCCTTCATACAAAACTGTTTCCGTGCCTGTCCGCGTCAGGCCCTGCACGCCCGCACGCTCGGCTTTGTGCATCCCACGACCGGACAGCAGATGGACTTCACCTCGCCCCTGGCCGCCGACATGGAGACCCTGCTCGAACGCTGGCGCGGCTACGTCAAAGGCACCACCCGCGACACCTTCGGCGACGACTGATCCGGACGGCAGCGCGACGGCCACGAAAAAACACGGGACAACGACCGAAAAAACCGTGCCCTGTCGCCGCCGGATAACGGAAAATATACTAACTTTGCGCATACACCCCCAACCCCAACACACCCCGACATTCCCCAAAGGACGGGGCAAAAAAGAACGAACTCAAAATCATTATGGAAAATCTGAAGAGAAACATAGCCATCATCTGCGGCGGCGACTCCTCCGAACACGACGTGTCGCTCCGCTCAGCACAAGGACTCTACTCCTTCTTCGACAAGGTACGCTACAACGTGTGGACCGTCGATGTCAAAGGACTCGACTGGCACGTCAACCTTGAGGACGGACGCACCACCCCCATCGACAAGAACGACTTCTCCTTCATGCTTGACGGCAAGGCCGTCATCTTCGACTACGCCTACATCACCATACACGGCGGACCGGGCGAGAACGGTATCATGCAGGGTTATCTCGAACTGCTGCACATACCCTACAGCACCAGCGGCGTGCTCGTCGAGGCACTCACCTTCGACAAGTACGTGCTCAACAACTATCTCCGCGGCTACGGAGTCAACGTGGCCAAGAGCCTCCTGCTGCGCCGCGGCGAGGAAGACAAGTACAGCGAGGAGTACATCCGCCAGACCGTCGGTATGCCCTGCTTCGTCAAGCCGGCCGCCGACGGATCGTCGTTTGGCGTGTCGAAGGTGAAGAACACCGACCAACTTGCCCCCGCCCTCCGCGTGGCCTTCATGGAAAGCGACGAGGTGATGATAGAGAGTTATCTCGAAGGCACCGAGATCTCCGTCGGCTGCTACAAGACCCGGGAGAAGAGCGTCGTGCTGCCTGCCACCGAGGTGGTCACCTCCAACGAGTTCTTCGACTACGACGCCAAGTACAACGGACAGGTGCAGGAGATCACCCCCGCACGCCTCGCCCCCGATACCGCCCGCCGCGTAGCCGAAGAGACCTCACGCATCTACGACCTGCTGCACTGCAACGGCATCATCCGTATAGACTACATCATCTCCCGCGGCGACGACGGACAGGACATCATCAACATGCTTGAGATCAATACCACCCCCGGCATGACCGCCACCAGTTTTATCCCCCAGCAGGTGCGCGCCGCCGGACTCGACATCACTCAGGTACTCACCGACATCGTCGAAAACCAATTTTGATTTCCCCGCCCCGTCAGAAGAGCAATAAGTAGGTGCTCAAAATATGCACCTTTAAAAACCTGAACGACCATGGACAAAGAAACACTGCGCCCCTACGACGCCATCCGCCCCTTCGAACCCGACGAACTGCCCGAGGCCTACGCACGGCTGCTGGCCGATAGCCAGTTTCGCCAAGTGCTCGCATGGCTCTACCCCGACACCCCCGAGGCCGACATCGCCAAGGCCATGTATGCCTGCCCTACCTGTCTCGACTTCCAGTTTCGCTTCTGCTACCCCTTCCTCGGACAACTCATCGAGAAGGCCAGCAAGGGCATCGACATAGACACCGACAATATCGACGTCAAGAAGCGCCACACCTTCGTGAGCAACCACCGCGACATCGTGCTCGACTCCGCACTGCTCGACAAACTGCTCATCGACGCCGGTAGCGATACCACCTGCGAGATAGCCATCGGCGACAACCTCCTCTCCCTGCCCTGGGTCAAGGATTTGGTGCGCATCAACAAGTCGTTTATCGTAGAGCGCGCACTCACCATGCGCCAGATGCTCGCCGCCAGCAAGCGGCTCTCCGAATACATGCACCTCGTCGTCGGACAGAAGAACGACAACGTATGGATCGCCCAGCGCGAGGGTCGCGCCAAAGACTCCGACGACCGTACCCAGGAGGCCATACTCAAGATGATGGCCATGGGCGGCGAAGGGTCAGTCATCGACCGCATCGAGGCCCTGCACATCGTGCCCCTGTCCATCTCCTACGAGTACGACCCCTGCGACTGGCTCAAGGCCGAGGAACTGCAGTGCCGCCGCGACAATCCCGACTGGAAGAAGGCACCCGGCGACGACGTGTTCAGTATGCGCACCGGCGTGACTGGCTACAAGGGATACATACACTACCACTGCGCCCCCTGTATCGACGAGTGGCTCCGCAGTCTTGATGCCGACATGCCCAAGACCGAACTCTTCGCCGCCATCGCCCACCATATCGACGGCGAGATACACCGCGGCTACCGCCTCTATCCCGGCAACTACGTCGCCCTCGACCTGCTCGAAGGCAACGATGCCCACGCCGACCACTACACCCCGGCAGAGAAGGCCACCTTTGAGAAGTATATCGCCACGCAACTCGGACGCATACGTCTCGAACGGCCCGACCGCCCCTTCCTCTACAACCGCCTGCTCACCATGTATGCCAACCCTGTCATCAATCAGGAAAAAGCCCTGCAGCAGGACAGCCATTCATAATGAGGCGGTTTTCAAGTGACGCTAAAAAACAAATTTTCCCTATGCGTATCGCCACCGTTCACACCCTCTCCACCCTCATCGCTGCCGCCTGTCTCGCTGCCGCCTGTCAGAGCGACGGCTACGAGACCGGTGACGGCCGCTACTCCTATCTCCGTGCCGACCTCGTAGAGGCCCATACCGCCGGGGCCGGCACCGTCACCACCGTCACTACCGACGAGGGCGAGCGCCTCACGCTCGCCTCACCCCTCACTGTGGGCTGGGCCACCACGCCCGACTCCGCCTACCGCGCCATACTCTACTACAGCCGCACCGACGGCACCTCCACCACCGTAGAGGCCCACACCATCGCCGCCGTCGCCGTATGCCGTCCACGAGAGGCCGCCACGTTCAGCAAGATTGTCACCGACCCCGTCACCTTCCAGAGCATGTGGACGGGCGCCGACGGCCGCTACGTCAACCTCGCCCTCGACCTCAAGACCGGCACCGCCGACACGCAAGATGCCCGGCAGACCGTCGGCATCGTGCTCGACAGCACCGTCACCCGCACCGACGGCCGCACCGTAGCCTTCCTGCGCCTCTACCACGACCAGGGCGACGTACCACAGTACTACTCCTCGCGCACCTACCTGAGCATACCCGCCGCCAATATCAAGGCCGACTCGGCCGCCCTCACCCTCGTCACCTACAAGGGTACGGTCATGCGCACCGTGGCCACTGCGGCACAGGCGAAATAGAACGGGACAGTCAGGCAAAAACATATTTTGCACGATAAGTAGGTATTCAAAATTATTCGTATATAAATGTCAGCAGATGCCTATTATACTTTGAAATGTCTCTGCACTTTCTTTTCGCCTGTATGCCCGGCTTTCATCGGTCGTGTAGCCCGCTACACTCCCTCTTCAACCCGAACATACAAACGAAAATAAGGCGCATATCCATATCAAATAATTTTGAATACCTACTTACAAATCGTACCAAGTTATTTTTCATCGTCACCTATAGGTTCGGCCCGAATATATTTGCGTAGTTCGGTCCGAATGTGTAACTTTGCATCCCGAAAAAAGAAAGCGTGGATTTTTTGGGAACACGCCATAAATAAATGTATCACTCAATGTGGAAGAATTTGGCTGCTTGCAACCACACTAAAAAATGCTAAAACTGCGAAATCACCCTCAGATTTCCAACGGTACTTTGGCATTTTTCCACTCTAAAAACAATGGAAAAATGAATTATCTCTTCACTTCCGAATCAGTGTCCGAAGGACATCCCGACAAGGTGGCCGACCAGATATCGGACGCCCTCCTCGACCAGTTTCTCGCATACGACCGCAGCGCACACTGCGCCATAGAGTCGTTTGTGACCACCGGACAGGTAGTCATCATGGGCGAAGTGCGCTCTGAGGCCTACATCGACCTGCAGACCATCGCCCGCCGCACCGTCAACCGCATAGGCTACGACAAGTCAGAATACCAGTTTGACGGCAACTCCTGCGGTGTGCTCACCGCCATCCATGAGCAGAGCGGCGACATCGACCGCGGTGTCACCCGCGAAGACGAGGAAGAGCAGGGTGCCGGCGACCAAGGCATGATGTTCGGCTACGCCACCAACGAGACCGAAAACTACATGCCCGTATCGCTCGACCTGGCACAACTCATCATGCGCACCCTCGCCGACATCCGTCGCGAAGGACAGCAGATGACCTACCTCCGCCCCGACTCCAAGAGCCAGGTCACCGTGGAATACTCCGAGGACGGCATACCCCAGCGCATCGACACCATCGTCGTCTCCACCCAGCACGACGAGTTTCTCGACGACGATGAGGCCATGCTCGCACAGATCAAGGACGACGTGCTGCACATACTCATGCCCCGCGTGAAAGCCGCCATACACTCCGACAAGGTGCTCGCCCTCTTCGGCGACGACATCAAGTACTACGTCAACCCCACCGGCAAGTTTGTCATCGGCGGACCTCACGGCGACACCGGACTCACCGGCCGCAAAATCATCGTCGACACCTACGGTGGCAAGGGAGCACACGGCGGCGGCGCCTTCTCGGGCAAGGACCCCTCCAAGGTAGACCGCTCGGCCGCCTACGCCGCCCGCCACATCGCCAAGAACATGGTGGCCGCAGGCGTGGCCGACGAGATGCTCGTCGAACTGAGTTACGCCATCGGTGTGGCAGAGCCCGTCAGCATCTACGTCAACACCTACGGACGCTCGCACGTGAAGATGAGCGACGGTGAGATCGCACAGAAGATAGGACAACTCTTCGACCTCCGGCCCAAAGCCATCGAGCGCACCCTCAAACTCCGTCAGCCTATCTATCTTGAGACGGCCGCCTACGGACACATGGGACGACAGAACTGCCGCGTACACAAGACCTTCACCTCACGCTACCACGAGACACGCACCATACTCGTGGAACTCTTCACCTGGGAAAAACTCGACCGCGTCGACGATATCAGGAAGGCATTCGGATTATGACCCCCATACCACAGACAGACAGTATACCTAATATAACGGCAGCCGCGACGGAAGAGACCGCCGCGGCTGCCACGCCTGTGCACCGCCACGCCATCACCCCCGCCGAGGCCCAGCGCTACCTGCCCGCCGACGCTACGGCCGAAGAGCGCGACTCTATCGTGCAGACCCTCTGCCGCCCCGCCCCCGTCACGGCATGGAGCAGCCAGCCCGACACCCTGCACCTGCCCGGTCTGCCCGTCGACTTCACCTGGCGCGAGGTACACCTGCCGCTCTACTACCGCGAGTCGTACTTCACCGGCAAACCCTACTTCCACCCCGACCTCTACGGCGGACGGCCCGGCATCGCCGGCGACCCCGTGCCCTACAGCATCGCACGCGACAACATCATCACCCTGCTGCTGACCTGCTGCTTCGTGCTCGCCGCCATCGCCTTCTCCAAGTCGCGTCGCTTCATGACCCGACAGATGCGCGAATTTTTCCGTCCCCCGCGCCGCAAGGGAGTCACCGAGATGACCGAGACCTCAGGCGAATTCCGGTTTCAGTTCTTCCTCATCCTGCAGACCTGCCTGCTCGAAGGCCTCATCTACTTCCTGCACATCGAGGAACACGTCACCGACACGTTCACCATCGACCAGTACCGGGTCATCGGCCTCTACTCCCTCGCCTTCGCCGGATACACCATCGTCAAACTGATGGCCTACTGGGTCAGCGGCCTCGTGTTCTTCGACCGCAAGAGCACCACCCACTGGATCAAGAGCGCCATCTTCCTCACCGCCACCCAAGGCGTGGTACTCTTCCCCCTGGTCATCCTCCAGGCCTACTTCGGCGCATCGGCCACCGTGACCCTCACAGGAGCCGTCGCCGTGCTCGTAGCGTTCAAGATATTGGCATTCTGCAAGACATACGCCATCTTTTTCAGAAACGGGCGGCGCTATCTGCAAAATATTTTGTACTTTTGCACGCTCGAAATCATGCCCTTGCTCACCCAGTGGGGAGTACTGACCACCATGAGCAGTTATTTGAAGGTAAATTTCTAAGACACAAATGATAAAGAAGATTTTGGTATCCCAGCCACAGCCCTCAAGCGAAAAGTCACCCTACTACGACATCGCCAAAGACTATGGGGTGGAACTGGTATTTCGTCCGTTCATCAAAGTCGAGGGCATCAGCCCCAAGGAATTCCGTCAGCAGAAGATCGGACTGCTCGACTACTCCGCCGTCGTGTTCACCTCACGCCACGCTATCGACAACTACTTCGGACTCGCACGCGAAATGCGTCTCACCATACCCGAAGACATGAAGTACTTCTGCGTCACCGAGAGCATCGCCCTCTACATACAGAAGTATGTGCAGTATCGCAAGCGCAAGGTGTTCTTCGGTTCTACCGGCAAACTCGACGACCTCGTCCCCACGATGGTCAAGCACAAGACCGAGAAATACCTCGTGCCACTGAGCAGCGTACACAACGATGACGTGAAAAACCTGCTCGATGCCAAGAAACTCACCCACACCGAGTGCGTCATGTACCGCACCGTCAGCCACGACTTCACCCAGGAAGAGATCGACACCTTCGACTACGACCTCCTCGTGTTCTTCTCGCCCACCGGCATACAGTCGTTCGCCAAGAATTTCCCCGACGTGCGCAAAGGCACCGTCAAGATAGCCACCTTCGGTCCCGCCACCGCAAAGGCAGCCACCGAAGCCGGGTTCACCCCCGATATCGAGGCACCCACCAAGGAACACCTCTCCATGACCAGCGCACTGAGAGCCTTCCTCGACAAGAAACAATGACCCAAACCCTCACCACACCCCCAGCCACGGGAGCCGCACACCCCTACGCACTCCCCAAGCGCGAACGCCTCAGCGCCCGCAAGGACATCGATGCCCTCTTCGGCGGAGGCAGCCGGGCCATGACCTCCTTCCCCATCAGGGCCGTCTACGCCAAGGCCGAAGGCGGTAGCCACACCCCCGCCGCACAGATGATGGTCAGCGTACCCAAGAAGCACATCCGGCACGCCGTCGGACGCAACCGCATCAAGCGGCAGGTACGCGAAGCCTACCGGCTCAACAAGCATCTCCTCGACGACGCCCTGGCTACCCTCACGACCAACGGTCAGTGTCTGCACGTCGCCTTCATTTGGCTCGACGACAGCCAGCGCACCTCCGAGGACGTCACGCGGCACGTCACCGCCCTGCTGCGGCGCATCAGCGAAAAGATATGAAGACCCTCAGGCAATACCTCCACACCGCAGACCATGCCCTCGCATGGCTGCTCACACGCCCCATCGTCTTCTACCAGCACTTCATCACCCCCTACACCCCTCCCTCGTGCCGGTTTACGCCTACCTGCTCGGAGTACGCCCGTCAAGCCCTCCTCAAGCACGGCATCATCAAAGGCACGGCGCTCGCCCTCTGGCGCATACTCAGATGCAATCCCTGGGGTGGTTCGGGCTACGACCCCGTACCGTAAGTTTCCGGCAGCCGCCGGGCCCCACAACTCAATACTACAATCCTTGTCTGCACGGCACCATCCCCGACCGTCGGACTCCAAAAAAACATCTCACACGATGGCAAAGAACTTCGTCGAAGAACTGAAATGGCGCGGCATGCTGGCACAGATCATGCCCGGCACCGAAGAGTATCTCAACACCCACCTCACCTCAGCCTACCTCGGCACCGACCCCACAGCCGACTCGCTGCACATCGGACACCTCTGCGGCATCATGATGCTCCGACACCTCCAGCGCTGCGGACACAAGCCCTACCTCCTCGTAGGCGGAGCCACCGGCATGATCGGCGACCCCTCGGGCAAAAGTCAGGAGCGCAACCTACTCGACGCCGATACCCTCTACCACAACCAGGAGGCCATCAAGCGACAGGTAGCCAAATTCCTCGACTTCGACAGCAACGAGCCCAACAAGGCCGAACTGGTCAACAACTACGACTGGATGAAGGACTTCACCTTCCTCGACTTCGCACGCGAGGTGGGCAAGCATATCACCGTCAACTATATGATGGCCAAGGATAGCGTGCAGAAACGTCTCAACGGCGAGGCACGCGACGGACTCTCCTTCACCGAGTTCACCTACCAACTCCTCCAAGGCTACGACTTCCTCTATCAGTATCGCAAGTACGGCGTACGCCTCCAACTTGGCGGCAACGACCAGTGGGGCAACATGACCACCGGTACCGAACTCATACACCGTACCCTCGGCAACGACGCCGAAGCCTACTGCCTCACCTGTCCGCTCATCACCAAGGCCGACGGCAAAAAGTTTGGCAAGACCGAGAGCGGCAATATCTGGCTCGACCCGCAGCGCACCACGCCCTACGCCTTCTACCAGTTCTGGCTCAACGTGAGCGACGACGATGCCGAGAAGTACATCAAGATCTTCACCGACCTCGACCGCGAAACCATCGACGCCCTCATCGAGGAGCACCGCCAGGATCCCGGTCGCCGCACCCTGCAAAAGCGTCTCGCCGAGGAGGTCACCGTCATGGTACACTCCCGCGAAGCCCTCGACATGGCCATCGCCGCCTCCAACATACTCTTCGGCAAGGCCACACGCGACAACCTCGCACAACTCGATGAGGCTACCCTCGCCGACGTGTTCAAGGACGTGCCCCACTACGACGTAGACCGCAGCCTGCTCGGTGCACCCGCCGTCGACATCTTCTGCGCCGACGGTATGCAGATATTCCCCAGCAAGAGCGAAATGCGCAAGCTCGTCAAGGGCGGCGGCGTGTCGCTCAATAAGGAGAAACTCACCGCCTTCGACAAGCCCGTCACCGCTGACGACCTCATCGCCGGCAAGTACCTCCTCGTGCAGAAAGGAAAGAAAAACTATTTCCTTCTCACCGTAAAATAAAAGGACGATTATTCAAAATAGAGATGCAAAAATTTGGCGGTCTACAATAAAACCGCTACCTTTGCATCCGCTATTGTCCTATGGTGTAATGGTAGCACAACAGGTTTTGGTTCTGTTTGTGGTGGTTCGAATCCGCCTAGGACAACGAAAAGGACGCAACTCGTAAAAAGGTTGCGTCCTTTTCCGTGTATGCTCGGCATGAGCATTGTCTAACGGGTGCAAGTCCCGAGTAAGCCTAATAGCGGGAATTACATAGCCCAAGGCAAGGGTGTTCATCGTGAGTTGATTTTTCGCCCATAAAATGCCGCGACTAATCAAAGCCCTGGAGGGGCGTAACGACCGTAGCCCAGGGTGAGTCGTTTGCGCCAGCAAACGGTGTAACCCTGGGTATAAACGACAAACGCAAGGTCTGGCCTGTAAGGTCAGCAC
>CAVCSC010000061.1:0-14035 GCA_963604975.1 Lachnospiraceae bacterium | reverse complement strand
GATTGAGATAGGGGCAAGCCCCTATCCTATATTATGTGCCCCCTACAGGGGCTATGGATAGAGAAACTACGCAATGAATAGGGGTAAACCCCAAATACTAAAAACTTTGCAAAGATTAGATATTCAACGACTTACAATATTATAAGAAATTTTTACCGGACACCAATAATTTAGAATTCTCTCTCTTGGTCGTATGACAGTTCGAACCAACTCTTTTATCGTCACTTAGAACCTGTCTTTAAGTAGGTGTTCAAAATTATTTGATATGGATATGCGCCTTATTTTCGTTTGTATGTTCGGGTTGAGGAGGGAGTGTAGCGGGCTACACGACCGATGAAAGCCGAGCATACAGGCGAAAAGAAAGTGCAGAGACCTATCAAAGTATAAATAACCTCTGCAGACATTTATATACGAATAATTTTGAACACCTACTTATCATTTTTTAGACCATGCTTTCCCTCAATGTACGAAAATTAGGTTACTTTTGCACTGCGTAAGCGTATAGACCTTATGCTTCATACCGTTGCGTGGAATACCTATGGCGTTTTTTCTTGGAACACGCTACATACAATACACGCACAACACTCAACAATTCTACGAATGGACAACCAGACAAAAGCCATTGACACCCCCTTCCGCAAACGCGATGCCTACGGCTCGCTCAGTATGCCAGTATACCACACGGCCGCCTATGAGTTTGACACGGCCGCCGATATGGCCGATGCATTCACCGGCCGCGTGATAGCCCCCGACTACTCGCGTGTGATGAACCCCACCGTGACTTATCTCGAAGACAAGGTACGCGCCATCACGGGAGCCGCCGACGTGTCGGCCTTCTCCTCGGGTATGGCCGCTATCAGCAATACCCTCTTTGCCCTCGCTGCTGCAGGCAAGAACATCGTGACCTCGCGCCACATGTTCGGCAACACCTTCGCCTTCATCACTCAGACTATGGCCCGCTTCGGTGTTGAGGCCCGCACTTGCGACCTCACCGACCTTGCCGCTACCGAGGCCCTCATCGACGAGAACACGTGCTGCGTGTTCCTCGAAATTATCACCAATCCACAACTTGAGGTGGCCGACCTGCGCGCCCTTGCCTCCATCGCCCACAAGCACGGTGTGCCGCTCGTGGCCGACACGACCGTCATCCCCTTCACCGTATTCTCGGCTTCAAGCCTCGGGGTAGACATCGAACTGGTGTCAAGCACCAAGTATCTCTCAGGCGGTGCCACCTCGCTCGGTGGACTCATCATCGACTACGGTACGACACCGGGTTTCACCAAGACCATCAATCAGGAGATGCTCTTCAATCTCGGTGCCTATATGACTCCCCATGTGGCCTACATGCAGTCTATCGGTCTTGAAACGCTCGATGCCCGCTACCGCGTACAGGCAGCCAACGCCCTCGACCTGGCCCGTCGCCTGCGCACGCTCAAAGGCATCTGCCATGTAGGGTATGTAGGTCTGGAGGACAATCCCTACCACGAGTTGGCCGTCAGCCAGTTTGGTCCGACCGCAGGAGCGATGATCACCATCGACCTTGAAGACCGTGAGGCGTGCTTCCGCTTCATCAACCGCCTGCAACTGGTGCGTCGCGCCACCAACCTCTTCGACAACCGCACGCTCGCCATCCATCCCGCCAGCACGATATTCGGCAATTTCAGCGACGAGGAGCGTCGCAGCATGGACGTGCTCGACACCACCATCCGTCTGTCGGTAGGACTGGAGAATGTCGACGATATCTTTGCCGACATCGAGCAGAGCCTCTCATAAGTAAGCAAGCAGAAAAAAATGACATACGATTTCGATAAAATCATAGACCGCCGCGGCACGGGTGCCCTCAAACTCGATGTGCTTGAGGAGCGCTACGGACGTGCCGACCTGTTGCCCCTGTGGGTGGCCGACATGGACTTTGAGACGCCGCACTTCATCACCGATGCACTGAAAGCGCGCATGGAACACTCGCTCTTTGGTTACACCGTAGAGCCGGCCGACTACTGGCCCACCGTCATGCAGTGGCTGGACGACCATCACGGCTGGAAGGTGCAGCGCGAGTGGCTGCGCTTCATCCCGGGCATCGTCAAGGGTATCGGCATGGCCATCAACGTCTTCACCTCGCCCGGTGACAAGGTTATCATACAGCCGCCCGTATACCATCCCTTCCGACTCACCCCGCAGGGCAACGGACGCACCGTGGTCTACAATCCGCTTATCCGTCACGACGACGGGTCGTACACGATGGACTTCGACAATCTGGAGGCCATCGTCGACAGAAATTGCCGCATGCTCGTCCTCTCCAATCCGCACAATCCTGCTGGTATCGTGTGGGACAAGGAGACGCTTGTTCGTCTGGCAGACTTTTGTTATGACCACAACATCATCGTTGTCTCCGACGAGATACATGCCGACATGGCCCTCTTCGGTCACCGGCATACGCCCTTCGCCTGCGTATCGGAAAAGGCGGCACACTGCAGCATCACCTTCGGTGCTCCCTCAAAAACCTTCAATATCGCAGGCATTGTCAGTTCGTATGCCATCATTCCCGACGACCGTCTCCGCAACCGCTTCTACTCGTGGTTGCAAGCCAACGAATTCGACGAGCCGACGCTCTTTGCCCCCATCGCTACAATCGCCGCCTTCAAGTATGGCGAGGAGTGGCGGCAGCAGATGTTGCACTATGTGGAAGAAAATATCCTCTTTGTCGAGGAGTACTGCCGTGAGCATCTGCCCGCGATTCGTCCGATTCGTCCGCAGGCTTCCTTCCTCGTATGGCTCGACTGTCGCGCACTTGGGCTCGGTCATGACGCCCTTGTCGACCTTTTTGTCGGCAAGGCCCATCTTGCCCTCAACGACGGCGAGATGTTCGGACAGGGCGGCGAAGGATTTATGCGCATGAACGTGGGAACGCCCCGCAGCAACCTCCGTACCGCACTTGAGCGACTGACGGATGCCGTTGCCGGTCTGAAGAGATGATAGATACGGGTAGACTCTAAAAAACTACTTGGTACAAAAGGACAGTAAAAGGGCGTTTCTAAACCCTTTTCTGCCCTGCTCTCGCGATAAATTACTAACTTTGCAGGATAAAAGCATCAATCATACAAAAATGAATATAGAACATCAGATAAGCGGCGCAGTCCTCACGGCCGTCAAGGAACTCTACGGGCAGGAAGTGCCCGCAAAGATGGTCCAGTTGCAGAAGACCAAGCGTGAGTTTGAAGGTAGCCTCACGCTCGTCGTTTTCCCCTTCCTCAAGATATCAAAGAAGAAGCCCGAAGACACCGCAACCGAGATCGGACAGTGGCTCAAGGAGCACGAGTCCAGCGTCGAAGGATTCAACGTGGTGAAGGGATTTCTCAACCTCACCGTGTCCAACGCCGCATGGACGGGCCTGCTCAATGCCATCAATGCCGACCCGACCTACGGTGAGAAGCACGCCACGGCCGACTCGCCCCTCGTGATGATAGAATACTCGTCGCCCAACACCAACAAGCCGCTCCACCTCGGACACGTGCGCAACAACCTCCTCGGATGGTCGCTGGCACAGATCATGGAGGCCAACGGCAACCGCGTGGTCAAGACCAATATCGTCAACGACCGCGGCATACACATCTGCAAGTCGATGCTCGCCTGGCTCAAGTGGGGCAACGGCGAGACACCGGAGACGGCCGGCAAGAAGGGCGACCACCTCATCGGCGACTACTATGTAGCCTTCGACAAGCACTACCGTGAGGAGGTGAAGACGCTCGCCGCACAGTATGAGGCCGAGGGCATGGATGCCGAGGCCGCTACGGAGAAAGCCAAGGCCGAAGCACCGCTCATCAAGGAAGCCCACGAGATGCTGGTCAAGTGGGAGCAGGGCGACGCTGAGGTGCGTGCCCTCTGGCAGAAGATGAACGACTGGGTATATGCCGGTTTCGACGAGACCTATAAGGCGCTCGGCGTAGGCTTCGACAAGATATACTATGAGTCGAACACCTACCTCGTGGGCAAGAAGAAGGTAGAAGAAGGTCTCGAAAAGGGACTCTTCTTCCGCAAGCCCGACAACTCGGTATGGGCCGACCTGACCGACGACGGACTCGACCAGAAACTCCTGTTGCGCTCCGACGGCACAAGCGTCTACATGACCCAGGACATCGGTACGGCCGAGATGCGTTTCAAGGATTTCCCCATCGACAAGATGATCTACGTCGTGGGCAACGAGCAGAACTACCACTTCCAGGTGCTCTCCATACTGCTCGACCGCCTCGGCTTCAAGTGGGGCAAGGAACTGGTGCACTTCTCCTACGGTATGGTGGAACTGCCCAACGGCAAGATGAAGAGCCGCGAGGGAACCGTTGTCGATGCCGACGACCTGATAGCCGCTATGGTGTCGGATGCCAAGCAGACCAGCGAGGAACTCGGCAAGTTCAAGGACATGACCGAGGACGAGCGCAACGAGATCGCCCGCATCGTGGGTCTCGGCGCCCTGAAGTACTTCATCCTCAAGGTCGATGCCCGCAAGAATATGCTCTTCAATCCCGAGGAGTCTATCGACTTCAACGGCAACACCGGTCCCTTCATACAGTACACCTACGCCCGTATCCGCTCCATCATGCGCAAGGCTGAGGCTGAAGGCATCGTCCTGCCCGCTACCCTTGACGCTTCTGCTCCGCTCTGTCAGAAGGAGACCGAACTCATCCAGAAGATCAGCGAGTTTGGGGCTGCCGTAGAGCAGGCCGGCAAGGACTACTCGCCGAGCGGCATCGCCAACTACTGCTACGAACTGACCAAGGAGTTCAACCAGTTCTACCACGACTACAGCATCCTCGGTGCCGATACCGCAGAGGAGAAGGTGGTGCGCCTGGTGCTCGCACAGAACGTGGCCAAGACGCTCAAAAACGGTATGGCACTCCTCGGCATAGAGGTGCCCGAGCGCATGTAGTGTTTTGAAGATTTAGCGGCGGTGGAGCCTATGGTCTTCCACCGCCACACCAACCATACGAAGCCGGGAGAGACCGCGATGCGGCTTGCCCGGTTTTTTTTATCACAAAAAGAAACTACTAAGTAGGTGTTCAAAATTATTTGATATGGATATGCGCTTTATTTTTGGCCGTATGTTCGGGTAGAAGAGGGAGTGTAGCGGGCTACACGACCGATGAAAGCCGGGCATACAGGCAAAAAGAAAGTGCAGAGACATGTCAAAGTATAATAGCACCTGCTACCCATAAATAGATACGAATAATTTTGAATACCTACTTATTATGAAAGAAGGAAAAACAATTCTCCGAACCATCGCTGCTGTCCTGCTCTTGACGGTGCACTCTCTGACAGCATCGGCAGACGACAAGACCATTCGGCTATTCGATGCCGTAGTGTTCTACAATGGATATCTGTATAAGGAAAATCCCGACAGTGCCAAGGCAGACGGCGTTCTCCGCCATTCTACCTCCAACTATGCCGTGTGCCTCACCGACGAACAACTCAATGCCATCGGCGACTCGCTGACCATGAGCGTATGTGTGAAGGCGTGCTGCGACGAGTACGACCGTATCGGTAATATCAATCTCGCTTTCGTCGAGAAAGACAGTGCCAAGTACGATCCTGCCTATCACCAGCATATAGAGTTGGGACGGTTTATCACACCCTTTATGAACAAAAACAAGCAGCCTGACACCGTACCCTACGCCTACGACCTCTCTTATGTGAGTGCGATACTGCGCGACCGCTCTATTCGCGAGAAATACAATATCTGGGTGGAATTCGAACTTTTCGGCGTTCCCTCTTCTGCACAGAGAATCGTAGAAGGCTGTGCAGACCGCATCGACGTGTTCCAGGGTACACTCTATTTTCATACCTCTACGCCTGCGGCAGGACTCATTGACAGTGATGTGCTCGTGCCCATTGTCATGAAGAAGACCAATGGCTCCAATCTCAACAATTACGACGCGGCAGCCACCGACACCATCGGCAAGACCACCAAGACCTATACCTTTGACGTGCCGCGCGACGTGACCGATGCCCAAATCGTGCTCGTCACCTCCAATCATGGGGCTGAGATGTTTGGTGAAGAATATATGCGCCGTTGGCACTACGTATATGTCGATGATCAACTCGGCCTCGTCTACAAGCCCGGACGTACCTCATGCGAACCTTTCCGAAAATACAATACACAAAGAAATGGTATCTATAGCGACTACGAGTTGACCGATGAAGAGTGGCAGTCGTTCAGCAACTGGTGTCCGGGTGACGTCATCGACAACCGTATCATACACCTCGGTGCTATGAAGGCCGGCCAGCACAAGGTGCGCATCTCTGTGCCCGAGGCCGAATTCTACAACCAGTCGGGTGACATACCCGTGTCGATGTTCTTCCAGGGTACGACCGAAGGCCAGTTGACGGCCATCCGCAATGTGCAGAAGGTAGACCCCTTCGTACAGGTGACGGTCGGCGAGGGAGTGCTCACGCTCCAGTCGTCAGAAGGTATCATGGGTATTGAGATCTATGACTTGGGTGGCAAGAAGATGCGCACGGCAGACCTGACCTCCACCATCTCTACCGTAGGACTGCCCAAGGGCGTATATATTGTCAACGCCGAACTGACCAACAATATTGTCGAATCACACAAGATAATGCTGAAATAACCGATGATGCAAGGCTCACTTCCCACCAATCCGCCCACGTGGCGCAACGACACCGTTCTTCCCCTGCCCGCCGAGGTGACGGCCAACGCATGGGCTGTCGATGCTGCATGCAGCGGCAATCCCGGTCCGATGGAGTATCAGGCCGTCGATCTGGCCACCGGAGCACAGGTGTTCCACTTCGGACCGGTACACGGTACGAACAATATCGGAGAGTTCCTGGCCATCGTGCATGCCCTTGCTCTACTCGAAAAGCAGGGCATCACGGGCAAGACCGTCTACTCCGATAGTCACAACGCGATACTGTGGGTGAAGAAGAAGCAGTGCAAAACCAAACTTGCCCGTACCCCCGCCACGGCCCAACTCTACGCCATCATCGCCCGTGCCGAGCAATGGTTGCGCACGCACCAACCGCACAACACGGTCGTGAAGTGGGAGACCGGCAAGTGGGGAGAGGTGCCGGCCGATTTCGGTAGAAAGAAGTAGTAGTATTTTTACAAACGTTGCCCCTGTAAAGGGCGCATATTCATCTCATCATGAATGATGCGTCCTTTACAGGGGCAATCTTTTTTTCAGAATCCTATAAGTTTAGTACAGTAGCATGATGCCGGCAAAGGCGGCCAGTCCGATCATTTTGATGGGTCCTACCTTGACCACCTTTGTTCCGATGTAGGTGGCCACGAAGAGGAAGATGCTGATACCGAATTGCCAAGTATTGATGCTGGGTGAGGAGAAATTTTCGCGGGTCATGAGCATCAGCGCAGCGGCGGCGAGCATGCCCACGACGGCCGGGCGGAGGGCTACAAGGACACTCTGCACAGCCTGCGTCTTCATGTATTTGAGAAACATCCGGCAGACGAGTATCATCAGAATGAGCGACGGCAGCACAAGGGCGACTGTGGCGGTGAGGCTGCCCAGTATCGCCATTGTCTCTCCCATGCCGGCATTGTGTACGGCGGTGTAGCCGCAGTAGGTGGCGGCATTGATGCCGATAGGTCCGGGAGTCATCTGACTGATGGCCACGATATTGGTAAACTCGGCTGAGGTGAGCCACGCATGGTTGGCCACGGTCTCGGTCTGGATGAGCGAGAGCATGCCGTATCCGCCGCCGAACCCGAAGAGTCCTATCTGGAAGAAGGAGAAGAAGAGTTTGAGGAATATCATGCTTGTTTGTAATGTAAACGTTTAGTGACTTGTTGTCGACATTTAAAAACCGCTTTTGGTGAGTTGGCCGTAGAGGTAGCCGCCTACTGCGGCGGCGATGACGATGTAGACGGGATTGACACCGAGTGCCCAGATGAGCACGGTGCTCACGATGGGTATCCAGCAGTTGACGAGGCTGATACGGGCGGTCTTGGCCAACCGGAACGTCGGGGCGGCTATCAGTGCGACGACGGCCGGGCGTATGCCGCGGAAGGCGGCGGCCACGAAAGCGTTGTCCTGGAAGCGGTGGAAGAACATGGCGATGAGCAGGATGATGACAAACGAGGGTAGGGCAGTGCCTGTCAGGGTGCAGAGTGCGCCTGGCAGACGGCGCAGTTTGTATCCCACGAAGACGCTGATGTTGATGGCCAGCGCGCCGGGACAACTCTGTGCCACGGCGATGAGGTCGAGAAACTCTTCCCGGCTGATCCATCCGTGCTTGTCTACCACCTCTTCTTCGATGACGGGTATCATCGCATATCCGCCGCCGAGGGTGAAGAGTCCTATCTTGAAGAAGGTCTTGAAGGAGTCGGTATAGATATTGGACATGGGCGGTGTGTCTTTAAGGAAGGTGTTTGCAGAGGGGGGATGAAAAAGAAAAAAACCAGGTTGTCAGTCCCAGTGCCAGTCAGTTACGGCGGGCGGGGCAGACAACCTGGTTTCTTTTTTCTTTTCCGGTACTCCGGATGACTTATTTCTTGTGGTTCTCTACCCACTTGCGGGCATTGACGAAAGCCTCAATCCACGGTGTGACGTCGTCTTCGCGGTGGTCGGCCGGATACCAGGCGTTCTGCCAGGGGAAGATGGCGCGCTCCAAGTGGGGCATCATGGCCAGGTGGCGTCCGTCCTTCGAGCAGATACCGGCGACGGCGTAGTCAGAGCCGTTGGGGTTGCCGGGGTAAGCGTCGTAGGCGTAGCGGGCCACGATGTTGTAGTTCTCCTCGCCCTCGGGCAGAGAGAACTTGCCTTCTCCGTGGGCTACCCAGATGCCGAGACGGTCTCCGCTGAGGCTGGAGAACATCACGCTATCGTTCTGCGGTATCTCCACGCCGAGGAAGGTGCTCTCAAACTTGTGCGAGTTGTTGTGCAACATGTGGGTGCGCTGCTGGTGTTCGGGGTTGATGAGGTTCAGTTCCACCATCAACTGGCAACCGTTGCAGATACCGAGCGAGAGGGTGTCTTCGCGGGCATAGAACTTGTCGAGGGCTTCCTTGGCCTTGGGGTTGAAGAGGAAGGCGCCTGCCCATCCCTTGGCCGAACCGAGCACGTCGCTATTGGAGAATCCGCCGCAGAAGACAATCATGTTGATGTCTTCGAGCGTTTCGCGTCCCGATATGAGGTCGGTCATCATGACATCCTTCACGTCGAAGCCAGCCAGATAGAGTGAGTAGGCCATCTCGCGCTCGCCATTGGTACCCTTCTCACGGATGATGGCGGCCTTGATGCCGGTGGAGGTGCGGCGGTCGGCGGAGATGCCGTAACTGTCGAGCGTGCCCTTGAAACCGTCGTGGAAGTGCATCTCTACGGGCTGGTTCTTATAGTTGGCGTAGCGCTGTGCGGCACATCCGTTCATGCTCTGGTCACGGTCGAGCAGATAGGAGGTCTTGTACCATACGTCGCGCAGACGGTCGATATCAAAGGTGTGGGTATATTCTTCTTTCTTGATGACGAGGGTGCGCTCCTTCGGGGTGGGGTAGCCGATCTTGGCGTAGCCGATACCGTGCTCGTCCATGAAGTCGCGGAACTCGTCCTTGTGCTTGTCGCTCACCTGGATGACCACGCCGGGGTTCTCGGCCATGAGCATCTTCACCACGTCGTCGCCGGCGAGGTTGTGCAGGTTGATGTGCAGACCGCCCTCTTTGTTGGCGAAGCACATCTCAAGCAGGGTGGTGATCAGACCGCCGGCGCTGATGTCGTGGCCAGCCATGATCCATCCCTTGGCAATCAGTTCCTGTATGGCATCGAAACAGTCGGCGAAGTAGTCAGCGTTTTTCACGGTAGGTACGTCGTCGCCCACCTTGCCGAGGCTCTGTGCGAAGGCGCTACCGCCGAGACGTTGCTCGTCGAAGGAGAAGTCGACATGGTAGAGTGAGGAGTTCTTGTCGGCCACGAGTACGGGCGACACGACGTGGCGCACGTCGCTCACCTCACCGCCGGCGCTGACGATGACGGTTCCCGGAGAGATGATCTTCTCGCCGCCGGGATACTGCTGCGACATCGAGAGAGAGTCTTTGCCGGTCGGCACGTTCACGCCGAGGGCGATACAGAAGTCGCTCAGGGCCTGTACTGCGGAGTAGAGACGGGCATCCTCGCCTTTCTGTGAGCGGCAGGGCCACATCCAGTTGGCGGAGAGCGAGAGGCTTGTGCGGCCTTCGGCCAGCGGTGCCCATACGATATTGGTGAGTGCTTCGGCTACGGAGAGTACACTTCCGGCTTCGGGTGAGGCCAAACCTGCCTGCGGAGCGTGTCCGAGGGCGGTGGCGATACCTTTATGTCCGCGGTAGTCGAGGGCGACCACGCCGCAGTCGCTCAGCGGGAGTTGTATCTGTCCTTGGCACTGCTGGCGGGCAATCTTGCCCGTCACGGAGCGGTCTACCTTGTTGGTGAGCCAGTCTTTGCAGGCTACGGCTTCGAGTTGCAGCACGCGCTCTACATATTCGTCGAGGTGGTCGTTGCTGTAGGTCACGTCTTCATAGTGACGCTCTACGGTCTCGTCGCGCATGATGGTCTTGGGGGAGTGGCCGAACATCTGGGCCACGTCGAGGTCGAAAGGCTTCACGCCGTCGCCCTGCTTGAAGGAGAAGTGGGCGTCGCCGGTGGTCTCGCCGACCACGTAGAGCGGGGCGCGCTCGCGCTCGGCGATGCGGCGCACGTGCTCGATATGTTTCTCGTCGATGAGCAGACCCATACGTTCCTGACTCTCGTTGGCGATGATCTCTTTGGCAGAGAGGGTCTTGTCGCCGATGGGCAGTTGGGTCATGTCGATCTCGCCGCCGCACTCCTCTACCAGTTCGGAGAGACAGTTGAGGTGGCCGGCCGATCCGTGGTCGTGTATGCTGACAACGGGGTTGACCTCTTCTTCGCAGAGGGCGCGCACGAGGTTGTAGGCACGTTTCTGCATTTCGGGGTTGGCACGCTGTACGGCATTGAGTTCGATACCGTTGGAGTAGCGGCCCGTGTCGACAGAGGATACCGATCCGCCACCGAGTCCGATGCGATAGTTGTCACCGCCCACGACAACGACCTTGTTGCCTTTCTGCGGTTCTTTCTTGAGGCAGTCGCGCTTGGTGCCGTAGCCTACGCCGCCGGCGAGCATGATGACCTTGTCGTAGGCGTAGCGCTCGTCGCCCTCCTTGTGTTCGAAGGTGAGCACCGAACCGCAGATGAGCGGCTGGCCGAACTTGTTGCCGAAGTCGGAGGCACCGTTGGAGGCCTTGATGAGTATCTGTTCGGGGGTCTGGTAGAGCCACTGGCGTACGGGGAGCAGTTGTTCCCAGTCGCGGGCGGTCTTCTCGTCGTCGGTCAGTCGGGGATAGGCGGTCATGTAGACGGCGGTTCCGGCGATGGGCCACGATCCGACACCGCCACCCATACGGTCGCGTATCTCGCCGCCAGTACCGGTGGCTGCGCCGTTGAAGGGCTCTACGGTGGTGGGGAAGTTGTGGGTCTCGGCCTTGAGCGAGATGACGCTCTCGATGTCCTTCACCTCAAAATAGTCGGAGGTGCTTTGGTCTTTGGGGGCAAACTGCTCTACGGTGGGGCCTTGTGCGAAGGCTACGTTGTCTTTGTAGGCCGACAGTATCTTGTTGGGGTTTTCCTTGGTGGTCTTCTTGATGAGTGCGAAGAGTGATGACTCCATCTCCTTGCCGTCGATGATGAATGTTCCGCCGAAGATCTTGTGGCGGCAGTGCTCGGAGTTGATCTGTGCGAAACCGAAGATTTCGCTGTCGGTCAGCGGGCGTCCCACTTCTTTCTCTACCTTGTGCAGGTATTCCATTTCCTCAGGCGAGAGGGCGAGTCCTTCCTGCTCGTTGTACTCCTCGAGGTTTTCGACGTGCTTGATGGGCTCGGGCTGGTGGTCTACGGTGAAGATGCGCTGGTCGAGTCCCTCGTACATGCGTTGCAGCATGGGGTCGTGCTTAGCGTCGGCACTGCTCACGGGGAAGTATTCCTCTATACGCGAAATGCCGTCAAGACCCATGTTTTGGGTGATCTCGACGGCATTTGTGCTCCAAGGGGTGATCATTTCGCGGCGCGGGCCTACATAGAAGCCCTCGACATTTTCGCCCTCGATGGGTGTCGCTTCGCCGAAGAGCCAACTGAGTTCCTTGATTTCGTCATTGTTGAGTTGATGGTCGCAAGCTGTGGCCACCACACTCTCTGATGGGGTTCTGAAGAAAAGAATCATGCAAGTTGTATTGTTATCGTTCTTTAATTGTTGTGCACTCAAGGTGTGTACGCCGCTTTTTCAGCGTCCTCCTTTCGGGGTGTGCTGCCGAAAGTGGCGTATCAACTGCAAAAATACACTTTTCTGTGGACAATGGCAAATAAGTAACAGTGAAAAAAGCCGATGTATCGTGATTTGCGCTTTTTATCGCCATTGAATGCGTCGATAAGAGAAGCGTGGATTGTGATTTGCGTCCTGTAACGTTTTTGTAACACGTCTGTCACATCTATGTCACCCGGTATTTTTGGCATTGCAATATGATGTATAGACCTTTGCAGCCGGAATATAAGTAGGTGTTCAAAACCGATGAAAGCCGGGCATACAGGCAAAAAGAAAGTGCAGAGACATGTCAAAGTATAATAAAACCTGCTACCCATAATAGATACGAATAATTTTGAATACCTACTTATCATTGCCAGATTGTCAATAAATATAAGTATGATGAACAACAATATGACCCCGCGCCGTGCCCGCACCGCGTTTTTGGCTGCCCTGCTTCTTTCGACGGCCACCCTTCCCTCCTTTGCCCAGCACGACGATGATGCTGACAAAAAGTATATACCCCACATCCACGGTACCATCCGTAGCAAGTACGAGTATCAGACCGAGGAGGGCGAGGGGCGTTTCGAGGTGCGCAATGCCCGCGTGAGTGTCGACGGCAATGTGACCTCGCGTGTGTCCTACAAGGCTGAGATCGACCTCAGCGATGAGGGACAGATCAAGATGCTCGATGCCTACACCCGCTTGAAGTGGCTCTCCACAGGACAGTTTACCATCGGACAGATGCGTGTGCCCTTCACCATCGATGCCCACCGTTCTCCCCACCAGCAGTATTTCGCCAACCGCTCGTTTATCGCCAAGCAGGTGGGCAACGTGCGCGATGTGGGTGCCGTGGTAGGCTATACGGCCAATGTCGGTTTTCCTATTATCCTGGAGGGCGGTATCTTCAATGGTAGCGGACTGACCAATCAAAAGAATTTCTGGACGAAGAACATCAACTTCTCTGCCAAGGCGCAGATGTTCTTTCCCCACGGGTTCAACCTCACGCTGAGCGTACAAAAAATCAAGCCCGAACATGTCGGTGTGATGATGTACGATGCCGGTGCCTACTGGCAGTCACACGGATGGCACATCGAGGCCGAATATCTGTTCAAGCACTACGACCGCGACGCTTTCCATAACGTGCATGCCTTCGACTCGTTTGTCAGTTACGACATCCCCGTGCGCAAGGGTCTGCTGCGCTGCGTCACTCCGCTTGTGCGCTTCGACTATATGGGCGACCACAGCGACGGTACGGCTTCCGAGACCACCGATGCATCGGGAGCAAAGGTCAGTCGCCTTGTGATCAACGACTACCAGCGTTCCCGTCTGACGGGCGGTGTGACGCTGAGCCTGAAAAAACCGTTCATCAGCGACATCCGTCTCAACTACGAGAAGTATTTCTATCGCGACGGGGCCGTGGCCAAGCCGTCGGAGAAAGACAAGGTGGTCATCGAGTTTATGACCCGCTTCTGATATTCTGTACTTTTGCAGTGTCACTCATCCCTCAAGTTTCGGATTTATTGGTGTCCGGTAAAAACATTGCAATTGGCGAGTCTCGAAGGGTAGAGTGTTCAAAATTGACAAAATACAAAATATTGGTGTCCGGTAAAATTTTCTTATAACATTGTAAGTCGTTGAATATCTAATCTTTGCAAAGTTTTTAGTATTTGTGGCTTACCCTTATTCATTGCGCAGTTTCTCTATCCATAGCCCCTGTAGGGGGCAC
>CAVCSC010000060.1:0-14300 GCA_963604975.1 Lachnospiraceae bacterium | reverse complement strand
ATACAAACGAAAATAAGGCGCATATCCATATCAAATAATTTTGAATACCTACTTACTTTGAACACCTACTTATGATACTAAAACTACATTTGAGTCATTTCTGACAGTGAATCCTAAAAAAAGTGAGCCCTAAGAAAGAGGCCCGCACACGAAATGTGTCTATTGGGCTGCAAAATTAGTCTTTTTTTCCGAAAGTGAAAAAAAATCTCATTTTTTCGCCTACACCACTACCCTACCCCAAACGAAATCTTGTCCTACCCATAGAAACCCCTCCTACAGACAATGGAATACGCCAACTATCACATAGACGACATCATCGTCAGACTCTTCGCCGGAAAGGCCACACCAGCCGAGCAGGACGAACTCGAAGCATGGGCCGATGCCGACCCGTCGCACCGCGAGTATCTCGACCGCCAGCGTGCCGAGTGGACCACCATTGGCGGCGCAGCCGAAGCCCACACCTACGACAGCCGCAAGGCATGGGACCGGTTTGCCGCACACACCGCCTCCGGCACACCGGTGCCCGCCGTGCGACTCCGCCGCACACTGCGTCGCGTGGCCGCTGCCGCCGCCATCATCATCGCCGTGGCAGGTATCGCCGCAGCGGGCTATCTCGGCGGCACATCGATCATGGAGAGCCGTCTGGCCGACATCGTGGTAGAAGCCCCCGAAGGGTCGCGCACCAAGATCACCCTGCCCGACGGCACCACCGCCTGGCTCAATGCCGGTTCGCGCATGGCCTACTCACAGGGCTTCGGCGTGACCGACCGCACGGTACACCTCACCGGCGAGGGCTACTTCGAGGTAGGCCACAAGTCGGTACTGCCGCTGACGGTCTGCTCCGACAACATGACGGTGAGAGACATCGGCACCAAGTTCAACTTCCGTGACTACCCCGAGGAGACCACCGCCGAGGTATCGCTCTGCGAAGGACTCGTAGGCGTAGCCTCTACCAAGCGTCCTGACGAGGAACTCTCGCTCCATCCCACCCAGCAAGCCGTGGTCGACAAGCGCACGGGCCGCATGACGGCCGGTACCTGTTCGCCCGACGAGGAACGCCTTTGGACCTCGGGCATGCTCGTGATGGACGGCCGCTCGATGCGCCAGATAGCCCGCGCCATAGAGCGTTGCTACAAGGTGCACGTGGTCATCGCCGACCGCCGTGTCGACCGTCTGCAGATCTGCGGTACGCTCAACACCGACCGCCAGGAACTCGCCGAGGTGCTCCACGCCATCTCCAAGGCCGGCGGCATAGCCTACTCCGTGAGCGGCAACACCGTCTACTTGCGCTGACGCCTCCACACCCCGACACCCCTCCCCCCTTCAACACCTTGCCCGCCGTGCCCGTGAGGGTGCAACGGCAAGCCGACAACGACGACTGACAACCCCATACTCACCCATACACACCACACCTATATATACCGTAGGGCCGCACACGGAAAGAAAAAGCCAGGCGCACGCCCTCCGCCCCTGAACCTAAATAGAACAAGAAAGAAAAAATTCATAACCTAAATTCAAATCGCACAACACTCTATGTACAAACCCAAGCAAACTGTACTTGTGGCAGCCATGCTCCTATGGGGAGCAGGTCTGCACGCGCAGAGCATCTCGCTCAAACTGCGGGGCGTGACCGTCAAGACGGCCATCACTGCACTTGAGAAAGAGAGCAAGTGCTCATTTGTCTATGACGCCAGGACGGTCAACACCAGCAAGAAGGTGAACGTCGACGCCAAGACCGTCAAAGAAGCCGTGGCACAGATACTCGGCGGACAAAACGTCACCTACGAGATCAAGGACCACACCATCGTCGTCAGTCCTGCCCACCACACCACCGCCACACAGGGCAAGCCCCACGGCGAGAAGAAGAGCATCAAGGGTACTGTCGTCGACGAGAACGGCGAGCCCGTCGTCGGCGCTACCATCCGTGTCAAGGGCGGCACCGAAGCCGCTGTCACCGACATCGACGGCAACTTCTCTATGACCGTGCCCGAAGGCTCACGCCTCGAAGTGTCCTATCTCGGCTACAAACCCAAGGAGGTGGCCGCCGACCGCAGCAACCTCACCGTAGGTCTCTCGCAAAACGAGCAGATGATCGACGAGGTGGTCGTCACCGCCCTCGGTATCAAGAAGGAAGCCAAGGCCCTCACCTACAACGTACAGCAGATCAGCAGCGACGAGATCACGGGCGTCAAGGATGCCAACTTCATGAACTCGCTCGCCGGAAAGGTGGCCGGTGTGGAGATCAACACCTCGGCAGCCGGTATCGGCGGCGGCGTGAAGGTCGTCATGCGAGGCAACAAGTCGATCAACGGCAACAACAACGCCCTCTACGTCATCGACGGTATACCCATGCCCTCGCTCACGGCCAACCAGCCCACCGACGCCTACCACGGCGATGCACAGACGGGTGATGCCGCTGCTATGGTCAACCCCGACGATGTGGAGAGCATCTCCGTACTCTCCGGTGCAGCCGCCTCTGCCCTCTACGGTAGCGATGCTGCCAACGGCGTGGTGATGATCACCACCAAGAAGGGTACGGTAGGCAAGGTGCGCCTGAGTTACTCGAACAACACCTCCTTCTTCTCACCCTTCGTCACCCCCGAGTTCCAGAACACCTACGGACAGACCTCTACCGGCTCGTTCTCCTCCTGGGGATCGAAACTCGCCACCCCCTCCTCGTACGACCCGCTCGACTTCTACCAGACCGGCTACAACGTGGGCAACTCCCTCACCTTCTCTACCGGATCGGAGCACAGCCAGACCTTCGCCTCGCTCGCCTCGACCAACGCCGAGGGCATCGTGCAGAACAACACGCTGGCCCGCTACAACTTCACCATACGCAACACCACCGACTTCCTCAACGACCGTCTGCACCTCGACCTGAGTGCCATGTACATGAAGATCACCGAGAAGAACATGGTGTCGCAGGGTCTGTACTTCAACCCCATCGTGCCCATCTACCTCTTCCCCGCAGGCGACGACATCCGCAAGTACATGCCCTATGAGCAGTACGACCAGGAGCGCAACTTCAAGACCATGTACTGGCCTTTCGGCAACCAGGGACTCTCTATGATGAACCCCTACTGGGAGATCAACCGCGACAACGCCATCAACCACAAAGACCGCTACGTGCTCTCCGGCGGACTCACCTTCGACATTGCCAAGGGTATCACCCTCTCCGGACGTGCCAAGATCGACAAGACCTCCAGCCTCTACGAGAAGAAGTACTCGGCCTCTACCGACGCCCTCTTTGCCGGCGAGTATGGTGCCTACTACCGCACCGACGACAATACCCGCCAAATCTACGGCGACGCCATCCTCAATATCGACAAGTACTTCGGACAGTTCTCGCTCACGGCCAATGTCGGCACCAGCATCAAGGATGTAGATGCCAGTTACACCTACAATGGCGGTTTCCTCAATCAGGCCAACGTCTTCACGCTCAACAACGTCAACCGCTCCACCGCACACCTCGACCAGGATCCCGCACTCAACTACCACCACCAGGTGCAGAGCGTCTTTGCCACCGCCCAACTCGGCTACCGCTCGATGGTCTACCTCGACCTCACGGCCCGCAACGACTGGGACTCCTTCCTGGGCAACACCAAGTACAAGGACAAAGGCTTCTTCTATCCCTCTGTCGGACTGAGCGGCATACTCACCGACATCATCCCGGGATTGAAATCCAACGTGCTCTCCTTCCTCAAACTGCGCGGATCGTACAGTGAGGTGGGCAACACGCCCGAGAAGTACTACGCCCTGCTGCGCTACTCCTACACCAACGCCTCGCCCTCGACCACGTCGTACTACCCCAACACCGACCTCAAGCCCGAGCGCACCAAGGCATGGGAGGTAGGTCTGCAGGCCAACCTCTGGGGCGACCGTCTGGCCCTCAACGTCAGCCTCTACTCTACCCGCACCTACGACCAGTTCTTCCTGCCCGAACTGTCGGCCTCTTCCGGCTACTCCAAACTGCCTATCAACGGCGGACGCGTAGACAACAAGGGTATCGAGGCATCGCTCACCGTCAACCAGCCCCTCGGACCGGTACACTGGTCGTCGACCCTCACCTACACGCTCAACCGCAACAAGATCAAGCAACTCCTCGCCCCCACCACCCTCACCCTCGATGGCGGCAACCAGGTGAGCGTGTCACTCGACGCTATGGACATGATGAACTTCGGTCCTGTCAAGGTGCGCCTCACCGAAGGCGGACAGATGGGCGACCTCTACGTCACCGTACCCAAGATGGACGAGCACGGCTACGTCATCGTCGACTATACCTCACGCAATATCGCAGGTGTGGATGAAGGCAAGTATGTCTATGCCGGCAATGTCAATCCGAAGTACAACATCGGATGGCGCAACTCCTTCTCCTGGAAGGGTCTCTCGCTCGGCTTCCTCGTCAGTGCCCGCGTAGGCGGACGCGTAGCCTCCATCACACAGGGCTACATGGACTACTTCGGTGTCTCCAAGACCACAGCCGACGCACGCGATGCCGGCGGCGCCCTCGTCAACGGCGTACGCATACCCGCACAAGACTACTACACCAAGGTCGGACCGAGCATCGGTGCCTACTACATCTACAGTGCCACCAACGTGCGTCTGGGCGAACTCACACTGGGCTACGACGTGCCCGTCAACAAGTGGGTACCCTGGATACAAAACCTGCACGTGGCCTTCACCGGACGCAACCTCTTCATGTTCTACTGCAAGGCTCCCTTCGACCCCGAACTGACCGCCTCTACCGGCACTTACTTCACAGGTATCGACAACTTCATGATGCCCAGCCTGCGCAACCTCGGATTCTCCGTCAAAGTAGACTTCTAAAACACCTACATCCACTATGAAACTCAACAACAATATCATACGGTGCGGCATCGCCGCCGCAGCCACGCTCGTCGCGCTCTCGTCCTGCACGGCCGAGTTCGACAAGTGGAACACCGACCACAACTCCGCACAGGAGGAGGACATGAGCCACGACAACATGAACACCGGCGCCTTCTTCGCACAGATGCAGCACAACGTCTACATCGTCGGACTCGACAAGGGCGGTGCCTTCCAGATCGAGGACATGCTCACCGGAGGCCTCTTCTCCGGCTACTTCTCCAATATCAAGGCCTCCTACGACGTAGGATCGCTGCACAACGCCCACTACCTCCTGCCCGACAAGTGGGTCAACCAGCCCTTCAACGACACCTACACCAATCTGATGCAGCCCTGGCTCAAACTCAAGACCAACTCCGACAAGGCCGCCACACCTGCCGTCACCGCACTGGCCAACGTGGTCAAGGTCTTCGGCATGAGCCGCATCACCGATATGTACGGACCGATACCCTACACCCAGTTTGGTACGGGCATCAACGTAGCCTACGACGCACAGGCCGATGTCTACAAGACCTTCTTCGCCGAACTCGACGAGGCGATCGAGACCCTCGAAACCTACCACCGTGCCAACTCCTCGGCACAGTTGCTCGCCAACTTCGACTACGTATTCTCGGGCAACGTGGAAAACTGGATACAACTGGCCAACACGCTCCGTCTGCGTCTCGCCCTGCGCGTAGCCTACGCCGACGAGACCCTCGCACGCACCGAGGCCGCCAAGTCGATCAGCGACGGCAACTTCCTCACACAGACCGCCCGCCACGCCAACAACGCCCAGTACTCCTTCCTCAACCCCTTCTGGGAGGTGACCAAGAGTTGGGGCGACATGCGCATGGGTGCCTCGCTTGAGAGTTACCTCACCGGCTACGGCGACCCCCGCGCCACGGTCTACTTCTCGGCCACGTCTGACGGCAAGGCCCACGGCGTATACCCCGGCCTGAAGATAGCCAACCAGAGCGACTACACCGACGCTACCTCAGCCATGAACGTCTCCTCGGGCGACGCCATGCAGTGGATGTCGGCCGCCGAGAGTTACTTCCTCCGCGCCGAAGCCAAACTGCGCTGGGATCTCGGTTCTACCTCGGTCAAGGATCTCTATGAGAGCGGCGTGCGCGCCTCCTTCCAGGAGCGCAGCGTCAGCGGTGTCGACCAGTATCTCGCCGACAACAGCAGCCAGCCGGCCAACTTCACCGACATGAGCGGCAACGGACGCGATGCCTCCGCCGTGAGCACCATCACCATAGCCTGGAACGAGGGCGACTCCTTCGAGCAGAAACTCGAGCGCATCATCACACAGAAGTATCTCGCCATCTTCCCCGACGGACAGGAAGCATGGTCGGAATACCGTCGCACCGGCTATCCCGCCCTCTTCACCGTCGACACCAATGCCTCCAACGGCACGGTGAGCACCACGCTGCAGATACGCCGCTTGCGCTTCCCCGCCTCCGAGTATTCCAACAACGCGGCCTGCGTACAGGCTGCCGTGCAACTGCTCGGCGGTTCCGACAACGGCGGCACCAAACTATGGTGGGACAAAAACCCCAACCACTGACAATGGGGTCTGTAATCATCCTAAAAAGAGAAATCTAACAATGCGTGGCACTTTTCAGTACACGCCATAACAGCAACATCATGAAAATATTGAGATATTTCATCGCCGCCCTCTTCGCCGCCCCTCTGCTCGCCTCCTGCGACACCGACGTAGAGAACGCCGACGTCATCGGTCCCACGACCTACGACGCACAATACTACCAAAACCTACGCGACTACAAGAAGAGCGACCACCAGATAGCCTGGGGATGGTTCTCCGACTACTCGCAGATGAACTCTATGGCCACCCGCTTCCTCGGCCTGCCCGACTCGCTCGACATCTGCTCCCTCTGGGGCGGCATACCCAGCGACGACTCCACACACATCGACACGCACTATCTGCCCGACGTGTACAAGGAGATGAAGTTCGTACAGCAGACCAAGGGCACACGCCTGGTCGTGCCGAGCATCATCCGTATCAAGGAGCACCCCGAGTACTACGACTCTATATGGGTGAAGCAAGACGACCCGCAGGCCGCCATGCGTGCCTACGCCCAAGCCTTGCTCCGGCCCATCTTCGAGAACGGTATCGACGGTATCGATATGGACTACGAGCCTGAAGGCGACCCCCTCTCCGGCAGCAACCTCGACTACTTCGTAGCCTACGTCGGACAGTTTGTAGGTCCGATGGCCTCGCCCGACAGCACCTACACCTATTCTGACGGCTTCACCATCAAGGGCGACCCCAACATGCTGCTCTGCATCGACTACTACAGCGCCGCTCCCAGCGCCAACACGCTGCCCTACACCAACTGGTATGTCAACCAGACCTACGGCGGCAGCCCCGGCAGAGTGCCCTTCACAGACTGCCCCACCGAGAAGGTAGTCTACACCGAGAACGTGGGCGACAACTGGAAGAACGCCGAGTGTGGCAAACTGCTCACCTACGCCCGCTACCGCCCCGCCACGGGACGCAAGGGTGGCTTCGGTGCCTTCTACATGCACCGCGACTATATCAACACCGGATGGGGATGCAACAACTACGCCAACATCCGTCACGGCATACAGATACAAAACCCTGCCGTACACTGACCATAGCGTAGCCGAAACATAACAAAACAACGTGCGTGCCGTCTGTGCGGCGGCACGCCCAAACAACAACTACCACAATGAACAAAATAAAATATCTCGTCCTCGCCCTGGCCGCCATCCTCATGGCCGCCTGCCAGGAAAGCAACGGCGACTACCGCGATGTGGTCTACATCTCGGGCACCATGCAGAAGAACACCATACGCAAGGGCTTCGAGGGCAACGACAGCCTCAGCCTCACCGTCACCTCTACGGCCAAGGTCAGCGCAGCCGTCAAAGCCTCCTTCGAGGCCGCTCCCGACCTGCTCGACGCCTACAACCAAAAGGAAGGCTCTTCCTACATCCTTCCGCCCTCCGACGCCTACAGCATCGAAGACGCCACGGTCACCATCGAGCCGGGGCAGTTTGTCTCTACCGAGGCCAAACTCATGATCGCCGACCCCACCAAGTTTGAGGAGGGCAAGAGTTACTGCCTCCCCATCCGCATGAAGAGCGACGGCAACGTGCTCGAATCGGCCTCTACCGCCTACATCGTGTTCGTGCCCATCATCACCACCGACGTGGCCGACATCAACGGCAAGGCCTTCCTCGTGCCTGGCTTCCGCAACAACGAGGCCCTCGGCCATCTCTCACAACTCACCATGGAGTGCAAGGTGTACGTCAACGACTTCTGCCATACCAACCCCTACATCTCTACCCTGATGGGATGTGAGGAGAACTTCCTGTTGCGCTTCGGCGACGTGTCGTGCGACCCCGACCAGTTGCAACTCGCAGGTGGCAAGACCGGCGCTCCCTCTTGGGACAAACCCGACAAGGGTACGGCCCACGCCGCCACCTTCCCCACCCACTTCCCCACCGGCAAGTGGTGCCACTTCGCCTGCGTCTACGACGGACAGCAGATTACTATGTACCTCGACGGCGAACCGATGGGCGACCCCGTCAAGGCTACCGGCGACATCTCGCTCGTCTGGAGTTATGACTACGGTACATCCTACGGCGACAACAACGGCCCGTTCGCCATCGGCTACTCTGCCGGCGGACGCTACCTCAATGGCCGTGTCAGCGAGTTCCGCGTATGGAACGTAGCCCGCACTCCGGCCGACCTGCTCAACAATATCTGCTACGTCGACCCGAAGTCTGAAGGCCTCATCGCCTACTGGCGCTTCTGCGGCACCGACGAGCAGGAAGACGGCTCTATCCTCGACCAGACCGGACACGGCTACAACGCCGTACCCCGCAGCGGCCGCGCCTCATGGGTGCCCAACCACAAGTGCCCCTATTGATCCTCACGTCATCACTTATCCCGGGCGAGGGAGCGGCATCGCCTGACGCTCCATCAGGCCACACCGCCTCCCTCTCCCACACAACCCATCAAACAGTACAACAATGAAAACCAGCAAGATATACCTTTTCGGGGCCATGATGCTCGGTGCAGCCGCACTCGCAGCCTGTAGCGACGACGAGAAATACGACGTCACGGGCGACCCCGGCAACCTCGTATACGTAGACCAGGGTGCAAGCAACGTCACCGAGTGCACCCTCTACCGCACACCCGCCGGCAACTACGGCGACCTCGAAACCCAACTCTCGGCCCGCCTGCAATATACCGTGGCCGACAGCGTCACCGTCACGGCCGTGGCCGACACCACGCTCGTCTCTGCCTTCAATGCTGAGCACGAGACCCAGTACGCCACCCTGCCCGCCGACGTGCTCCGCGCCATAGAGATCACCCCCGCCGGCATCTCCGCCGGATCCAACGTCGCCTCGGCCGCCGTACACGTGGCCATACCCGAGTCGGCACGCGGCACGCTCACCGCCGAGGGCTATGTACTGCCCGTACGCCTGGCCGTCGCCTCGGTGGGCAGCAAGCAGACCGACCGCCCCGTGAGCGCCAGCCAGACCATGGCTACGGCCTACCTCGTCATCCATACCACCAGCGACATCGTCACGCTCACCGGCAACAACACCGCCTCATGCTCCATCGTCAAGACACCCGTAGGCGTGTTCGGCGAGATCAGCGGTTCGTTCACTGCCACCCTACTCCACGCCATCGGTTCTGACGTGAAGATATCGGCCACGGTCGACAACGCACTCGTCGAGGAGTACAACGCCGAGCACTCTACCTCCTACGCCGCCCTCCCCGCAGAGGTGGCCAACACCGTCGAGGTGACCGCCGCCACTATCGCCGCCGGCGAGACCACCGGCACGGTCAAGGTGACGGCCGACAAGGAGAAAGCACAGACGCTCAGCGGTACGGCCTACCTCCTGCCCCTGCGTCTCACCGCCACCTATGCCGACGGCACCACGCAGACCATAGAGACGGCCAAGGTCTACCTCACCCTCTCGTTCCTCGAAAGCCTCATCAATAGCAATCCTACCGAGATCACCGGTACCATACAGCAAGACTGCTCGGCATGGGAATGTATCGCCGCCACCAACCTCTACAAGGAGGAGATGTCCTTCGACGGATGGCGTCCCACGGCATCTGGTGTCGACAACGCTTCCTTCACCGTCGACCTCAAGGGCGTACACAAGGTGAGCGCCTTCATGGCCAACTGCTACGTCATGCAGAGCAACGGCGCACGCGTCTACCTCTCTACCGACGGCAATACATGGACCGACCTGGGCAGCACCGCCGACTGCAAGTCTATCCGCGACAACAACTGGAACTCCTGGTATGTGCTCTACGGTGGCGTATCGGCCCGCTACGTACGCTTCGACTTCACGCTCAACGCCAACTCATGGGCTTGGTCGTATGCCGATTGGGGCTATACCGACGTACAGTGGGGCCTGGCCTTCGACGACTGACAATCATGAAAGCGGGTTCTGAAAGTGCCACTCTCTATTAGGCGTATTCAGAGCCCGCCTAAAAAATGAAGTGTAGACGGGTTCGCCGAAGACCTACACGTCTTCAGAGCCCACCTAAAAAAGAGAGAAAAAGGATGGCCCGACACGGCCCGACAAAGCAACCCAAATCAGGAAAATAATGGTCAAATCATTCAATACAGGTACAACAACAGCCTCTCAAAAGGCAAAAAGAGACAGGAATAGCAACTACATCGCTCATCTGCTTGTCTGCGGCCGCCGGGCTGTCCTTTTCGCCCTCTTGACGCTCACCCTCCTCACCCCGCTTACCGCTACGGCCGCCGAGCCGCAGTTTCTCGACACCTTCCGCCCCGACAACCGCGTACACGACTTCGGACGCATACGCGAGAGCGACGGACGTGTCACCCACATCTTCCGCCTGCGCAACGAGGGCAACAAGCCCGTCGCCATCTCCGCCGTCAACACCTGGTGCGGATGTATGGTGGCCGGATATACCAAGCGGGCCATACGCCCCGGCGAGACCGCCAATATCAGCGTCACCCTCGACCCCGACCACAAGAGCGGCAAGTTCATCAAGCAAGTCGTCGTGCTCACCGATGGCGGACAGAAATATGTGCGTCTGTGGGTCAAGGCCGACATCACCCCCGAGGTACACCCCATCTCCGAAGAGTGTCCCTACGACTTCGGACAAGGTCTGTGGATGAGCCAGAAGATGCTCCCCTTCCCCGACCTCGACAAAGGACAAGAGTACGGTTTCGATCTCCGCGTGGGCAACAACACCCAGCGCCGCATGACCGTCACCTTCACCCGCCAGCCCAACAACCGCGTGCTCCGCATGCCCGAGTCGCTCACCCTCGCCCCCGGCGAGCGCAAGACCATCCGCGTGTCCTACCGCTATCCCCGCCGCCATCCCCGCCCCTGCCACGTCGACATACACCCCACCGTCAACGGCAAGGCCGCACGCACGCTCCGCATAAAATGGAACGCCGGCGGAAAGTTCAGAATACTGTAGTATTGGTGCCCGGTAAAATTTTCTTATAGCGTTGTAAGTCGTTGAATATCTTAGTCCTTGCAAAGTTTTTTTTTGTATTTGGGGCTTACCCTTGTTCATTGCGCAGTTCTCTATCCATAGCCCCTGTAAGGGGCACATATTATAGGGTAGGGCCTCGGCCCTACCTTTCACCGTTACCACAAACATTGCCCCTATAGGAGGCGCATAATTCATTGTGTATAAATAAAATATGCGCCCCCTACAGGGGCAAAGTTGTAATAACTAAACGAAAAACGTAGGGGCGAGCCCCTACGCTATAATATGTCGTCCCTACGGGACTCGCCAATTGCGATGTTTTTACCGGACACCAATGAAAAAAACGACAATAGAGACAATAGAGACAACTCTTGAAAATGAGTTCCAAGAACACGGTTGTCTCTATTGTCTCTATTGTCGTAAAATAATAACTCTATTTTTTTATACCTACTGGCAATACCCCTTTTGTCATTTTGTCGTAAAAATCCACCCTTCCATCTACAAATCAATGTTATTTGATGTTTTTTTAACACAAAAACGGTAATTTTCACCAATTTATCCGTACCTTTGCACCAACAAATCTTCATACCCGCACCTACGCGGGCGCACACACACCCGGAATACCCGCCCCGACCCCAAGCCGCCGTCGGGCAAGACAAATAGAAGAAAATACTGCGCACTATAGGCAGACACACCCTCCGCACACTCTTCGTGTGAGGAATCATCTTATCTCTTTTCACAAATTACACACCATCTCTTCAAAACGAAAAACATTACGCGTATGAAAGGGAAACATTTACTCCTACACCACTATCGCCGCACATTCGCTATTGCGGCCGTCGCCCTCGCTACCGCAGGAGCGGCACAAGCACAAAATTTGATCACACCCGATACCAAGGCTTCCGCGGGTATTGCCAGCACCACCACTACCGTAGACTGGTCGTACCAGACACTGCAGGCATCTATCGACATCGCCGATGGTCTCAATGCCGGTTTCAATCCCTTCAACTTCGGTACCCAGGGCGACACCCGCGAATCGTGGAAAGCCGCGTCTACCGACGGTGCAATCGTCCACTTCTACTACTTTCCCAACAACAACAAGTTGGACGTAGTATTCGCCACACACGATGTCGACGAGACCGACCATATCACGTCCTACAGCCTCAGCAACCACGGCAGTATCATCAACATCACCTACAACAAGACCGACGGTCTGACCATCACCGACGGCAACGGTAGCACCGTGGCTACCTACTCCTACTCGAGCAAATCGACCTACTTCGACAAACTCACCACCACACTTGAGATAAGCGCCAACAACAACTCTACCGCCACCTACAAGTATGTGCGTGTAAAGGGTGTCACCGCCGCCACCGAAGCCGATGCCAAGGGCATGTACGCCGTCAAGGGATGGACCGACACGGCCGACGACATCACCTCCTTCTTCACCGACGTCACGAAGACGGCCTACGACCTGACCGGTCTGAAGAGCCCCTTCACCATCTCTCCGGCCAACAAGAACGCCATCGTAGCCGTAGCCGGCACCATCGCCGCTGACGGCACCGCCACACCTACCGAGTCGTGGGGCGAGACCAAGAACCTCGTGGTAGCCGACGGCGACAACCTCGCTGCCGTCAACACCATCAACCTCATCGACGACAGCAACTACTACCCCGTATACACCGGCCACGCCATCACCACCACCGAGCAGAGCGGTGGATACACCTACACCCGTGACGTCATGGTGAACAACGCTACCTACGGCAAGTGGTTCTCCTTCTGTCTGCCGATGGATCTGACCACCATCCCCGAAGGTGTCACCGTATGGGCCTACAACGCCACCAAGTCGAAGGGTACCGAGGCCGTCTTCACCAACACCACCCACCCGAAGGCCCACACACCCTACTTCGCCCAGGCCACCAAGGACGCTACCATCAGCGCCTCTGCCACCGGCGTGCTCGACCTGACCAGCGCCCAGAGCATCAGCAACAACGGCACAGTGCCCCTCGTCTTCCACGGCAACTACGGCGTGATAGCCGGCGACGGCACACAGTATGCCCTGCAGAACGCATATGCCTACTCCAGCAATGGGATGCCTACCTTCACAAAGTTCAACGCCGGCAGCACCATCGATGCCTTCCGTGCCTACCTCACCTCAGGCAACACCGCAGCCGATGCCGAAGACCTCTCCTCCTACACCCTCTCCTTCGACGGCGATGCCACCGCCATCCGCAACATCTCTACCGAGAGCGCAGCCGAGGCCGACATCTACACCATCGACGGCCGTCGCATGGGCACCACCTCACTCCAGACCCTGCCCCACGGACTCTACATACAGGGCGGCAAGAAGGTCGTCGTGAAGTAAGAATAGACGTGAGGTTTTCACCAACAATAATATTGTATAAAGACCAAAAGAATACCCTATTATGAAACATACATATCAGCAACCCACCATCAGCGTCATCACCCCCGTCACCGAATACCATCTGCTCGATGGCAGCCAGGAGCGCAAAGGAGACACCAGCATCAACAACGGCAGCGCCCCAGGGAGCCACGCCGACTCCAACTCTGCCGGCATCTGGGAGACCGACGAGGAAAACACCGAGACCATCTGGGGCACCAAGCAGGAGTGGTAATGCGCACCCACAGCATCGGCCATACACCGACACCCAATAGGTGACGGCAAGAGACCATCTGAGGCACGATGACCGCCACGACTCCACAAAAAAACAGAATACATAAATACAGATTGCAGCCCTACAACAGGGCAATACACGAGGCCCGGACCGGACGGTTCGGGCCTCGTCACGTTTTTTTAGGGAAAAATTGGTAAAATCAGCCCTTTTGGTAGGGTGGTCAAAATCCGCAAAACTACCATCAGCCCTGGAGGGGCGTAACGACCGTAGCCCAGGGTGAAGATGGAACGTAGTGACATCTGTAACCC
>CAVCSC010000059.1:0-14848 GCA_963604975.1 Lachnospiraceae bacterium | reverse complement strand
TGTTGCGTCGCACCTCTCTTTCACCTTCCTTTTGAACTACCGAGATTTTCTCGGTAGTTGCCTCTTTGTTCAACTCTCCTGTGTCATAAATGTTTTTCAGATGTAAACCGATATTGTCCGTAGAACAGTCAAAAAGCACAGCCATCGCTTTTTGCGTAGCCCACACGGTTTCATCTTTATATAGCACTTGTATGCCGTGCTCCTTACCTTCTGCTACGAAAGTCAGGAACTCCGCTGTACTGTTTCGTATTTCAAATTTCTTTGCCATTCATAGAAATTGGTTTGTTCCGTTTTTTACGCTTTGTAACAAAGTTTTTTATCTTTTCTTCCATATGAGCGTTTGACAACAAGAGTGTCAAATGCTGCTAACGTAAACCCCAACAATGTCTCTAAAAATTTCTGCGACCTATGCTTCTATTACCCAGTCGGTGATGTTCCCCTGAGTGGAGTCGAAGTTGATGCCTACCTTTGTGATGGGCTTGCCTGAGAGGGCGAAGCGCTGACGATAGTTCTTCAGGTTTATCTGCTGCATGGCAGTCTGAGCATCCTTGTTGAGTTTCAGTTCGATGATATAGAGGTCTGTACGAGTGAGCAGCACTATGTCTACCCTACCTTTTGGGGTGTGTACTTCCACGTCAACGAGATAATCGGTGAGGAGCGAGAAGATGATGAAGAGCATCTGTTGGTAGTGTCCCTCATAGTTGGTGACATTGCAGTAGGGTACGGTGCCGAGAAAATCCTGCAGCAAGTGCAATGCGCCTTCCATGTCCTGCTTGTCGAGGGCTTGGGCTATGCGGCGTGCGGTATTGGTTGTGGCAAGCGTATTCGGGGTGACATACGATGGGATGAGTGCCTTGGTCAGCCCCACCTTTACCTCCTTGTTGGGTACATCGAGGGTGTAGTAATTGTAGTCGCGGTTGTAGTCCTTAATGGTGATGTATCCGCTCTGATAGAGCAACGGCATGATGGTAGTCATGTTCTCCGTAGGAGCATCAAACTCGCTCTCGTCAGCCTCCACACGATTGATATCAGTAGGCAGTGCGCCGTGCTTGCGCATCATATTAATAAGGTATGTCGGTGTACCAGAGGCAAACCAGTAAGCACCGAATTTTCGCTCTGCAAAACAGTTGAGCAGACTGAAGGGATTGAATACATCGGGGGAAAATCCAGAGAAGTGATAACCATCATAACACTCCTGGAGTTTTGCGATAGTGCTATCTCTTGATAATCCTTGTACTTTGGCAAGCATGTCGATGTCTACCGACATTTGCTCCAACATTTCTTCTTTGGTAATTCCACAGATACCAGCGTAGTCATCGTTCATGGAAATGTTGGTGATGTTGTTCAGTTCACTGAAGATGCTGAGTTGCGAGAACTTGGTTATACCAGTGATAAACGTGAAATCCAAATAAGGGTCAAGTTTCTTCAGAGGACTGTAGAAGTTGCGCATGACATGGCGCAGGGGCTGTAAGTTATCTTCTTCGTGCACAACGTCGAGGAGGGGTGCATCATACTCGTCGATAAGAACCACAACCTTTTGACCGGTCTGCTTGTAGGCTGCCTCCACGATGTTTGTCAGTCGGATATTGATGTCCCAATCCTTTTTGTCGCATTTGTAGATCTCTTCGTAAGGTTCAAGTTCTCGGTCAAGATATCTTATGAGAGAATCCTTGTCGAAGTGCTTTGCACCACTCATATCGAAATGCAGCACAGGGTGCTTGGTCCATTCCTTCTCGTAGTCGGCTATGGCGAGTCCTTCGAACAGTTCCTTGCGTCCCTCGAAGTATGCTTGCAGGGTAGAGACAAAGAGCGACTTGCCGAATCGTCTCGGGCGGCTCAGAAAGACATAGCTCATCTCTTTCTTACGAAAGTCAACAATGTACTTTGTCTTGTCAATATACAGATATCCATCTTCGCGAATCTTCTCGAAGGTCTGTATTCCTACGGGATATATGTTTACAATCTCTGCCATAGTCTCGCTGGTTATCAATCAATCTATCTATAAGCAAAGATACAATTCTTTTCTGAAATTATTGGTATGGAGGAGGGGTTTTATTACTAAAGTAATACTTTTCAATCTCACTTGCTCAGACCTTCTTAAGGCGAGTATGTAAATCGAGAACTTGCTCTGCTTGATGCTTACGGAATCAGATTATAAATTCTGCTGTTTTTGGCTCATTTCTCCTTGTTTTTAACTATCTTCGCAACATCAGAGCCACACATCCATATCAAATAATTTTGAGCACCTACTTAAACAACGCTTAAAGAAGAGAAGAAAAAATGAAGTTCAGTACCCCCGTGGCCATTGTGCCCTCCTCGTTTCATATAGAGCCTTGTGAGCGTATGCTGTTTGTAGGCTCCTGTTTTGCCGACAATATTGGCCGCCGCTTTGTGGAGGACAAGTTTCGTGCGGTGGTCAATCCCTTCGGGGTGATGTACAATCCCGCCAGCATCCTTCATACTGTGCAGCGGTATGAAGGACCGGCGCCGCGTGTGGCCGTGATGACGCTTGGAACCAACCACGTCTATATATTGCGGGAGACGGGCGAGATCGTGGACAATTGTCAGAAGCGTCCGCAACGGCTTTTCCGCGAAGAGGAACTCACCGTGGAAGAATGTACGGTGTATCTTGCCCAGGCCGTAGACCTGTTGATTGACAGGCGGGCCGACACGCAGGTTGTTCTCACCGTGAGTCCCATACGCTATGCGAAGTACGGGTATCATGGCAGTCAGTTGTCCAAGGCCACCTTGCTCCTTGCTGCCGACCGGCTGGCGAAAATGTATCCGGAGCATGTGACCTATTTTCCAGCCTATGAGATAGTCAATGACGAACTGCGTGACTACCGTTTCTATGCGGCCGACATGATACATCCGTCTGAACAGGCGGTAGACTATATATGGGAACGTTTCTCTGATGTGTTCTTCAGTGATGCGACGAAACGTTTTCTTGAAGAGTGGCGTCCGGTAAAAGAGGCCTTGGCCCATCGTCCGTTTCATCCCGAGAGTAAGGAATATCAAGACTTTTTGGCAAAAACAAAGGCCAGGGCGAGTGCCCTGGTCCAAAAATATCCTGGTCTTGAATGGACGGGTGAAGACTGACGGAGCATATAGTCCATAATAGGCGGTTTTCTAAAAAATCCCGCCTATAGTATAAAGATGGTCTCGTCTCCGCAAATGTTGCGTATCTTCATGCGCAGTGGTTGCGATGGGCACGCCAGTGATCCGTCCCACAGTTCGCGGGTTTTTACACCGTCGCGCACAACATGCCCGCTACGGTCTATCTTTATCTCGCTGTCGCTGTGCCACGGCTGTTCGGCGTCGGCACAAGTGCAGTCGACGCTAATCCACTCTATGGTGTCCAGTCCGTGCTCGCTGATGGTGACAGGATGGAATTCCGGTCCCTTGCCGTTGGCGTGCTGTACCATGGCCTTTTGGTTGAATGTCTGTATAGTCTGACATACTCTATCGCTGTGGAAGAGGGTCAGGGTGATGCACCATGACTTGAACAGGTCGAATCCGTCTTCGCCGATGCGCCACTCCGCATAGTCTTGAGGCATCACCTCGTCGAGCAATTCCTTCAGGTCGCGCAGTTCGACGTTGACGGTAGGATCGCCCTCGTCCTGGATGAATTGTCTGAGGCTTTCCTCATTGTCGATGTCGATGTAGTATACGACGACAGTCTTGGTCTCTGACGGCAGAAGGGCAATGGCGTGGAGTATCTCCATCATGACAGGCTTGTCGAGTGTGCGCGAGGCACTGTCAAGCAAGTTGGGCAGGTAGACGGGCATAGTACCCCGCTCTGCGTCCACGATGTTGCCGGCCCACGGCTCGCCCAGTGTGTCGTCGCTGCGGAAACCGGGTATGATATGTTCTAACCGCTCCATTGTCTGTATCGGGTTGCGGTAGAGGGAAATGCCGTCTTTTACCTCGATGAAATCAAACTGGGCTTGTCTGGTGCGTAGTCTGTCGCGTGTGGTGAGTACGCTGTTGAGGCCGATGTCTGCGTGTATGAAGCGCCGTCCGAGTCGGCTGGCTACGGCAGCGGTGACACCGCTACCACCGAAGAAGTCGGCCACGACAGCATCGGGATCGCTGCTGGCTGAGATGATGCGCTCAAGAAGTGCTTCGGGTTTCTGGGTGGCATAGTCGAGCGGTTCGGTCTTGTCGGCAGGCTGGAGCATGGGCATTCGCCATACGTCATCGATGGTGATTTCGTCGGTTTCGATGTAGATGACCTTTCCGTCTTTGTCTTTGGCGTTGACCAACCGTTGGGTCTCTTTGTCCCATACGCGTTTGATTTGTTTCACGGGTTGTGGCCGCTTCTCTTTGATGGGATGGAACACACATTCGTCAGACTTGCTGTAGGCGAAGATGACGTCATGGTTGGAAGCCAGGCGTCCCACGTTGCCCTGCATCTTGTTGTAGTAGTGCCAGACTATCTCGTTGCGGAAATTGTTCTCGCCGAAAATCTCGTCCATGAGTACCTTGACGTAGTGTCCGATGTGCCAGTCGAGGTGTACGTAGATGGTGGCTTTTTCGCTCATGACACTCTTGATGGCCATGAGATTTTCGTACATCCAGTTCAGATAGTGTTCTTTGGTCCAGATGTCGCCGTACATCTTCTCCTCGAAAGCATTTTCGCCAGTATCAATTTGTCCAGAATCAGACTTCTGTGAGGATCTGACCGTCAGAGGGTCAGGACGCAGATATACCTTCTTGGCATAGTCGGCACCGCTGGCAAACGGAGGGTCGATGTATACCAGGTCGACCGTCTGTCCCCGGTCTTTGAGTAGGGCGCAGGTGGAGAGGCAGTCGCCGTGTACGATGAGGTTGCCTTCTTTGTTTTTTCCCATGCGTTCTATGGTGCGGGTCTCGTAGAGCGGCATGCCGCGTGAGATGTGGCGTATGGGGTCGTCGTTGCCCTGATAGCGCAGTACCTGTATGCGACGGGTGCGGACGAAATTGTCGAGCAGGGCTTGTCCGTTGAGCGTATCGGGTACGAAGGGTATGTATTTTATGGCCATGATGGTGTTTTGTTTTGTTTCGGTTTGGGTATTCAATTGAAGAACTGGTCGATGGCGCTTTCTGTCAGTTGGCGCATTTCCCGGTCGGTGAACGTCTTTGGGAGTACGAGAAGTGCGTAGCGCTGGTAGCCGACTTGCCGGGTGTCGCGGGGGATGAAGTCGCTCTTGACGAAGTCTCGCTTCTCCTCGGTACCCTTTCCTTCTGTCTCGATGAGCAGGACACGGTGTATCTTCTTGTCGGCCGTGCGGCTCATGATGATAAAGTCGGGGCGGTAGATGCCCGTGAAGGTCAGTTGCGTGTCGCGTCGGCGGTAGCAGTCGATGGCAAATTTGCTCAGTCCCTCTTCTCCGGTATAGTACACTTCGAGATGCTTTTTTCGCAATGCGTCTATTTGTAGGAGGGTGTCGGAGAAATAGTGGAGCGTGCGCTGTGACTCAAAGCGGTAGGGCAGGTAGTGGTAGGTGCGCCAACGCTCGGGGTGCTTGTTCTCATTGCCGATGTTGACAGGAATGCCACGTTGCTTGAGGGCTTCTATCATCTCGCGTTGTTCCTTGCTGAGGATGATGCGTCGAGGACTTTTGTCTTCGAGCAATATCTCGCTGACCGTTTCCGGAGAGGGATAGAAAAGCGATGTGTCGAATGTGCGGACGGTGGGTTTCAACCGGTCGTTGATGAGTAGAAACTCCTTCCGCTCGACGGTATGCTCCTCGCACTTTTGGCGATGTCGAGGGCCGAAGGCCAGGCGTATGTTGCTGCGTATCTGCCGTTGGTCGTACTCGGGGGCGAAGTGCAGGCCGTTGTCATCCGTCTTTGTGATGCGACGGAAGATATTGCGCAACTGTGCATCATAGGTTCTGAGACGGGTGATGGGGAGTGTACCGAGACTTTCCTTGACAATCAGGAAGAGCCATGAGATATAGTCGGCCTGCTCATCGGGCAAGGTGGAAAGAAGCGCATAGGCCGTAGACGGTTCTCCGTAGAGACTGCCCTGGTGTACCAGTCGGGCATCGCACATGGTCAGGAGAGCGTCGTCAGACAGACGTTCGGCCACGTCTCCCGTTTCGTCGACGACGATAGAGGTATGGTCGATGTGTAGGGCACAGAATTCTATCGGTGGCAGTTGCAATGGGTCGGTGCGTGAATAGCGGTTGACGTAGACGGCGTCGGGATGGTGTATGGTGCCGAACTCCTGAAGTGTGATGTCCTGCTGCTGGCGCAACTGTTTGCCGAGGGTTTCCGCATTGGTTTGGTTGAGCCAGATGATGGCCGTTTCCTTTTCGTCTTTTGTCACTTGGCGTAGACAGCGGCAACTGGTCTGCAATATCATGTTGGTGGGGCAGACACCCTTTTGCGGAAGGATGACGCCGGTCAGACTTTTGCAGTCCCATCCCTCTTTGCCTATCTGTACGAGCAAGACGATACGGACGGTGGAGAGGTCGGTGTCGAGTTCTGCAAAGGCAAGGTCGGCGCCATCGGGCTGCGGATATGTCTTGTTGCCGCCGTGATACTTGAGTATGGCGGTGGCAGCGTCAAGTCCGTACTGTGCTGCAATGTCGGTGACCAGGGGATAGATTTCCTCTTCGAGTGTTTCTATCTGTCCGCAGTAGATGGCCAGTTTGGCACAGGTCCCGTTGTCGTATACTTTGTTCTTGTAGGTATCGAGAAAGTCGCGCACGCCGTTGCTGACAATTGTAGCGGTGTCGGCATCGGCATACTTTATGGTAGGGGTTTTCAGAAAGTTGTTGAGTCCGTTGGTGAGCGGGTAGTAGTAGGCCACATTGGGAATGTCTGTGCTCTTGATGCTCAGTTCGGGACCGACGCTGGTAGTTTCCGGTTTGCTCAGATAGGGTGTGCCACTGAAGCCAAGCACCGAGCAGAACGAGTTTTCGCGTGTCCAGCGTTCTACGACTTGCCGGAGTTTGATCTCTCCGTCACTGGCGTGGTGTACCTCGTCGATGAAGATCGACAGGTGGGGCAGGCGCCCGATGGTGTCGCGCAGTTCGTTGGCTTGGGCGATGCGGGTCAGTTCTTCTTCGGAAAACAGTTTTGCATCCATACTCCTGTCAATGCGGTCGAGTATGACCTTCTCGGCATTGGTGATGGCTACGAGTCCGATGAGAGAGTCGAATGGTTGGTGGTTGGCCAGTTTCTGCGCATTGGGGTTGCGCACAAGCGTGTTTTTCGATGTGCCTTTCTGTTCGTCGAGTATCTCAAACTTGATGAGGCGGCGCACTTCGGTCGCATACGGTTCGGGAATGATCCATGTAGGGTCGAACGCCATGATATGTTTGAGACTGGGGATGATGGATGACTTCAGTCCCGATGGCGCAAATATCATAAAATTGTGGGCAAAGGCCGGATTGTCGGGATCGACGAGGGCGAAATAGAGGTCGATATAGATAAAGGCAGCCATGAGGAAGGTCTTTCCTGCACCCATCGGCAGACTGAAAAGGTAGTCTGTATATGAGGCACCGCGAAAGAGTGTGCGGAATACCTGCTCGTAGTCTATCTCTGCGGCGTGGTGACGGATGTATTTCTCCAGTTCGGGAGCCAGCTGCCGGTCGTGGCGGTCGCGCAGTCGGGCATATTCGAAGAGGGCCACGGCACCGGGCGTACTGCGGAAGGTGTCGCGTGTAGGGCCAGACAGTTCGAGGCTCTCCGTGTCGAGGCTATTGAATGTACCTTCAGAGAAAAGTTGCCATAGGGGACGGTTGTCGCAGGCAATCTTCAGAAAGAGGTAAGTCTTGATGGCTTCAGTCTGTGCGTCGCGCATTTGTCCGCGCTCCTTGATATATTCGACGAAGGACTTGACCGTACAGTCTGCAGAGGCATACCAGGCATCTCGTTTCCTTTCTATCAGTTTGTAGAACATGGTGGAATAGTCGTTTTACAGGTGTGTTAGGGGTGGAAGGGTGCAATATATCGTGGAAATATTGCAGTTTTCGTATTGCAAAGATACGATTTTTTTGGCTCATGTCGTATGGGGGATAGGGCTTCTGTCAAGATAAAGCCTTATTTTTGCATACGAAAAAGCAGAAATATGTATATTTGCAACGTTTCTAATAATACGTAATGAATATGAAAAGAATGTCACTGCTATTTATCACCATGTTTTTGGCCTTCGTGGTGAACGCACAGTGTAAGTCGCACTTCCCCAAGGCGGAGTGGGATAGGGCGAAGGTGATTCTCATGCACACGCCGGGTGAAGAACTTTTCAATGGTGTAATCCATCCGATGGCGGGCCTATTTGAACATTATTTTGATGTCGATGCCGCTGCCAAGGAGCACCGCAACTATATCCGGCTGCTTGAGAACAACGGTATCAAAGTTTATAATGTAGTAGACATATTGGAGAAAATGGACGTGGACACGCTCCGTCATTTGGCCGAGCATTTTCTTGTCTACGATGTGAGCGAGGTGGCCGACCGTGACACGGCTGCGTGCGGTCAGGCGTATAAGCACAGCATCTTGTCGGAGATGACCAGAAAAGACCTTATCCGTTGTATCATGACCCAGCCTATCGTCAAACTGAGAAGTGTGGACAACAACACGGGTGTTGAGGCTGATTATGTGCAGCATCCGACGATGAATCTCTATTTCACGCGCGACCAAAGTATCACGACTCCTTGCGGGCATATCATCTGCAAGATGAATTCGTCGCAGAGAAGTGCAGAGACCCGCATCATACGGAGTTGCTACAACTATCTTGGTGTGAAGCCTGCGCTTGAAATCAGCGGCAGCGGAAGGCTTGAGGGCGGTGACTATATACCCGCAGGCACGTTTTCGCTCATCGGATGCGGAATGCGTACCAATATGGAGGCTATCCGGCAGATTATGGAGGCCGACGCTTTCGGACACGACACCGTGGTTGTGGTACACGACCATAAACTCTGGCAGATGCAGATGCACCTGGACACCTACTTCAACATCATGGACAGAAATCTGTGTACGATGGTGGCGAGCCGGCTGAATGCGCAACCCGGACAGCCGGAATATGTGACGGTTGACATCTATGCGCGCCAGCCGGGAACAAAAGTCTATCGCCTTCAGTCAAGCAATGTGCCGTTTGTGGACTTTCTCAAGCACCGCGGTTTTCAAATTATACAAATCAATGAGGCCGACGAACTGCATTACGCCAACAACTATCTGACCATAGCGCCGCGGCATGTTATGATGGTGGGAGGGCAGTCTGAGGAATTGGCTCAGGAACTGAAAAAGCATGGTGTTGAAGTGGAATGGGTGCCGCTGGAAAACCTTATTGACGGATATGGTGCCGCCCACTGCATGACGCAGGTCTTGCAACGGGTGTCGGATGGTTTTTAGTCCTTTTGGTCAGCATCTCTGTTCTCGCCTATAAATGTGTTATAGAGGTCAAGCGCTTCTTTGAACTTGTCACGCATATACATCATCGCGTTGCGGGGATATATTATTTTGATGCCGGGCCCATAACTCATAAAAACTGAATACATCTCGAAATTTATCACCACATCAATCCTGAAGATGCAACTGCCGTCTTCAGGATTTTCTTTGACTACTCGTTGTGACGGGTGTATAGGCTTGGTCTTGATGTACTTGCTTTGTTCGGCCGATGCCCAAAACTTTATCCGGCGGGGCGTGTTTCGGATGTTCTTGCTCACGCCGATCACATCGTCAAAGAAATGTTCCGGATCGAAATCAGGATTCTTCCGGAACGGCACATCCGACGGTTCTATACTGATGATTCTGTCGAGGGCGAGGTTGTAGAGCAGCAAGTTGCTTGCCTTGGAGCCGAAGAGAAACCAGCGGTTTCGGAACTCTTTTAGCAAATACGGGCACAGAATGAACTCCACTGGTTGCCGGGCTGAAAACGACTGATATAAGATGCGCAGTGTCTGCTGGTGTGCAATATAGTTGTAAAGAGGATTGAGGAGTTTCAAACCTTTGAGGTCAGGCACGCTATCGAAATGGATGATGGGTTTGCGGTTGTTGCGGGAGATGGCGAGCTTGTCTTGAAGTCGACTGACGATATCGCTCATCTCCGAGAATTGTTCGAATCCCTCAAGTTGTCGGAGCATGTCGACCGCCTCTTGCATGACATCGTAGTCGTTCTGCGACATAGGCATGTTCATGATGGAATATCCCTCTATGGCATACCTGTAGTATTTGTGGTCATACACCTCGATGGGTGCATTGTAGCCGAGTTTGTCGGAACGCATCATCTGAATGTCGCTTTGCACAGTGCGTACAGACACCCCCTTGCGGATGCCCTCCATATCATAGAGGGCGTCGCAGCAGGCATCGACAAGATCGTCTATTGTCCAACGACGGTAGCGGTTGCGAAGGCAGTTGTCTATGGTTTTGTAGCGGATGAGGGCATTCTTGTTGGCAGGCATATATTGAGATTTTTTAGTCAGATGATGCAAAGATATATAATATTTTTTGACTACGCAGAAAGATTGCGTAGTACCCTTATAACTTTGCACTCGCAATCCGATAAAAGACGGATGTGTGTAGAAAAAACTGAGCGAAGAGGCACCACCCAAATAATGTATAACAACAAGAATGTAAAGACTATGGAAGTAAAGATGATCAACAACTGTCCGGTAAAAATCTGGACAGACAAAGTGGAAGCGTCAGCCATGCGTCAGATTGAGAATCTGACAACTCTTCCCTTCCTTTATCATCACCTTGCCATCATGCCTGATGTTCATACTGGCAAGGGAATGCCCATCGGTGGTGTACTCGCCTGCGACGGTGCAGTCGTACCAAACGCTGTCGGTGTGGACATAGGTTGTGGTATGTGTGCCGTGAAGACCAATTGGAAGGTAAGCGAGATACCATCGCATGTACTCCGGAAGGAAATCATGAAAGGAATTCGTGAACGTATACCCCTTGGGATGGATCACCACAAGGAGAAGCAGGATGCACGATTTCTTCCTGAAGGTCACGAGATAGAAAAGATGACCATCGTAAAGGCCCGGCAGGAATCTGTACTGCACGAAGTCGGTACGCTTGGTGGCGGCAACCACTTCATCGAACTGCAGAAAGACGAAGATGATATGCTGTGGATTATGATACACTCTGGTTCAAGAAATCTTGGAGCAAGGGTCGGCGCATACTATAATGAGAAGGCAAAGACACTGAATCAGCGATGGCACACCGTCGTGTCTCCGGATATCAATCTTGCATTTCTTCCGCAAGGGTCGCGGGAGTTTGGTATGTACTGGGAAGAGATGAAGTATTGCGTAGATTTTGCTCTCTGCAATCGAAAACTGATGATGGACAGAATCGAAGAGGTGTTGGCAGATGCATTGAAGGACATTGAGTTTGAGCCGATGATAAACATTGCCCACAACTACGCTGCGTGCGAGAACCACTTTGGCAAGAATGTTTTTGTACACCGCAAGGGTGCGACATTGGCCCAGAAAGGTGTCATAGGCATTATTCCCGGTTCACAAGGTACTGCTTCTTATATCGTTGAGGGTTTGGGCAATCCTGATTCGTTCTGTTCCTGCTCGCATGGCGCTGGACGTGTACTCTCGCGCAAAGCAGCCATCCGTATGCTGAACATGGCAGAGGAAGTGGCGCAACTTGAGGCAAGGGGTATAGTCCATGCGATACGTTGCCAGGATGATATGCAAGAGGCATCCGGGGCCTACAAGGACATTGAAGAAGTTATCGCCAATGAACTTGACTTGGTGAAAGTTCGTACAAGATTGCTTCCGGTGGCCGTGATAAAGGGATAGAAATACGTATTTTTCACCAACACAAAAATACAGATAAGGGCGTGGTTTGCTGCGAGATTGCCATGGCGTGGCCTAATCGTTGCATACTCCTATAGTGGTCACCGCTGGTTCGAATCCAGCCCACGCCCTTCCAAAAGAGAGAAGGTCAAGAACGGCTTACTTCTACTAGTGCCAAAGATGCTCCAAAATAGTCGTATCAATTACCTCTCTTTGCTGCGGTAGCTTAATTGGTAGAGCAATAGATTGATTGTGATGAAATTTCCTTTCAGAGGACCAATCAGCACATACTTAGTACTATGTGTTGCAGGTTCGAGTCCTGCCCGCAGTTCAAAATAACAAGGTCAAGACAGACATACTTATAGCCTTAGAGCAACAATCAGTAAATTGTCCTTTGTCTGTCAATTACCTTTTAAAACGAAACTTATGGACACAACTTTGACAAAAGTAGCCTTGCGCTATCGCGCTGTGTATCTCGCCGTCAATCGCAAGGACATCGACATGAACGCTGCGACCACCGCCCCAGTGGTGGCTTTCGTTGCACGGTTGAGGGAGAACGGTTTTTGCGTGAGCGAGGAACTGCTTCACGCACTCAATATCATTCCGGCAGACCATCTTGCGGAGATAACGGAGTGCATCAATGAGGTGATGGGGATGGATCTCAACTGGGCTCCGCTCGTGAAGGGCTGGGATGAGCCTACCGGAGAGACATACGCTGACCATCTTGTCACCTTTATGACCAACATCTTGGGTGGAGAGGATGCGGGATTCAAGGGTACTACGTTGAAGTGTGGTCACTTCATTCCCGAAGGCACATTCCCGCTTGAGCGATACAATGGTTGTCCGTTCTGTGGCACACCATTCGAGACTGCCAACTTTGTATACAAAGGTCAGGGAAGCAAACTGAAGGAGTTGCGCCTGTTTACGGAGACGGACATGAAACATGTTTTCTCCTCCCTTCTTTCTTCGGCAACGCCTCTCGACGGAACGCAGAGGGATACGCTCGAACAGTTGCTCGGAGAGTATGCGGTGCCTAAAGATGTGGTTATCACTATGAAGGAGACCGCCATGCTGGTCGTCAAACTGCTGGTAGGGCAGGGTAAAGGCGATGATGCAGCCTTTCTCTTGAATACTCCTGCCGACGTGCTCCGCTATCTATGGTATGAGAAGAGCGGATATGTGCAGATCATAGAACCGAAAACGCTCGTCGCCCATGCCCGCAAACTCTATTACCATATGTTCGGTCCGTTGGATAGAGGGGCCGAAGCAGCCGAGGAAATGAAACGGAAACTCATGCTGAAGTACGACCGCAAGGCTTGTCTTCGTGTGGCCAAGTGGCTGAATGCGGTGCCGATGTCTGCCCGTCAAGCAGCAGAGAATATGAATCCCAAACGTGGTATGTGGGTGCGTATGATCCGTGCACTCCGTTTGGGAGAATACTCCCGCAAAAAAGGTATGGAGCATTTGGCAGAGATTCTTGATGTGTTCTATAAACAGGATTACGCTACATGGCAGGGACGCCTTGACAAGGCTCGTCTTGACAACGATGCCGACAAGACCCTGGCAATGCTCAAAGAGCGTCCGGGTCTTTTCGCCCGTTCTCTGTTTGCCACGATACTGCGCTTCGGCAGCGACAAGACCGTAGCCGCATTCGGTGAAGTTGCCGATAAGATGCCAGCGCGTCTGCTCCTCTCTCTCGGCAATGCTGCTGAGGCTTATTTCGACCCGAAGGAAGTCCGACTTGCACGCCCTGTCACCGGAGGCACTCATCGCATAGAACCCAACAAACTGCTTGCTCTCTATGACGAGGAGGCTCGCAAAAAGATGGTTGAGGATGTGACGGGTATCTACATGGCGTCTATGGCTCGCCGTTTCGCGGCACAGGAGACTGCGGCAAAAACTGTTTATATCGATCCGTCACTGTATAACATCCCTATCAGCGTAGGTGATCGTTCTACTACTGTTCAAGATGCTTCTTGTGCCTTGATGGGAACTCGCTTCGCGGTGGAAGGTGACGTTGTGCGCCTATTCCTCCAGTGGGGAAAGGGGCTGCATGCCCAGCATCTCGACATGGATTTGAGTTGCCGCATTACTCTGTCTAATGGTAAAATCGCAGAGTGCGCATACTACAGTCTGACCTGTGTGGGTGCAAAGCACTCGGGCGATATCCGTTCCATCCCAGAGATGGTAGGCACTGCCGAATATATAGAGTTGTCGCTACCGGAACTGGAGGCGGCAAAGGCAAAGTATGTCACTTTCACTTGCAATGCGTACTCTGTGGGGTCGCTGTCTCCGAACCTCGTTGTCGGGTGGATGGATTCGGCCTATCCGATGACAATTTCCGAAGAGAAAGGTGTTGCCTACGATCCGTCATGTGTGCAGCACATGGTCCGTATCAGTGAGGGCAACCTTGCCAAAGGACTGGTTTTCGGTGTACTCGATGTTGAGAAACGTGAAATCATCTGGTTGGAGATGCCGTTTACAGCGCAAACGCTATGTGGAGCCGACGAAGCATCCATTGAGGCATTGCTGCATAGAATAGACGCAAAACTCTCTATCGGAGAATTTGTTGAGATAAAGGCAAAAGCGCAGCATCTGAAACAGGTCGACAGTGTTGAGGATGCTGACGAAGCATACACCTATGATTGGGCTCTTAATCCTGCCGACGTGACAAAACTGCTCTGTCTGTAAAAGCGGGTTGTGTCTCGATAATTCTAATTTCGGTATTCCGTCGGGTTCACACCAAGATTGTGCAATACATAACGGCTGAAATAAGCAGGAGAAGAGAAGTTGAATATGTCGGAAATCTGAACGAACGACAATGTTTTGTCGCGTAGCAGTCGGGAGATGTCGAGGGTGGTGTAGCGGTTGATCCAAAAGTTCGCTGCATAACCACTCACCGCCTTCGACACTTCAGAGAGATATTTTGAGGTGACACAGAGTTTGTCGGCATACCACGTCACCTCACGATGACTACGATACTCACCGCTTTCGAGCAACGAGAGAAAACGGTTCATCAGCGTGGCGTACTGGGTGGACACATCACTTTCCTCATACAGCGTGGCATGGAAATCAAAGAAGTCGATAATCATCGCCTGCAC
>CAVCSC010000058.1:0-15488 GCA_963604975.1 Lachnospiraceae bacterium | reverse complement strand
TTAGATATTCAACGACTTACAATGTTATAAGAAATTTTTACCGGACACCAATAAAATAGAATATAGTAGCAAACGATAGAAACGAAAAAGCGTTGTCCCCGTAATGGAAACAACGCTTTTTCGCTTTTGTATGTATGTGGTGCGCCCTCTTACTGAGGCCCTGTCCTATCAGAGCAGTGCGGCGATCTCGGCATCGAGGTCCTTGATCTGTGCGTCGCGCTTGTAGACGTTGGCGTTGCGGTCGAGGAGGAAGAAGGTGGGGATGCTCTGCACGTTGTAGTCGCGGAGCACGCTGCTGGTGTTCTCGTCGACGCGGACGCTGATCCAGGGCAGGGCGGCGGTCTGTGTCTTCCAGAAGTGCTCGTCGGGATCGGCGGATACCTGATAGATCTCCAGTCCGCGGTCGTGGTACTTGTTGTAGACGTTGCGCAGACTCATGATGCGCTCGGTAGAGTTGTCGCTGGCGAAGACGTGGAAGTCGAGCAGTACGACCTTGCCCTTGAGTGAGGAGAGGCTGCGCAGGTTGCCACGGTTGTCGCGGAGGGCGATGTCGATGATGCCGGTGGTGTTCACCTTGTTGGCGTCGATGGTGCGGTCGGCCTGCTGGCTACGCATGATGCGCACGTCCTTCATGCCTTCGATGGCGATATTGTGGAGGTTGGTGCCACGCTCGTTGCCGGGATAGAAGGTATCCCAACTGGTGGCCACGGCTGCAAACACCTTGTTGTCCTCGGCGTTGTTGCGGGGATTGAAGATGAGGGCCGACTGTCCGCCGGCGGCGATGGTCTGGAAGAGGGCGAAGTAGGCGTAGGCCTTCATCGGCTCCTTGAAGATATAGTTGACCTTGACGTGCTGCTTGTACTGTTCGAGCAACGTGAGGATGCTGTCCTGCACGGCTTCGACACCCAGGCCGGGAGCGGCCACGGCAGCATTGATCTGTCCCTGGAGTTGCATCTGCAGGAGGGCGAGTTCGCGTATCTTGGCGCAGTCGTCAGATCCACTCACCTCATAGCCGGTGGCCATGGTGGGGTAGGAGGCCTTGACGCTGACGGTCTCGGTAGAGTCGATGGCGACGTTGATGATCTGTCCGGCGATGCGCAGGCGGTAGAACTCAGGGGCTTCGGCAGCCTTGCCGTCGAAGGCGAACGTGCCGTCCTCGCCGAGGCGTACAGAGTCGACCACGACGGGACCGTTGAGACTCATGTTCTCGAAGTATAGTGTGGAGTCCTTGGCGTCGGTGACGGTTCCCTCCACGCGGAACTTGCGCTCGTTGCATGACGTGAATGCGATGACGGTCAGCACGGTGGCAACGGTGGCGAGTACGCGGGTCAATGATGGTGTCTTCATATCGTATGGTGTAGAATGTTTTGTTTATGGATTGCAAACTTACACATTTTTTTCCGTATTGGGGCATATTCAGCCAAAAACCACTAACTTTGCATGGTGAACCGCTGCTATGCAGTGCGCATGGCCGGTCATTGTTCTACACCCGATTTTTCAACAATAACATTTTGGCGTACTCTCCCCTGCGGACTGCACGTCACGATAGAAAAACTCAAAAAATATTTTATGGCAAAGAAAGCACTTTTGATGATCCTCGACGGATGGGGCATCGGCAAACATGGTGCAGGCGACGTGATCTACAATACGCCTACACCCTATCTCGACTATCTGACGGCTGTCAGCGCACACTCCCAACTGCTCGCCTGCGGCGAGGATGTGGGTCTGCCCGATGGACAGATGGGCAACTCCGAGGTAGGTCACCTCAATATCGGTGCCGGACGTATCGTGTACCAAGACCTTGTCAAGATCAACCGCGCCTGCAAGGACGGTTCCATCCTTCAGAACCCCGAGATTGTCAGCGCCTACAGTTATGCCCAGAAGACCGGCAAGAAACTCCACCTCATGGGTCTTACCTCTACCGGCGGCGTACACTCTTCGCTCGACCACCTCTTCAAGTTTATCGAGATCGGCAAGGAGTACGGACTCTCCGATGTCTATGTACACTGCTTCATGGACGGCCGCGATACCGACCCGAAGTCGGGCAAGGGCTTCATCGAGCAGGTACAGCAGTGCTGTGACGCCAACGGCGCACACATCGCCAGCATCGTGGGCCGCTTCTACGCCATGGACCGTGACAAGCGCTGGAACCGCGTCAAGGAAGCCTACGACCTGCTCGTAGAGGGCAAGGGCAAGCAGTCTGCCGACATGGTAGCCGCCATGCAGGAGAGTTACGACGAGGGCGTGACCGACGAGTTTGTCAAGCCTATCCACAACTCCACCGTCGACGGAACCATCGGCGAGGGCGACGTGGTCATCTTCATCAACTACCGCAACGACCGCGCCAAGGAGTTGACCGAGGTGCTCACCCAGCAGGATCTCGCTGAGGAAGGCATGCACACCATCCCCGGTCTGCAGTACTACTGCATGACACCGTACGATGCCTCGTTCAAGGGCGTGCACATCCTCTTCCCCAAAGAGAACGTGCAGGATACACTCGGCGAATATCTCTCCAAGCAGGGCAAGCGCCAGTTGCATACCGCCGAGACCGAGAAGTACGCCCACGTCACCTTCTTCTTCAACGGTGGCCGTGAGCAGCCCTACGAGGGTGAGGATCGTATCCTCGTGCCTTCTCCCAAGGTGGCTACCTACGATCTCAAGCCCGAGATGAGCGCCCCCGAGGTGAAGGACAAACTGGTAGGTGCTATCGGTACTCAGGAGTACGACTTCATCGTCGTGAACTTCGCCAACGGCGACATGGTGGGCCACACCGGTATCTACAATGCCATCGCCAAGGCCGTGCACACCATCGACAACTGTGTCAAGGAAGTGGTAGAGGCTGCCAAGGCCAACGACTATGAGGTCATCATCATCGCCGACCACGGCAATGCCGACAACGCTATCAATGCCGACGGCACGCCCAACACCGCCCACTCGCTCAACCCCGTGCCCTTCATCTACGTCACCGACAACAACTCGGCTACCGTGAAGGACGGCCGTCTGGCCGACGTCGCTCCCTCTATCCTCCATATCATGGGTCTGGAGCAGCCTGCCGACATGACGGGTGAGAACCTCATCTCCGACAACAAGTAATCATCTCCTGTGCCGTCCCTCCTCACCCAAACGGGTGACGGGATGGGCCGGATAAAAAACATTTCGGGCCGCAAACGCTTTTCCAATGCGTTTGCGGCCCGATTGCGTGTATGGGGGTGGGCCCGTTCAGGGCTCGCAGGTGTCGCTTACTTGAGTACCTTCACGGTCTTGCCGTTGGCCATGCGTACGATGTTGACGCCCTTCTGCAGACTTTGGGTCTTGGCGCCGCCGACGGTATAGATACCAGTGACGGTGCGGTCGGTGGTAGCGTCGTTGATGGCGGTGGCGGAATCACCAAACTTCATGGTAGCGGTGTAGAAGCCACCGTAGTTCATGGTGAAGTCAGCGGTCAACTGACCCTCGCCGGTAGAGGTACCGGTCATGGTCACGGTGCCGTTGTAGGCAGCCCAGTCGCCGGGCAGCGGTGCAGATACCTCGGTAGCGGTGATATAGGTAGTGCCGTCTGCTTCCTCGACGTTGACATCGAAGGAGAAGTCGCCCATTGTGTCGCCGTCAGCGTCGCGCAGATCCTTGATGACGAAAGCGTAGGTGCCGTCGGTCTTCTTGACCAGTTCGACGGTAGCGCTGCGGTCGGTGACCTTGGTCTCGTCGCCGTACATGTTGAATGTATAGGTCATCTGTCCGGCGTAGGCTACGGTGTCGTTGGTCTCAGGATCGGGTGTGGTGGCGAGGGGCACGAGCTTGATGCTCTTGTAGGTAGCGTAGGACTGCTGCTTATCGCCTTCGCCGCTACCGATAGCAATCTCGGTCAGGGCGTAGAGGCCGGACATGCGGCTGGCGGCAATCTTGACGGTGCCGTCTACTACAAGACCGTCGGCCTTGGAGATCTCGATGGTGACAGGATTGTTGTCTACGGTGTACTCGCCGGTGTTGTTGTTGCCCATGCCGTCACCACCGTCCCAGAAGGAGGTGAAGACGCCACTTGACTTTCTATAGACGTGGATGTTGCCTTCCCAAGAGGTGGCATCGGTACCTACGGAGAAGAGGTCCTCAGTAGTGCGCTGGCAATTGGTCACGTCGACGATGGCCTGCACTTTGTACTTGTCCCAGTTGATGGGGGTGGTGAAGAGGAATCCGCTGCCGTCGGCCTCATAGTCTTCGACGATGATGACTTCCTTGTCGGTGGTGTCCTCGTCCTTGGGCTCAGAACCGAAGGAGGCGGCCAGTTCGTAGGCATCGGTGCCGACGGTGCCCGACAGTTCCATATAGGCAGCAAAGTAGGTCTTGCCGTTTTCGGCGGTCATGGGAGCGGCGTTGAAGAGGTCGACGGTGAGCGTAGCGCCGTTGAAGGTCTCGTCGTCGGTGGTGAGGGTGACGGTCTTGCCGTCTTCTTCGAGGCTATAGAAGTCGCCGTCCTCGTCGGTGTAGAGTTGTACGTCGCTGACGGTGACATCGCCGAGGGCGTGTCCGTCGATGCAGAGATCCTTGAAGGTGAACCGGTAGGTGTCGTCAGACATCTTCTCGACGAGCAGTTGCTTGTCGGCGGCCTTGAGGATGACGGGTTCGCCCTCATTGGCTACGATGCTGGTCGACAGACTGTCGGTATAGGTGGTATCGCTCACGACGGTGATGGACTCTTCGGTCTCGATGGGCAGAATCTCTACAGAGGTATAAGTAGCGTGGCTGCGGTTGGAGCCTTCGGCGCTGCCGATCTGTATGGTAGAGGCAGACCACAGTGCGGCAGTGAGTTCCTGCCATGTGCCGGTCTGGGTGCCGTTGAACGAGTTGTACTCCTCGCCGTTGACGAGCACGCCGCGCTCCTTGGATATCTCCACGGTGATGGTGCCGGTGATATCGGTCTTGTAGGTGAGCAGCGGGTGTCCCTTGCCGTTGTCCGAAGTGTCGAGGTAGTCTACCTTGAGCGCGTGTGCGCCGTAGGAAGCATGGTTGACGGAGTAGTAGAAGTGCCATCCGCCGATAAACCAGTTGTCGAGATCCTCGCCCACGGAGAGGATGTTCTCACTGGTGCCGGTGCAGGTAGACACGTCGATGACGGCCTTGACATACTGTTTGTCCCAGTCGATGGTGTACTGTTTGTCGTTGCCGAAGGTGGCACCGTCGGGCTGATAGCCGGGCGTCACTACTTCTACAGGCTCGATGGCAGCCATAGCGGTCAGGGTCACCAGGAGCATGGTGAAAAGAGATAGAATCTTTTTCATGTGTGTAATGAAGGTTTGTAGTTTGGGTATGTGAAAAATATAAAAATAGTATAGGTCAGGTATTCAGATGCGCAAAGATAGACCAAATCTTGCAGATGTGCAAATAAAAGTCGGTCGTTTCGCACATTTGCATAAAAAAACGACTAACTTTGCAAATATAGGTGGAGTGTGGAGTACCCTGAACATGTGTATGCTTCCCCAAACCTTTTATCAACATTTTATTAACTATCACAATTATTTTATGAAAAACAGATTTTCAACGATTGTCTGTACGCTCGCTGTTTGTCTGTCAGTCTGTACGGTCACCGAAGTCAGTGGACAGGTGACGGTGACGCAGAGCGACGGCGAGGTGACCATCGGCAACGAGTATCTGTCGCGTACGTTCAAGACGGACGGCAAGAAACTCAAGCCCGGTGCCCTCGTCAACAAGCGTACCGGCGTGACGTTCACTCCCGGCGACGGCAGTGAGGAGTTTGCCCTCAATCCTGCCAACCAGGAGAAACCCATCTCCGGACTGATCGACCGCACCGACTGGACGGTCACTGTCGACGGATTCTCCTACGACAATGACGGCAAGGACGGATGGGCCGACCTCATCATCGACGGCGATGCCAACACCTACTGGCACTCCAACTACGACGGTAGTGACGCTTCGGTGATGAACATGCCCCACTGGTTCCTGATCGACATGCAGACGGAGCAGACCGTCAAGAGTTTTGGTTTCACCCCTCGCCAGCACTCTCTCGGTGCTGAGGCCAACGGACAGGTGAAGTCATGGGAACTCTATGCCGGCAATGACCCCGACGCCCTCACCAAGGTGACGGAAGGTACGTTTGAGACCTTCCAACTGGAGGAGCGCTGGGTAGACCTGCCCGAGGCCGTGACCTGCCGCTACGTGAAGTTTGTCATCACCTCGTCGTTCAACGGCCTGAAGTTTGCCAACACCGCCGAGTTCCGTCTCAGCAGCGAGGCACAGACCGGCAGCGACAGCGAGACTGAGGAGATCACTCCGCTCGACCGCACCGGCTGGACCGCCGAGGCCGACTCTTGGATACACGAGAGCAGCACCACGGGCGATCCCTCGCTGGCTATCGACGGCAACGAGCATTCGTTGTGGCACTCCTGGTATGAGGACTCCAGCCATCCCGAAGGCACCGGTACAGGCACCGATGAGTTGCCCCACAGTCTGATCGTGACCCTGCCCGAGGCCACCGCATTCCGCGGCTTCGGCTACCTCGGCCGCTACGAGGGTGTGCAGACCAATGGCTGTGTGAAGGGATATGAGTTCTATATCTCTGACGACAAGACCAACTGGACCCTCATCAAGAAGGGATCGTTCGGCTACACCACTATCGAGACCGAGTGGGTGAGCCTTGGCGCAGAGTACACCGCCAAGTATGTGAAACTCACCTGCACATCGGCCATGAACGGCAGCAAGTTCAGCGGTTGTGCCGAGTTCTATCTCACCGACAGCAAGATCGATGCCGACATCGTGAAGCGTTCCTATCTCGTAGCCTCCGACATGACCGTCAGTGATGTACGCACCGAGGATATCGACGGCGGCAAGCGTGTCATCTTCGACATGGCTCCCTACAAGCACACCAACGCCGAGGACGGCGTGGAGTCTACTTGGGATATCGACATGGTCGTAGAGATGAAGGATGCCGACCACTTCATGCGCAAGTACCTCCTCATCAAGGCAGCCGACGACGTGGCCCTGAACACTCCCATCGACTATATCGAGATGGAGAACCTCGGCACACAAGACGTGGCTTCTACCGACAAGTGGACCCGCTCGCAGACCTCTGGCGGCGTAGGCGGCATGACAGCCTACACCATCACCCTTGGCCAGCCGGTATATATCGACGGTATGTTCTTCGGTTCCGAGTTCCCGCAGGCCGAGAACGAGATCGACGACGACAACATGTTCCACACCCGCTACTACAGCGGCAAGTCGCTCAAGACCCTCGACAACAACGAGCACCGTCTCAATGCCGACGGACAGTTCCAGACCTGGAGCAACGTCATCGGCGCTACCCGCTCGGTGACCGACCTGAACATCGTGCGCACCGACTTCTTCAAGTACATCAATACTATCGCCCGTCCCATCCAGGCCCGTATGCAGTACAACTCCTGGTATGACTGGATGCTCACCATCACCGAGGATCGTATCAACACCTCGTTCAAGGAGATGGAGCGCGGCTTCAGCCAGTACGGTCTCCGCCCCATGGACTCCTATGTGGTAGACGACGGATGGAACAACTATAATGTCAGCGACGCTTCGCGCTCAGGCACGACCAGCAACGTGAGTGGTTTCTGGGAGTTCAACTCCAAGTTCCCCAACGGTCTGCAGGGTGCCAGCGATATCGCCCACCGCTACGGTTCGGGCTTCGGTATCTGGCTTGGCCCGCGCGGTGGATACAACTTCCCCAGCAGTTTCGCCAAGTTCCTTGAAAGCCAGGGCAACGGTACTTACAGCACCACCACCGACGACATCGTCACCGGCGACTCCGTATATGTAGCCAAACTGCGCGATTTCTTCCTCAAGCAGCAGCAGGACTACGGAGTGAACTACTGGAAACTCGACGGATTTGCCACACAACAGCCCCAGGCTTCGAAGAACGGACGCTACATCGTGGGCGGCAAGAACGGCAACTACTACTTCACCGAGCACTGGGAGCGTTGGTACAATGTGCTGAGCGACATGTACAAGGATGCCGACTCGCGCAACTCCAACCTCTGGATCAACCTCACCTGCTACGTCAATCCTTCACCCTGGATCCTGCAGTGGAGCAACTCCGTATGGATTCAGAACTCGCAGGATATGGGTCGCAAGTCTGTCTACAGCCGCAGCCGTGAGATGGACCAGCAACTCACCTATCGTGACGACCGCTACTATGAGTTCATCAACAACCAGCAACTGCAGTTCCCGCAAGCCAACATCTTCAACCACGATCCTGTATACGGCAAGACCGACTGCGTGGCTGCCAACGCCATGACCGACTCCGAGTTCCGCGCGTACCTCTATATGATGTCTACCCGCGGTACAGCCTTCTGGGAGATGCTCTACAGTTACAACCTCCTCAACGAGGGCAACAAGTGGATGATCAATGCCGAGGCACTCACGTTCATCGACAAGAACTTCGACATCCTGCGCAACTCCATCTACTTCGGCCAGTCGCCCGTCAACGGCAACATCTACGGCTACTCTTGCTGGAATACCGCCGACAACGGTCAGGCACAGGGACTCGTTTCCTTCCGCAACCCGTCAAGTTCGTCGAAGACCTACACCTTCACACTCGATAAGAGTGTCGGTGTACCCGAAGATGCTACCGGCCTCTATCCGAGTCTTGTGATGGAGTACTCCGGCAGCCAGACTGAGGCCGCTACCGATGTCACCAGCAATGTGAATGTCGGCACGACCGCTCTCTCCTACGGACAGACCTTCACCGTGACACTCAAGGGTGGTGAGATTCGTCTCATCCGCTTCGGTGTCAAGGACGAGACTCCCGCTGCCGTCGAGACCGCTACCAGCATCACCGACGGACACGTCACCCTCAAGTTCGACGAACCTGTCATCGCTCAGGCCGACGAGTTTGTGCTCAAGGCCGATGGACAGACCGTAGCCACCGCTTCTGCCGTGTCTACCGCTGCCGACTACCGCACGCTCGACCTCACCTTCGGTACTGCGCTCGACGAGAGCAAGAAGTACACCGTAGAGGTAAGCGGACTGGCCGACTGGAACGGCAACACCACGACCGTCGCCTCGCCCGAGTTCTTCTACAACCCCGGCGGCGTTGTTGTCAAGGTGGCTTCTGCTGACGACATCACACCCGCCGATGCAGCCACTGTCAAGACCGACCTGCACTGCGACGACGCTCAGCAGGCTACGCTCACCGGAGCCGTACAGCCCACATCAGGCAAGTACTTCAATGGTCGCGGCGCCTTCTCACTCTCCTTCCTCCTCAACACCACCGAGAGCAATGCTACCATCGCTTCACAGGCTGGTGCTTACAGCGTAGCCCTCGTGGGCGGCAAGGTATGCTTCACCGTAGGCGACCTGTCATACACGGCCGATACCAATGTGAGCGATGGCAACAGCCACCATGTGGTCTGCCTGCGTGAGAACAACGGTATGATCAAGGTGTATGTCGATGGCGACCTCCAGGGCACTGCCTACGACAAGGCGCATGTCTGCGAGCCTGTAGCCGCAGGTGCACTGACCCTCGGCGAGGACGGCAAGACCATCTCTCTGACTGGTTTCGAACTGCGTGTCGGTGCCTACAACTATTCAGAGGTAGGTACGGCTAGCACCACCAACAAGTATCTTGTAGTCACTGTTTCTGCCCCTTTTGGGGTAGACCTGAGCATCGCCAATGCTGAGAAGACCCTCACCGAGGACGACGGTACCGTACAGGGCCGCGTGTCCAAGGGTGGATCGGTCACCTTCGGTGCTACACCACTGGCTGGCTACACCATTACCAGTTATGTGCTCAATGGCGAGGAGAAGGCTGTCGAACTGACCGAAGGCCAGTCGCTCTCTCAGACCCTCAGTGGTATCAATGCTGACCAGACTGTCTACATCAACGTGGCTGTGCCCACAGGCATCAATGAGACAACTGCCGGCTACGACCTGCAGATCAGCAAGGAACGTATCACCGTGACGGGTGCCGAGGGCCATGTAGCCCTTCAGGTGCTCAACCTCGCCGGCCAACTCGTGGCCGAAGGTGAGGGCGAGGGTACTGCCGTTGTCAGCCGTGCCGGTCAGCCCGAGGGCGCATATATCGTCGTGGTGAAAGCCAATGACGGTGAGCACGTCTTCAAGTTTGTCAAGTAAGGCTACACAGTCCTCTATATCAGGTTGCCCCTGTAGGAGGCGCATCATTCTATCTCTTTCGAGAACGGACGATGCGCCCCTTACAGGGGCAATTTTTTGTGCTCTTTCTATGCGGGGCAATGTTGTTTTATCTGCCCTATGCCATGTCTTTCTGCCCTATGTCATGTCTTTCCTTTTCTGCATAGCCCACAAAAAAAGGCCTGCCACGTCGTTCGACGGAGCAGGCCCTTGGCTATTGTCTTATTGATGATGTTGCTTGTGCTTAGTGCTCGCGGCGCTCGCCACGCTCGCCACGGGGACGACGCTCGCCACGGGGACGACGCTCACGCTCTACGTAGCCTTCGGGCTTTTCGATGAGCACGCGGTGTGACAACTTGTACTTGCCGGTCTTGGGATCGATCTCAAGGAGTTTTACCTTGATCTTGTCACCTTCCTTGATGCCGGCCTCTTCTACGGTCTCAAGACGCTTCCAGTCGATCTCGGAGATGTGGAGCAGACCGTCCTTGCCGGGCAGTATCTCTACAAAGCATCCGTAGGGCATGATGGAGCGTACGGTACCCTCGTAGATCTCGCCTACCTCGGGGATGGCTACGATAGCCTTGATCTTGCCGAGAGCAGCGTCGATGGAGTCCTTGTTGGGGGCAGATACCTGCACCTTGCCTACGCCGTCGACCTCGTCGATGGTGATGGTGGCGCCGGTCTCTTCCTGCATCTGCTGGATGATCTTTCCGCCAGGGCCAATCACTGCGCCGATAAACTCCTTGGGTATCTCGATCTGTACGATGCGCGGTACCTGCGGCTTGAGTTCGGCACGCGGCTCTGCGATGGTCTCGGTGAGTTTGCCGAGGATGTGCTCACGACCGGCCTTGGCCTGCATGAGTGCCTTCTCGAGAATCTCGAAACTGAGTCCGTCGCACTTGATATCCATCTGTGTGGCGGTGAGGCCGTCCTTGGTACCAGTGGTCTTGAAGTCCATGTCGCCCAAGTGGTCCTCGTCGCCGAGGATGTCGCTCAGTACGGCGTACTTCTCTTCGCCGGGGTTCTTGATCAGACCCATAGCGATACCGCTGACGGGCTTCTTCATCGGTACACCGGCGTCCATGAGGGCGAGTGTTCCAGCGCATACGGTAGCCATAGAGGATGAACCGTTGGACTCGAGGATCTGTGACACGAGACGTACGGTGTAGGGGAAGTCTTCGGGTATCTGGCCTTTCAGTCCGCGCCATGCGAGGTGGCCGTGGCCAATCTCACGACGGCCTACGCCGCGCTGTGCTTTGGCTTCGCCGGTACAGAAGGGCGGGAAGTTGTAGTGCAACAGGAAGCGCTGGTAACTCTTGTCGAGCACGTCGTCGACCATCTTCTCGTCCATCTTGGTGCCGAGCGTACAGGTAGAGAGCGACTGTGTCTCGCCACGGGTGAAGATAGCACTTCCGTGAGGCATGGGCAGGGGCGATACTTCGCACCAGATGGGGCGGATCTCGTCGGTCTTGCGGCCATCGAGACGCTTGCCCTCGTCGAGGATGCAGCGGCGCATAGAGTCGCGCATCACGTCGGCATAGTAGCGGCCCATCTCGGCGTGCTTCTCATCGAGTTCCTCGGGAGCGAGGTCGGTGTGGGCAGCGTCGTAGGCTTCCTTGAAGTCGGAGAGAATCTTGTCGAAGGCTTCCTCGCGCGACTTCTTGTCGTGGTCGCCGGCCTGGGCGATGGCGTAGCACTTGTCGTAGGTCTCCTTGCGGATCTGCTCGCGCAGTTCCTCGTCGTTGACCTCATGGCAGTATTCGCGCTTAACGTCGGTGCCGAGTTCTTTCGACAGTTCTACCTGCAGTTCGCACATGGGCTTGATGGCATCCATAGCGGCTTTGAGGGCACCGATCATATCTTGCTCGGATACTTCCTTCATCTCGCCTTCCACCATCATGATGTTCTCGGCGGAGGCACCGACCATGATGTCCATGTCGGCTTCTTTCATCTGCTCGAAGGTCGGGTTGATGACGTACTCGCCATTGATGCGGGCTACGCGAACTTCTGAAATCGGGCATTCGAAGGGAATATCTGAACAAGCCATTGCGGCTGATGCTGCAAATCCGGCCAATGCGTCGGGCTGGTCTACGCCGTCGGCGCTGAGGAGCATGATCTGTACGTATACCTCTGCGTGGTAGTTGGAGGGGAAGAGCGGGCGGAGCACACGGTCTACCAGACGTGAGGTGAGGATCTCGTTGTCGCCTGCCTTGCCTTCACGCTTGGTGAATCCGCCGGGGAAGCGTCCTGCTGCTGAGTACTGCTCCCGGTAGTCTACCTGGAGGGGCATGAAGTCTGTTCCGGGAACTGCATCTTTTGCGGCACAAACAGTGGCGAGAAGTACGGTGTTGCCCATACGTAGAACAACGCTTCCGTCGGTCTGCTTTGCCACTTTCCCGGTCTCAATGCTGATGGTTCTTCCATCAGGCAATGATACTGTTTTTGTAATAACGTTCATCTATGTCTTAAAATAACATCTAAAAAATATAATTCGCACAAAGTTACTCATTTTTGACTGTATATACATAACGCACAGTGTTTTATTTTCTTTTTTTATGAAATATGTGGCGGCTGCCTCCTGTGTGGCGTATGCAGCGAAAAAAAGTGTACCTTTGCAGCCATTATGATGAAAATATTGATGGTGGCTCTCGGCGGTGCCGCAGGGTCGGTGGTACGCTATATAGTGTCGCGCATGGTGCAAGAGCATACCTATGGATCGTTTCCCTGGCCTACGCTGGCGGTGAACGTGGCGGGATGTCTTGTCATTGGTTTTCTCTACGGACTTTCGGGCCGTGGAGCGATGGGCCGTGAGGAGTTGCGCCTGCTGCTCACAACGGGCTTTTGTGGCGGTTTCACGACCTTCTCCACGTTTTGCAGTGAGGGCATGGGGCTGGTGCGGTCAGGGCAGACACTGTCGGCTGCGGTCTATGCCGGCGGCAGTGTGGCATTGGGCTTTGTCTTTGTGGCACTCGGTGCTTGGCTGGCCTCGCGGTGGTGAGGCGGTGGCCTCGTACTGACCCGTATCAACGTCAAAGGGTCGGTCTCCAATGCGGAGGCCGGCCCTTTGGCGTAAATTAAAATGTTGCGGTGCTGCTTTGTCGAAAAGAGAGAATTATCCTTCCTGGAAAGCGGCGTATATCTTTGCAGCGATGGTGCTGAACTCGTCTTCGGTGAGCGAAAGTTTCGGGTTGGCGAAGTTGAGGTCGCCCTCGTTCTGCATCGGCACGAGGTGGATGTGTGCGTGTGCCACTTCGAGTCCGAGTACGGCCTCGCCTACCTTGCGGCAGGGGAAGGCTTTCTTCAGCGCTACGGCTACCTTCTTGGCGAAGGTTTGGAAGCGGCCGATCTCGTCGTCGTCCATATCGAAGATGTAGTCTACCTCACGGCGCGGTATGACCAGTGTGTGGCCCTTGGCGATGGGGTTGATGTCGAGGAAGGCGTAGAACTCGTCATTCTCGGCGCACTTGTAACTGGGTATTTCGCCAGCGGCGATCTTTGAGAAGATGTCCATATTCTATCAGTTTTTTTGACGGTCTACTCGATGGTGATTTTCTCGATGCGGAGTTGTATGGTGCCGCGCGGAATCTTGATTTCGGCCACCTCGCCTACCTTCTTGTTGAGCAGTCCCTGTGCGATGGGGGTCTTGATGGATATCTTGCCTTCGCGCAGGTTGGCCTCGTTCTCGCTGACGATGGTGTAGGTCATCTTGGCCTTGGTAGCGAGATTGGTCATCTCTACGGTAGAGAGTATCTGTACGGAGTCGGTGCTCAGACGCGATGTATCGATAATCTTGGCCTCGGAGATGGTCAGTTTGAGACGGTTGATTTTGTCTTCGAGATGTGCCTGTGCCTCTTTTGCGGCGTCGTATTCGGAATTCTCGCTGAGGTCGCCCTTGTCGCGGGCTTCAGCGATGGCGGCCGATGCCTTTGGCCGTTCGACGGCTTCGAGCCGCTGGAGTTCGGCTACGAGATTGTCGTAGCCTTCTTGTGACATGTAAGCCATAATGTGTGTAAGTTTTTTATTAGGCGTGTTCTATAAATTCCACGCGCTGTTAAGTTTGTATTTTAGGCAGGTCGCTCTTTGGGTGTTTTTGTTTTATCTGGCATCTTTCCCTTCTTTCTTCAGTCGCATAGTCCACTATGCTCCGTCAGAAAGCAAGTAAAATCTGCTCGGCTAAAATTCAAAAAATCCATCAAAGGCAATTTATAGAACCCGCCTTATTATTAATTTCGGACAAGACAACAAAACAAAGAATTCCGACATCGTGTCTTGTTGTCGGAATTCTCTATTCTGCTGTCCTGTATGTTCTTCGGATGCAAAGTTATGCCTTTTCTTCCGATTGGCCAAACTTTTCCACCGGAAAAGCGGATAGGGGCATCACCCCGCCTTCATCAGTACTCAAAAACTGTCGAGCCAGGCACGGAGGTCGAGCAGCATCTCCGTGTGGTAGGGGAAGTCGGTCTTCATGCCGAAGCCGTGTCCGCCGCCGGGGTAGATGTGCAGGGCGGCCGGCACGTCGTGGCGGTAGAGTTCGGCGTAGTAGTTCACGCTGTTGGCGGCGAGCACGAGATGGTCGTCGTCGGCGAGCAAGATACAGGCGCGCGGTGTGACGCGGGTCACCTGCAGGTCGTTGCTATAGAGTTGCTCCTGTTTTTTCTTGGCATCCTTGCCCAGCAGATTGTCGTGCGACCCTGCGTGGGTGAAGTCAGACATCATCGTGATGACGGGGTAGAAGAGTATCTGGAAGTCGGGTTTGGCGTCACCCTTGGCGTGGGTGGCGAGGGTGGAGGCCAGGTGTCCGCCGGCCGACGAACCCATGATGCCAACATCGGCCACGTTGATCTTCCATGCCTTGGCGTTGCGCCGCACGAGTCTCATGGCTTCCTCGGCGTCGCTGATAGGCACGTCGGTATGGCCGTGAGGCATACGGTATTTGAGTACGACCACGGCGATGCCCATATTGTTGAAGAACGGAGCCCAGTCGTAGCCCTCATGGTGTATGGCGAGGGTCTCGTATCCGCCGCCGGGACAGATCACGATGGCACGGCCGGTAGCCTTCGATTCTTTGGGGAGAAACACGCGCACGCGGGCCGTATCGGTGGCGTCGCCGTTCTTGTTGGGGGTGCGTCCTTGCCAGAGGTCGACATCGAAGGTGCGCTGTGCGCTTGTCGCCAGGGCTACAAGGGCGAAGAGGAGCGTTGTCAGTAGTCTTGTTGCTTTCATAGTCAGATGTGGTGATTTTGTGGTATCATCATTTGCAAAGGTAACGTTTTTTTCGTAATATTGCATCTGTATAATAGCAAAGATAAGTAGGTATTCAAAATTATTTGATATGGATATGCGCCTTATTTTCGTTTGTA
>CAVCSC010000057.1:0-15603 GCA_963604975.1 Lachnospiraceae bacterium | reverse complement strand
AATCTATTACTACTAACCTAAACAATCTATTAACCTTTTGACGATGCAAAGGTACACCCATTTCGACAGAAAAGCAAGGGTTCTGACAAGAAAAACGTCAATAGACCACGTATTTTTGATATATATCAATTCTGTGTGTCCGTACACAACATTTCATAACGCTTTTTTCAATCCGTAAACACTGACAAAAGGGCAATCCGCCGCCTCCATTCGTCTACACCTTGCATTTATAGCGGTACAGACGCACATATTCGGAAAAAAATGAGTAAGTTTGCCGTCAGCAAATCCGGGTGCGCCCAGTTTCCCTTTCCACCATACAGGCACAGACCTCAGGCACACCCGTCACACAACAAGACCAGCAATGAGAGTACTCATAGTCAATACAAGCGAGCGGACCGGCGGTGCCGCCGTAGCAGCCAACCGGCTGATGGACGCCCTCAACAACAACGGTGTGAAGACCCGTATGCTCGTGCGCGACAAGACCACCGACGATATCACCGTCGTGAGTCTCGGACAGCGCCTGCGCTCACGGTGGCGTTTCCTTTGGGACCGGTGGTACGCCTACGTGCATCTGCACTTCACCCGCCAACACCTGTGGGAAATCGATGCGGCCGCCGCCGGAGCCGACATCACCCGCACCCGCGAGTTCCGCGAGGCCGACGTGATACACCTGCACTGGGTCAACCAGGGCATGCTCTCGCTCGGCAGCATACGCAAGATTGTCAAGAGCGGCAAGCCCATCGTGTGGACCATGCACGACCTGTGGCCCGCCACGGGCATCTGCCACTACGCCCGCGGCTGCAAACGCTACGCCTCATCGTGCGGCCAGTGTCCGCTGCTGCCCGGCCGGGGACACACGCACGACCTCTCGGCCAAGGTGTTCCGCGCCAAGAAAGCGCTCTACCGCACGGCCGGCATCCACTTCGTGACGTGCAGCAAGTGGCTGGAGCGACAGGCCAAGGCCAGCGCGCTCTTCACCGGACAACGCATCACGAGCATCCCCAACACGATAGACACCCACACCTTCCGCCCCCACGACAAGACCGAGGCCCGACTGCGGGCCGCCCTGCCCACCGACAAGCGCATCATCCTCTTTGTCTCACAGCGCGTCACCGACGAGCGGAAGGGCATGAGATACCTTGCCGAAGCTCTGGAGCGTCTCGTGACCGACCATCCCGAGATGAAGGACACGACGGCCGTCGCCATCCTCGGCGGTCACTCCGACGAGGCCGGCCTGCCTCTACCCTCCTACCCGCTGGGTTATGTCGATGACGAGAAGAAGATTGTCGACATCTACAATTCGGCCGACGTGTTTGTACTGCCGTCGCTCGAAGACAACCTACCCAACACCATCATGGAAGCCATGGCCTGCGGCGTGCCCTGCGTAGGATTCCGCACGGGAGGCATACCCGAGATGATCGACCACCAACGCAACGGCTATGTGGCCGCCAGCCGCGATGCCGCCGACCTCGCCGCCGGACTGTACTGGGTACTCCGCGAGGCCGACCCCGCCGCCCTCTCGCGCGAAGCCGTACACAAGGTCTCCACTCGCTACTCCCAGCAGAGCGTGGCCATGCAGTACATAGAAGTATACAACCAGTCGATAGCACTCAAAAGATACATCAGATGAAATTCACCGTCATCACCTGCACCTACAACGCTGCCAGCGTCTTACAGCGCACCCTCGACAGCGTGCGTGCACAGACATGGGGCGACCTCGAACATCTCATCGTCGATGGAGCGTCGCGCGACGATACCGTCGCCATGGCCGAAGCCTACTGCAGCGAATGTAGGGACGACGACGACGGCCACGAGGCCACCGTCGTCTCCGAACCCGACCGCGGACTCTACGATGCCATGAACAAGGGCATCGCCCGTGCCACGGGCGACTATATCGTGTTTCTCAACGCAGGCGACACCCTGCCCGATGCCGACACACTCGAAACCGTAGCCTCCTATGTGGCCGACGGCGAACCGCTGCCGGCCGTGCTCTACGGCGACACCGACATCGTCGATGGCGATGGCCACTTTCTACGTCACCGCCGTCTCTCGCCGCCCGACCGACTCACATGGCGGTCGTTCCGCCACGGCATGCTCGTGTGCCACCAAGCCTTCTACGCCCGCACCGACATTGCCCGCGACACGCCCTACAACCTACGCTACCGCTACTCGGCCGACGTAGACTGGTGTATCCGCATCATGCGCGAGGGCACACGCCGCCACTTGGCGCTCCGCCGTGTGCCGCATGTCATTGCCCACTTTCTCGACGGCGGCATGACCACCGCCAACCACCGTGCCTCGCTCGGCGAGCGTTTCCGCATCATGGTACGACACTATGGTCTGCTCACCACACTCTTCATGCACGCTTGGTTTGCCGTGAGAAAACACATACGACAGTGAGGGTTGCCGTACATTATAATTTATTGGTGTCCGGTAAAAACATCGCAACCAGCGAGTCCCGTAGGGTAGGACGTTCAAAATTGGCAAACATCACAACCAGCGAGTCCCGTAGGGACGACATATTATAGCGTAGGGGCTTGCCCCTACGTTTTTCGTTTAGTTATTACAACATTGCCCCTGTAGGGGGCGCATATTTCATTCACATACAATGAATTATGCGCCCCCTACAGGGGCAATGTTTGTGGTGATGGTGAAAGGTAGGGCCGAGGCCCTACCCTATATTATGTGCCCCCTACAGGGGCTATGGATAGAGTCACTATAATTTATGGACATCTGTTCACTGCTGCTCCCCACGGAGATAGCGGCGGGCATACTCTATGATGGAGTCTTTGCCGCGCAGGAGATCGTCAGAGGAGAGGGAGACGGAGCGGTCGGGGGCGATGCCCTGTTCGGTGCTGACACGGTTGCGGTCGTACATCGGACAGGCAGAGAAGCGCACACTCCAGCCGATAGGCAGTTCGGAGGAGAAGGGCATGCCGGCTCCGCCGCCCGTGCGGTCGCCGATGACGGTGACCAAGGGGCAGCAGTGCATATACTTGACAAACTCGTTGGCAGCACTGTATACGGCCCGGTTGGTCAGCACGACGGCCTTTTTCTGCCAGCGTATGCCCTTGGCGGGCTTGAGCCGTTGCTCCTCCATGTCAGAGAAGGCGTTGCGGGCCGTGCCGGTCTTGTGCTGCATATAGCCCACGAGCAGTTCGGTATTGGTAAAGCGTGCCGCCAGTTCCTCGGCCGAGGTGAGCATACCGCCACCATTGTCGCGCACGTCGATGATCAGTCCGGTGCAGGGTGCGAGATAGAGCATGATCTCGTCGAGATTGCCGGCTCCCATAGCGTTCTCAAAGGAGGCGCAGCGTATGTAGCCCGTATTGTCGTCGAGTATGCGGTACCTCAGTCCGGTGGCGATACGGTAGTCGGTGCCGAGGTAGCAACGTGAGACGAGCGTGTCGGAATAGTTGACGGGATAGTCCTCCTTCCACGACCAGTTGCGTGCCACGTCCCAGCGCGAATACAGGTTGACGTGGCCGTCGCGCAGTTCGCCGAGCATATTGCCGAGCACCTCAAAGAGTTGCGCGTCGGTCATACGGTTGTCTATCTGTGCGGCGTAGCGGTCGTGCACCTCGTCCCAGTCGAGCCCGAAGGCTTCGCGCTTGTAGTCGAAGAAGCAGTAGTGCTCGTCGACGGCCCGCCACAGGGCCTCGAAATTGCCTTGTGGGTCGTTGGCGTATTCCTCCTCGTCGACACACGATGTAGTCATTGAAAGCAGCGCAACAAGGAAGAGCAAAGGGGTAAGAAAATTTTTCATGGGCGTATCTTGACAAGTTTGAAACGCTTCACCACACCGATCATGAAGGCGTGGGTGTAGGCGTGCGACTTCAGTTGGTTGACCTTGGCCTGGTTGATATCGCACAGGTAGCCGATGCGCCAGGTGAGGCGGAGCAGCGGAAAGTCGAGCGAGAGGCTCTGCCGGAGCGACGGCGTAGAGCCGACGGTGGTCACGACGACATTGCGGTCATAGTTGCCACGCTGGAAGATCTCGTAGTACGACTGTCCGTAGTGGGGACTGAACATCAGTCCGACAATGGGGGCACTGGCCTCATAGCGTGCGGTGAAGGGGATGCCGAAGAGCGGAAAGCGGTAGTCGGCCGCAAAGGAGGGGTCGATGTGGAGTGCGGCCTGCAGTTGTGCGGGATTGTTGCCGCCCCGCACGTTGTAGAGAAAGCCGAGGCGCACGGCCCCGAGCAGTCCGCCGCGCAGATGCAGGCGGTCTTCCAGAAACGACCAGCGGTAGTGTACGCCATAGCGGAAGGTGTAGGCACCGGCCATCTCGCCACCCTCGCCGGCACGGTTGTCGGCATAGGCCAACTCGCCCTCGTGCTCTATCGTGCGTGCCCAGGGACTGCCGTCCTTGTCGCGTGTGGTGTGCGAGATGTAGCGCACTGACGTGCCGCGGTACTTCTCGGGCGAGAGATAGGTGTCGAGTATATTGGTGGCGCCGACGGCTATCATCCGTGCATTGGTGATGACCTTGTCAGACACGGTGGTGTCGGCGGCGCACTGCGCCCTCATACCTATGGGGGCGAGCAAGAGCAGAAGGAGAAGGCTACAGGGTTTCATCGTCAAAGAGATTGAGTTGTCCGGTCATCTCGTCGATGATCCGTTGCTGGCTTTTGCCGGCATCGGGATCGAGATTTTCTTCCGGTTCGGTATTCTCGGAGGCAGGCTCCGGTTCGGGTTCCGGCTCGGGGAAACGGGTCGGTTCGAGCAGCGACACGCGGTCTACGTCCCAGGTACAGATACGCTTGCCCTTGGCCTTGAAGCCCTTGACGCCGACAAACTCCTCCATATCGATCTCCATCGGGGCGCGCTGGGTGACGGTGCCGTCGGGAGCCGCCACGGGCGTGAAGTCGACCTGCAGGCGCGGGTAGGGCTGGTCGGTGAGCAGGGCCACGCGGCTGTCGGCATTGTCGCCCAGGAAAGACTGGTGGCGCTTGGTGGCCTCCATGAGGAAGCGTTTGATGTAGGGGTAGCCGTTGTTGTCGGCATCGAAGACGACGGCCGACCATACCTTGTCGGGGTTCCACTTCTCGATGATCTGGATATTGTCCTCGTAGTGGTTGTTGGCGTCGTAGTCGGTGATGTAGAACTCGCCACCTTCGAGCACGACGAGGATGTGGTCGTCCTCGCCAAACTCGCCGAGCAGACGGCCGTGTTCGTCGTAGTTGAGTCGGTTGACATCGGCGTCAAACCATACCTTCCGTCCGCCGAGGGTGGAGTGTCCGCGACTCTTGAGGCTGATACGGTGTACGGGATTGCGGGTGACGAGGTTGCCCTTGGAGGCACGTCCCTTGATGAGCACTTCGGAGAAGTCGCGGTCGATGAATATCTTTTTCAGTCGTGGGTTGGCTTCGAGGGTCACCTTGATGACCTCGGCCTCGCCGTTGGGATTGGCCGTAAAGTAGAGTATGCGGCTGCCGGGCAGACCCTGGGTGCAGTCGTACTCGCGGTCGCGGGTGGCGGTGGTCACGTTGAATCGCTTGATGTAGGCCGGGCCGTTCTTGCCGTCGCGGTAGACCACGTTGTAGATGGTGCGGCGGTCGTTCTTCTTGAACACCTGCACATGGAGCACGTTCTTGCCGACGAATATCTTGTCGGCCACGCGCACCACCTTGTACTTGCCGTCCTTGTAGAAGACGATGATATCGTCGATATCGGAGCAGTTGCACACAAACTCGTCCTTCTTGAGTCCGGTGCCGACAAACCCTTCCGCCCGGTTGATGTAGAGTTTCTGGTTGGCCTCAACGACCTTGGTGGCTTCGATGGTGTCGAAACTGCGTATCTCGGTGCGGCGGGGATGCTCGTGGGCGTACTTGTCGCGGATGAAGGTATACCAGCGTACGGTCACGTCGACCATGTGGGCCAGGTCGTTGTCGATATCGGCGATCTCGGCCTTGATGCGGGCGATGAGTTCGTCGGCCTTGTCCTTGTTGTACTTCAGTATGCGCTGCATCTTGATTTCGAGCAGGCGGAGGATGTCGTCACGGGTGATGTCGCGGTGGAAGGTGTACTCCACTGTCCGCGGTGCGATGTCGCCGTCCTTGGCGGACAGGGTCACCTGGAATATCTGCTGGCGGAAAGGCTCAAGTTTCATACTGATGAAGGCGACGGCCTCATCCTGCGACTGGCTCTGCTCAAACTTGCGCTCCTTGTAGATGCGTTCCTCGATGAAGATACGTTCGAGCGACGAGAAGAAGAGTTGCTCTTCGAGTTCGCCGCGGCGTATCTCAAGTTCCTTGCGCAGAAGACCCATTGTCGTGTCGACAGAGTGGCGCAGCACGTCGCTGACGGTGAGGAAGCAGGGCTTGTTGTCCTCGATGACGCAGCAGTTGGGCGAGATGTTGATCTCGCAGTCGGAGAAAGCGTAGAGGGCATCGATGGTCTTGTCGGAGGAGACACCGGGAGCGAGGTGCACCTGTATCTCTACTTCGGCGGCGGTATTGTCGTCGACCTTCTTGGCCTTGATCTTGCCTTTGTCGATGGCACGCAGTATGGAGTCGATGAGGGTGGTGGTGGTCTTGCTGAAGGGTATCTCGCGGATGACGATAGTCTTTTGGTCGAGTTTCTCTATCTTGGCTCTCACCTTGAGCACGCCGCCACGCTGTCCGTCGTTGTACTTGCTCACGTCGATGCTGCCGCCTGTGGGGAAGTCGGGATAGAGGTGGAACTCCTCGCCGCGGAGATAGTGTATGGCGGCGTCGCATATCTCGCCGAGGTTGTGGGGAAGGATTTTCGAACTCAGACCCACGGCGATACCTTCCGCGCCCTGTGCCAGCAACAGCGGAAACTTGGCCGGAAGGGTGATGGGCTCCTTGTTGCGTCCGTCGTAGGAGAGTTGCCACTCGGTGGTCTTGGGATTGAACACTACGTCGAGGGCAAACTTGGAGAGGCGGGCCTCGATGTATCGGGGGGCGGCGGCACGGTCGCCGGTGAGGATGTTTCCCCAGTTGCCCTGGCAGTCTACGAGCAGGTCTTTCTGCCCCATCTGCACGAGGGCATCGCCGATGGAGGCGTCGCCGTGGGGATGAAACTGCATGGTGTGGCCCACGATGTTGGCCACCTTGTTGTAGCGGCCGTCGTCCATACGCTTCATGGAGTGGAGTATGCGGCGCTGCACGGGCTTGAGTCCGTCACCGATATGGGGGACGGCACGTTCGAGGATGACGTAGGAGGCATAGTCGAGAAACCAGTTCTGATACATGCCGCTGAGGTGGTGCACGGCGGAGGCATCAAACCGGTTGACCGGCTTGTAGTCGCTGTGTCCCTCTGCGGTATCGGCAGTTTCTGCCACTTCCTCGTCGGCAGACTGCTCTTCGTCTGTCGCGCCTGCCTCGGGTGTATCCTGCGCAGCGGTCACTGCATCGTCTGCACCCTGCGCATCGGATGTGGTATTGGCCTCCTGGCCTTCAAGCAAAATATCGTCTTTCGTTTCGTCACTCATGTCCCCTGTCTCCTTTATCGTTTTTCCTGGCGGGCGGTATTTACGATACCCGTCACATTTTTATAATTCGATATTTATAATTCGTTCAAAATTAACAATAATTTCCCGGATATACAAACGGGTAGGGCAAATAGGCGGCGAAAGTGGGAAATAAGTAGGTTTTCTAAATTATTTGACTCAAGTTTCGGATTTAGAATCTATGCTTAAATATACATCCCCGAAGGGATAGAGGGGGCAAAATTGGCAAAACGTGAAACTATTCTCCAGCCCCTTAGGTAGGGGTGATGGTCTCGCACTTTTTGCCAATTCTGAACACCCTACCCCTACCCTTTCGTCTCGGCCACAAACGTGGCGGTATAGCCTGTCACGGGTGTGGCGGCAAGGCGTAGGTCGCCGCCTTGCGCCACCATCATCTGGCGTGAGAGGGAGAGGCCGATGCCCGACCCCGTCGGTTTGGTGGTGAAGAAGGGTATGAAGATTTCCAGTGCCACGTCGGGCAGTATGGGGGCACCGTCGTTGCTGACAAGGAGGCGGGGCGCATCGGCATCCTTGCGCAGGTCTATACGGTGAGCACCGGCCTCGACAGCATTCTTCACCAGATTGACCGTCACCTGCCGCAGCATGTTGACATCGGCCGTGAGCGTCTCTCCGGCGAGCGTCTCCACATGCCACTCCACATCGGGATAGAGTGCGGCGATACTGTCGGCGAAGGCCCGGAGGTCTACCTCCTGGAGCGAGGCCACCTGCAACTGCGTCATCTTGCGGTAACTGTCGACAAACACCGAGAGCGACCCACAGGTATCGTAGATGGCGCGCATGCCTTCCTCAAGGGGAGTGCCCTTCACCTGCGGCAGACTGAGATAGGCCTGGCTGATGCTCGATATCGGTGCTACGGCGTTCATAATCTCATGGGTGAGCACACGGGTGATCCGCTGCCACGACTCCACCTCGTTTTGGGAGATGAGCCGGCTGATGTCGCCGCCCATCTCGTTGAGCGTACCCTGCAGGGCCCGCTCGCCGAAGAGCAGTCCTCTGACGGGCAGACGGAAGGTGAAGTCACGATTGCGTATGGCCTCGCGCATGAGCCAGGCACGGCGGGCCAGCAACCGTTGGTGGCGCCACATCCAGCCGGCAAAGACAAGGAGCAAGGCGGCAAGGACGGCCGCCACGATATATGCTGATGCGTGACTGTCCATGCTCATTCTCCTTGTATTTCCAATCTTCTTATTTTCGCATAGAGGGTCTGGCGTGTGATGCCGAGCATCTCGGCGGCCTGACTGATATTGCCCTTGCACTGCTCCACGGCACGCCGTACATGGTCGGCCTCGATACGGTCGAGCGGCAGCACCTCACGGTTTTTGTCGATGGCATCCTTGAGTATGCGCACAAGGTCGTCGTTGTCCCACGGCTTGGTGACAAAGTCGGCCGCACCGTTTTTCAGTCCCTTCACGGCCAGTTGCACGTCGGCATAGGCCGTCATCAGCACTACGGGCGTAGCGGGGTGGCGTTTCTTCACGGTGCGGAGCCAGAAGAGGCCGTCCTGTCCGGAGTTCACCCCGGGAGAGAAGTTCATGTCGAGCAGCACGGCGTCGGGCGTCTCACTGGCCAGCGCCGCAAGCAGGCCGTCGGGATTGTCGAGCGTGACGACACGGGCGAAGACACCGCCAAGACAAATCTTCAAGGCAGTGAGTATGGCCGGGTTGTCGTCCACGACAAGGAGGGTACCGTATGATAGTGTGTTCATCGTATACGTATTATAGAAGTATATTAAAAGCAGGTTACAAAAAAGGCGCCTTCTTTGTTTGCGGCCAAAGGTAATGAAAAAGCCTAAAAAACCTATCTCCGGCACTGTATGATTTTCATACATCTCGCTGTATGATTGTCATACAAACGCCATTTTAGTGCCTTTCCGCCGGATTGCGGACGCACCGTTCGCCCTAATTTTGCATCCGGAAACAGCAAACAGCATGAAAAGATACCTCATCATAATAGCACTCCTCACCACCGCCTTGGGCATCAGGGCCGCCGAACCGTGGACCGTAGAGCGGTGCATGCGCTACGCCATAGACCACGCCCATACCGTAGCCACGCAGCGGTATGCCCTCGACGACTATCGTGCTGCACGCACACAGGCCATCGGCGAGTATCTGCCGTCGGTGAGCGGAAGTATCGGGACGCAGTTCAATTTCGGCCGCGCCATCGACCCCGAGACCAATACCTACACCGATGTGAGCACGTTCTACAACAGTTATGCGCTGGAGGCATCGCTGAAAGTGTTCGACGGACTGCAGCGGTACAACGAACTGCGCATGGTCAAGGCCAATGTGCTGGCCGGACGCAGTGCACTGCAAGCCAACCAAGACGACGTGGCACTGAAGGTATACAAGGCCTACATGGATCTCGTGTATTGCTACGGGGCCGTCGCCATGACCGAGAGCAAGCGCGAGGAAAGCCGCGCCCTACTCCACCAGACCGAGGTCATGGCCGAGGTGGGACAGAAGAGCGATGCCGACGTGGCACAGATGCAGGCCACCCTCGCCGCCGACGACTACGAGGTGACCCACATGCAGAGCCTCACGGTCAAGGCCTGCCTGACGCTCAAGAGTCTCATGAACTACCCCGCCGGCGATTCGCTCGCCATCGACTGCACCCTGCCGACAACCGACCAGACACCCGCCACATACACAGCACCAGCAGCCAGTATCATGTCTGACCTCAACCCGCGCGTCAGACAGGCCGCCGAAGCCGCCGAAGCGGCCCGATACTCTCTCCGGGCCGCTCGCGGCGCGCTTCTGCCCACCCTCTCCATCGGTGCCGGCATATCGACCTCGTTCTATCGCAACATGAACGGCAGCGCCTACACCCGCTTCGCCGACCAGATGCGCAACAACGCCGGCGAATACGTCTACGCCACCCTCTCCATACCGATATTCAGTCGGCTTCGCACCGTCTCGGCCATACGCAAGAGCCGTACCGCTCTCCGACAGGCCGAGGAGACGCTCGCCTTCGAGCGTAGCGAACTGCACCGCCTCGCCGCCGAGAGCCAGGCCGATGTCGACAACAGTGCCCGCGAGACACAAAAAATGGCCGCCAAGGTAGAGGCCGACAGCATCGCCGCCCACCTCACCATACGCAAGTATGAGGAAGGACTGGCCTCGCCCATCGACGTGAAGACCGCCACCGTCACCCTCTTGCAGAGCCGCGCCGCCCTCTTGCAGAGCCGGCTCACCCTCATGTACAACCGCAAACTCCTGCAATACTACAAGGACAACACGCTACTGTAACACTACTGTAAAAAATACTATGGACAGACAACTCACTCCACGCCCCTTCCTGCGCCGCTACGCCCTGCATATCGCCACGGCCACGGCTGCCACCATCGTGCTGGCATGGCTGGCCTTCAGCAACATGGCCAGCACGGCCAAAATCGAGGCATCGCAGATCACCGTGAGCGATGTGGTACGCGCACGCTTCGACGACTATCTGCACCTCGGCGGACAGGTGGTACCCATACAGGTGGTACAGATCTCGCCCGAGGAGGGCGGCATCGTACGCGAACGCGTCGTCGAGGAGGGCGCACACGTCAAGAAGGGCGACGTGATACTCCGCCTGACCAACTCTGACCTCGACCTACAGATACTCAATGCCGAAGCCGAACTGGCCGAGAAGCAGAACCTGCTGCGCAACACGCAGGTCACCATGCAGCAAGACCGCCTCAACAACCGCACCGAACAGGCTTCGCTCGACATGGATGTCATACGCAAGCAGCGGGCCTATCAGCAGAACCAGCGGCTCTTCGCCGAACATCTCGTCAGCCGCGAGACCTACCTCCAGAGCAAGGAAGACTACGAACTGGCCCGCAAGAAGCAACGCCTCATCTCTCAACGGTTGCGACAGGACAGCATCTACCGCACGGTGCAGATGGACCAGATGAGCGACAACCTTGACAACATGCGCCGCAACGTGCTCCTCGTGCGCCAACGCAAGGACAAACTCGAAGTGCGGTCGACCATCGACGGCGAACTCGGACTGCTCGACGCCGCTCTCGGACAGAGCATCACCGCCGGACAAAACATCGGACAGATCAACGACCTCTCCGACCTCAAGATCGAAGCCAAGATCGACGAACACTACATCGACCGCGTACGGCCGGGCCTCACCGCCACCCTCACCCGCGACGGCAAGACCTACCTGCTGCGCCTCCGCAAGGTCTACCCCGAAGTGAAGGACGGATACTTCCGCACCGACTTTGTCTTCGCCGGCGAAAAGCCCAGTGCCCTACGCAGCGGACAGACCTGCTACATCGACCTGCAACTCGGCAAATCGGGACAGGCCGTACTCATACCCCGAGGCACTTTCTTCCAGACCACCGGCGGCAACTGGATATTCGTCGTCGACAAGTCGGGACACAAAGCCTACCGCCGCAACATCACCATCGCACGGCAAAACCCGCAGTACTACGAGGTGACCGACGGTCTCGAACCGGGCGAACGTGTTATCACCAGCGGCTACGAAGCCTTCAAAGACAACGACGTACTCATCATCAAATAAAAAAAATACCTACAGACATGATAAAGATTGACAACATCACCAAAACCTTCCGTACGGAAGAAGTCGAAACCATAGCCCTCAACGGAGTAAGCCTCGAAGTGGAGGACGGCGAATTTGTGGCCATCATGGGCCCCAGCGGATGCGGCAAGTCTACCCTGCTCAACATCCTCGGACTACTCGACAACCCCGACTCCGGCCAATACTTCCTCGACAACGAGGAGGTGGGACACCTCAAAGAGAAGCAACGCACTGCCTACCGCAAGGGACGCATCGGATTTGTCTTCCAGAGTTTCAACCTCATCGACGAACTGACCGTCGAGGAGAACATCGACCTACAACTGCGCTACCTCGGCACACCCAAGGCCGAACGGCGCGAGCGCGTCACCGAGATACTGCGCAAGGTGGGCCTCAGCCAGCGCGCCAAACACTACCCCCAGCAACTCTCTGGCGGACAGCAGCAGCGCGTGGCCATCGCACGGGCCGTCGTCGGAAAACCCAAACTCATACTCGCCGACGAACCTACCGGCAACCTCGACTCCAAAAACGGACTCGCCGTCATGCAACTCCTCTCCCGCCTCAATGCCGAAGGCACCACCATCGTCATGGTGACCCACTCGCAACACGACGCTGCTATGGCCACCCGCATCATCCGCCTCTTCGACGGACAGGTCGTCGACAACGCCGACTAAAAGTGACGGTGAAAATATATACAGCAATGCGTGGAATTTTCAGAACACGCCTAAAGAAAAACGAACAACAATGATGAAAAGCCTGATATACCTCTGCCGCCGATACAAAGTGGCCACCCTGCTCAATCTGGCCGGACTGGGCGTGGCCATGGCAGCCTTCTACCTGTTCATGACGCAGGTCGTATACAACCGCACCTACAACCACTCCATACCCGACCACAGCCGTACCTACCGGCTTGAGATGCACTCCAACATGATAGACGAGGACTGGAGCATCTTGCTTTCGCGTCCGACGGAAACCCTCCTGGCTGACATTCCGCAGGTAGAGAAGACGCTGACCACCTCCATCGACAACAACATCTCCACCGTGAGCAACGGCAACCGCAAGACCGACATGCACATCATGTCTATCAGCCAGCCCGGACCTGACTTCTTCGGGGCCCGCCTCGTCAGCGGCAGCATCAAAGACTGGGTGGGAGAGACCACGTCGATCATCACCCGCAGTGCTGCCCGCCGTCTCTTCGGCACCGAGGAGGCCACCGGCCGTACCTATACGCGACCTACATACCATGGACAAGAGGTCACCTTCACCGTCGTCGGCGTATGCGAAGACCTGCCCGCCAACAACACTTTCGCCAGCGACATCTACGAGAATCTCGGCGACGAAAACCGGGACAATCCCCAGGAGTGGGCTTACTGCATCTATGCCCGGCTCGCCCCGGGCACAGACCCTACACAGACCGTACGATCCTTGAAGAAACAGGTGATGAAGAGCTACGGCATCGACCCGAAAGACGAGAAGGAGTTCGACAAAGTAGTCAACTTGTCCTTCCGGCTGAACTCCGTCGACGACACCTACTTCTCGGGCGTCTCACCCTATGACAAGGGCAACCGCAACATCGTCGGCGTACTCACCGTGTCGGCCATTGCCGTCATTCTCTTCGCCCTGCTCAATCTGCTCAACTTCACCCTCTCCGAAATCCCGATACGCATACGCGGCATCAACACACGGCGCGTCATGGGGGCCTCCGTCGCCCGCCTGCGACTGGGCATCGTGCTTGAGAATGTCGTCATCAGTGCCGTGGGCACCGCCATCGGTGCCGCACTCGTGCTGGCCTTCGCCCACAATGCCGACTGCATGCAACTCGTCTCGGGCAGCATCGCCTTCGCCGACAACCCACTGCTCGCCGTCGGCACCGCCCTTACCGCACTCGCTGTAGGTGCACTCTCGGCCATCGTGCCGGCAGTCTACAGCACCTCGTTCACCCCGGCACTGGTACTCAAGGGCTCTTTCGGACTGTCTCCCCGTGGCCGCCGTCTACGCATGGCTATCATGACCGTGCAGTTCTGCATCGCCTTCGTGCTTGTCGTCTATGTCGGCGTGATGACGGCACAGTCACACTACATCTTTCACAGCGACTACGGATTTGACAAAGACGAGGTGTTCTTCACCGCCCTCTCGCCCGATGCCATGGGCAAGAAGGAGGCCATACGCACTGAACTGAAACGCCTGCCCTTCGTCACCCATGTAGGTTACGCGCAGTCTACCATCGGTGCCTCAGACATGTACATGAGTTGGGGACGCCAGCAAGACAACTACGTCGTGTCCTACGCTGCCCTGGTCTGCGATGCCGAATATCCACAGACCGTCGGCATCAGAATCATACAGGGCCGCACCTTCAAGGAGGCTGACAAGCAGAAAGGGGCCTATATCGTCAACCGCAACATGACGAAGAAGTACAACTGGATACGCACCGGCGAAAATTTGCTATCGGGCAAGAGCAACGGACAGAACTACACCGTCGTGGGTGTGTGCGATAATTTCCGCCTCTACTCTATACGCAAGGACAATACCAGTGCCTGTGCCGCCTTCGTCATACCGGGACCCGACATGGCATCGTGGGGCGACAATGCCGGCCGCATGTTTGTACGCACCGCCAAGGGCTACGACAAGATTGAGGCCAAGCGCAAGATAGTCGAGACCCTCGCGCGCCTCGACCCCTCGCAACCCTACGACGTACGCTTCCTCGACGACGTCCTGCAAAACACCTACGTCGACGAGTTCCGCTTCATCGCACAGGTCAAGATGTTTGCCCTGATCAGCATCATCATCACTCTCATCGGTGTCTTTTGCCTGACCATGTTCGAGACCGAATACCGCCGCAAAGAGATTGCCATACGCAAGGTCATGGGCAGCACCGTAGGCCAGGTCGTGCGCCTCTTCGCCGCCCGCTACATCCTGTCCCTCGCCCTCTCGTTCGCCGTCGCCGTACCCCTCGCCCTCTGGCTGAGTCGCCAGTGGCTGCAGGCCTTCACCGAGCACACCCCCATTCCATGGTGGCTCTTCCCCTTGGCCTTCGCCCTCGTCGCCACCACCGTCCTCCTCACCGTCACCGCACAATGCTGGCATGTGGCCACAAGCAATCCGGTCGAGAGTATCAAGACGGAATAACGCAAGATGGACCAGGGCCGGCACCAGAGGTGGGGTGTTCAAAATGCGAATTGAATTTGTGATTATATTACCGTCGCTAAACACAAAAGAGCGTAGGGGCTGGGCCTCTACGCTCTTTTGTATATTCGCCCCTCAGTAGGGACATCAAGAGCAGTCTGACGATGAGACTGCACTTGCGTTATTTCTTCACGACTTTCTTGCCGCCGATGATGACAATGCCCTTGGCGGTCTTGGCATCGACACGCACGCCATTGATGGTGTATGCCTTGCCGTCGGCCGTCGTCACGGTGATGCCGTTGATGCCGGTTGCACTGTCGATGGTCCAAGTGATGGTGGCACCGGCTACAGACTCACCTTCGGCATCGATGAAGTAGCCCTCGGGGATGGTCATCGTGTAGACACCGGGAGCGGTGGCTGCCTCGTCGAGGTTGATCTCATACTGGTAGACGGGA
>CAVCSC010000056.1:0-16050 GCA_963604975.1 Lachnospiraceae bacterium | reverse complement strand
TGTCTTTTTTTGATATTTATGCGACTACGTCGCAATCCTCTGCAAAGTTAGAGTTGGGGAACTTCTCGTAGTCGCCACGTGCTGCGGCGATGAGGCATTCGTTGAAGAGATCTTCGTACTTTTTCGTGATACGGCTTTCGAGTAAGATGCCGTATGGATCATTAGGGTCATCAAATAAACATTATTTAAGGGATTAAAAAGTTAGTTCAGGTGTAACGTGTGGCCAGGTGTTGTGGCCGGGAGAAAGCATTCTTCCTCGTCATCATCGTCTTGGTCAAGGTTGGCAACCGGCTCGTTGTATGCGAGGTGTTCGGCTGCTGCTTGCTCTGCTCCGGGTATCTGGAATGCCCGGAAGGTGGCAGCGTCAAGCGGTATGCGGCCGACGATGTACCGTTGCGTCATCGTGATGTTCGGAACGTTCCCTGACAGATGGCCCATACAGATGGCTATCTGTTCGAGAGAGAGGCCTTTGAGTGACAGGTTTGTTGCGAAGGACCGACGGCCGGTGTGGGTCGTCACGAACTTCCATTTGGGCCCAGTGCGCTGTCTGCCGGCCTGAAACACCTTGCTTGGGGTGTCAATGCCGCAGGCTTTGCAAATGTCCTGTATGACGCTAATATAAGTGACCTGCGACACGCTTTCCGGCTCACGCGGCGATGACCGTTCGAGGTATAGCGGTAGCCAAGGGTGAACCGGCACCGTCACCTCTGACTGTGTCTTGATGGCGACGTAGGTAATGGTTCGACCGTCTCGTGCGAGGTTGCTTGTAGACAACCGCAGACAGTCGGACACACGGGCTCCGCAGAGGCATTCAAGCATGAATATACGCTTGACGTGACGTGACGCGCGGCTGCGCGGGGAGTAATTGTGTATACGCGCTATCTCCTCGTCTGTAAGGGCAACGGACTGCACGGGGACGCGCTTAGCACGCTGACCGGAACACGTCTTCTGACGGACTTGGGTAATTACCAACGAGATCGTGGACTCGAAGACGGATTACTGCTTGGTATTTGGCCTCCGGCAACGTGGCGAAAGCGGCTAAACAGACGCTGTCACAAGCCGTACTGTAGTAGAGTTTGTAATTGGACTCTGTCATACTTTTGTCTTGTTAAAGCAGTGAAACAATGTACTCGCGCATTCCTTTTCTCCGGCGGGACTTGACGACAAATCCCTGCATGATGGCGAGCATGTGGACTGCGTTTTTGCAGAAGGGCTCGTCGACATAGATACATGGGTCACGTTTGACTACCCGCTTGTAGTCATCTATATAATGACTGCGTGGAGTATCGAAATGTTTATAGGCAACGAGTTCTCGTAGATACCATATCTTGACCAACACTTCGAGGTTTTCGTCCCACGTCGTGAAGTCCAGCCATCCACAAGGAGGGTATTTCTTGGGGTTTTCGACGAACCGCCGAGAACGGATGATGAGTTCTGCCTCTGGCCCATTCGCCCGGAAGTACTCAATGACGGCATTGTTGAATCCGTCGGTGTCGAACTTGGGTAAGACATACCCTTTCTCCGCAAGAATGTCTTGTGCGGAAACGAGTTTTTTTGTCATATTCTAAGGGTTTATAAAGTTAGTAAAAACCCCTGAGAAAAGGGGCTTTTGTTTAGGATTCTTAACAGAAAAATTACCAGTGAACGTCGTAGATTTTACCGATGTAGAAAGTGCGGTTTTTGCACTTGTCAAGGTACTCACCGGAGGCCATGAGGAACTCGAAAATAGGCATCAATTCCTCGGAATCGACATCGTACACATAGGTGTCTGCGAAGATTGGCCGGAACTCGGCAAGACGGATGAGGCTCGTCGACTTTGTGGGGTAGAAATTGTAGGGTGTGATTTCTGCGGCCAACGCCTTGATCTTGTTGATATAGCCTTCGACATAGTTGTCGTAGGCAGACTGTGAGAACGTGAGTTTTTCGCCGTCGCGCACAAGAACGCCATACGGGAGATTGTCGAGGAACTCAAGGTCGGACTCACGACTGAATTCTGACGGGACGACGTAGTCTGCGCCTGTTGCATGAAGGGTGTCAAAGCAATCCTCTATGGGGGCTATGCCCATTATGATTTCTTCCTCTGTGAACGGTTTGCCGTTGCGGATTTCAAATAGTCTGTTGTGCATAATTCATTTTGTTTTGATGGTTGAACAATTTTGTAGTAAGCAGGCCGTATGTGCGGCCCGCCTGTTTTGTGGAAATAGTCAGGCCTTCGGCACGTTCCAATGGAAGAACGCGAGAAGGCGATTTTTGTTAACACGGAAGGTGTAAACACAACTGATGTCGGCACCTGTGTTTGCTCCGGCATACTGAACCTTGGTGTCTGCCGCGCCCAATGGTGGGAGGCGGTTGTAAGCGCACCCTGTCAATCTGGCGATGACAATGCTGGCCCACACATCGGAGTGAAATACGCCGTTATCTGTCACAGGCTTGACCTCAATGCAGTTTGTAAACACGGTGGCGTATGACGGGATTCCGCCTGCGACCTCATTGACCGCAAGTTCATCCTCAACATCCCTCTCCATCTACCTTGCCGACCTCGTTGGTGTCTTCAACGCCCACACTCCCTGCTTCAGGAGCACGGAGGTCAGCAAAGAGGTTGGGGGCATAATGTGGGGACTGCTTTACCCTGATCTTTTCTTGAAGTTTGGCGGCGCGAAACCCGAGGTTTGGCGCCGCCAAACTTTTAATTCGCCGAGGAGGAAGCGGACGGAGCAGATGGGACGGCACGACGTTGTAGAGGGGAATAAGGGTATGGGCAAATTGCGGGGCGACAAGGATGGCCTTGACAAACTGAAGCAACTTTGCTATCCATATATTTTGTACAAGGACTTTGTATCATCACTACAGAGGCCTTGTACTGGCCGTACAAGGGCCTTGTAGCGACCGTACACGGGCCTTGTAGGGACAATACAGAGGCCCATGTACGATCAGACGACTTACACTGACACCGTGATAAGTGCTTCTTCACATTCCAATCCATCTCACTACCCTATTTCAACAAGTTCAACAACACTGCATAAATATTCTATCAAATACTTGTAAAATTCAAAATTATATCGTAATTTCGCTATCAGACATCCATTATAGACATCCATTATAAAATCAAATGCCTATGAAAAAGTATAATTTTAATGCAGGTCCATCGATGCTGCCAAGAGAGGTGATTGAAAATACGGCAAAGCAAATCCTCGATTTCAATGGATCGGGACTTTCGTTGGCGGAAATAAGTCATCGGGCTAAGGACTTCCAACCTGTAGTAGATGAGGCCGTTGCCCTCATCAAAGAATTGCTCTCCATTCCATCGGGATATTCGGTACTTTTTTTGGGAGGTGGCGCGTCCTTGGAATTCTGCATGGTTCCATACAACTTTTTGGTAAATAAGGCCGGCTATCTGAATACAGGTACATGGGCAAAGAAAGCGATGAAGGAAGCACAACTATTCGGTGAAACGATAGAGGTAGCCTCTTCTGCAGACGACAACTACTCATACATTCCCAAAGGATGGACATGTCCCGCTGATTTGGACTATCTGCATGTGACAACCAACAACACGATATATGGCACCGAGATTCGGACAGACATTGAAGTTCCGGTAAGGCTGATTGGAGACATGTCGTCCGATATTTTCAGCCGCCCGGTAGATGTTTCCAAATACGATTGCATATATGCCGGTGCCCAAAAGAATCTGGCGATGGCAGGTGTCACATTGGTTATCGTGAAAGATGACGCACTCGGCCATGTCTCGCGTACGATACCAACCATGTTGGATTTCCGGACCCATGTGGCAAAAGGATCCATGTTCAACACCCCTCCCGTTGTGCCTATCTATTCCGCACTCGAAACACTTCGATGGCTAAAGAAGAATGGCGGTGTGGAAGAAATGGACAAACACGCACACATGCGTGCAGAAATACTATATGGAGAGATAGAGCGCAACAAACTGTTCAAATCTGTCGTCAACGAGGAGGACCGATCGGTGATGAACATCTGCTTTGTGATGGCCGAGGAATACAAGGATTTGGAAAAGCCGTTCCTTGAGTATGCCACCTCCCAAGGGATGGTCGGCATCAAGGGACACCGCTCAGTCGGTGGTTTTCGTGCAAGTTGCTACAATGCGCAAACCATTGAAGGAGTACATGCACTCGTAGAATGCATGCAAGATTTTGAAAAGACGCATTGAGCATACAACAAAAATCTCGATACATATGAAAGTACTTGTTGCAACAGAAAAGCCGTTTGCCCCTTCTGCCATCAATGGCATAAAGACGACATTGGAGGAAGCCGGGCATAATGTCATCCTACTTGAGAAATATACAGTCCACGACGACTTGCTACATGCTGTAGAAGACGCAGAAGCCATGATTGTGCGTTCTGACAAAATCACCCAAGATGTTTTAGATCACGCCCCAAAGATGAAAATCATTGTCCGGGCGGGTGCCGGATACGACAACATCGACATTGCATGTGCCAAACAAAAAGGCATCGTAGTGGAGAATACGCCTGGACAAAATTCAAATGCGGTAGCAGAGTTGGTTTTCGGACTCTTGGTATACGCCGTGCGTAATTTCTATAACGGAAAATCCGGTCATGAACTCAAGGGAAAAAAGTTGGGACTTCTTGCCTTCGGAAATGTCGGAAGAAATGTAGCCCGCATAGCCAAGGGATTTGGCATGGACGTTTTCGCCTACGATGCATATTGCCCGGCCGATGTGATAGAAGCCAATGGAGCAAAAGCAGTAGAAGACATGGAGGCATTGTTCTCTACTTGCGATGTCGTCTCATTGCACATTCCCGCAACAGAAGAGACAAAGAAAAGCATCGGAGAGAAACTGGTATCACAAATGAAAAAAGGTGCCATACTTGTAAATACCGCCCGGAAGGAAGTCATAGACGAGGACGGTTTGTTGTCTGTTCTGCGCGAACGCGAAGACCTGAAATACATTACAGACGTCATGCCCGACGCAGACAGCGAGTTTCAGAAATTAGAAGGACGCTACTTCGCCACGCCAAAGAAGATGGGCGCTCAAACGTCTGAAGCCAATACCAATGCAGGACTTGCTGCAGCAAACCAGATAAACGCCTTCTTCAGCGAAGGATGCACAAAATATCAAGTCAACCGATAAACCTGTTTTCGTCCAATTTATAACAAAGGCATCTTATGGCAAAGATAAAACCATTTCGAGGATTGCGGCCACCACAAGATATCGTAGAGCAGGTGGAGTCAAGACCTTATGATGTACTCAGCAGTGAAGAGGCCCGTTGCGAAGCCAAGGGAAATGCAAAGAGTCTCTACCACATCATAAAACCGGAAATAGACTTTGAGATAGGGAAATGCGAATATGATGAGGATGTCTACGACAAGGCAACCGAGAATTTCAAGAAATTCCAAGAGAACGGTTGGCTTGTGCAAGACTCAAAAGAGTCATATTACGTCTATGCCCAAACAATGAATGGGCACACCCAGTATGGCCTGGTTGTAGGCGCATACGTATGGGACTATATGAATGGGAACATCAAAAAGCATGAACTTACCCGGCGCGACAAAGAAGAAGACCGGATGAAGCATGTACGCGTCTGTGACGCAAATATAGAGCCCGTATTTTTGGCCTACCCAGACAATGAAACTTTAGCAGGAATCATATCCACAGTAACGGTTCAAAAGCCGACATACGACTTTATCGCTCCTGGCGATGGCTTCAGACATCAGTTTTGGGTTGTAAGCGACGAAATAGACATTCGGAACATCACCGATGAGTTTGAGCGTATTCCATCCTTGTACATAGCAGACGGCCATCACCGTAGCGCAGCTGCAGCTCTTGTTGGCGCAGAAAAGGCGCAACAGAATCCAGAGCATACAGGAGAAGAAGAATACAACTACTTCATGGCGGTATGCTTCCCGGCATCCCAACTTACAATTTTGGATTACAATCGTGTAGTCAAAGATTTGAATGGGTTGACGCTCTCGCAATTCCTCGAACGGCTGAGTCAAGACTTTATCGTTGAGGAGAAGGGAGATGCTGAATACCGTCCTACAGGTCTTCACAATTTTTCTTTGTACATAGACCACAAATGGTACAGTCTGACCGCCCGTTCTGGTACATACGATGAGCACGACGCCATCGGTGTGTTGGATGTGGACATCTCCAGCAAACTCATACTCGATAAAATTCTTGGCATCAAAGACCTGAGATCTGACAAGAGGATTGATTTCGTAGGCGGTTTGCGCGGATTGAAGGAATTGAAAAACCGGGTAGACAGCGGAGAGATGGCATTAGCCTTAGCATTATATCCAGTATCTATGCAGCAGATCATGAATATTGCAGACACGGGTAAAATCATGCCGCCCAAAGCGACGTGGTTTGAACCAAAACTCCGGTCTGGCCTTGTCATTCATAAGTTGACATAAAAGATGGATGATATCATAGACGAATACAAAACCCTCGGAAACGACGTTTCCGAGGGCTTTTATAGTGAGAAAAGGAGCAAATTCTTCGCATTTGCAATGCGCGCGGAAAGTGAAGAAGAGATACACAAAATAGTAGCGCAATACCGGAAAAAGTATTACGACGCACGCCATGTATGCTATGCCTATGTGCTGGATGCCGACAGAAAACGCTTTCGGGCAAATGACGACGGCGAGCCCAGCAGCACAGCGGGGAAACCGATCTTAGGACAAATCAACAAACGGGAACTGACAAATGTCCTCGTCATTGTTGTACGCTATTACGGCGGTGTAAACTTGGGCACGGGAGGACTCATTGTCGCCTACCGGACTGCTGCAGAGGATGCACTGGAAAAAGCCAACATAGTGACATGCCAGGTGGAAGAGGTCGTTTCCTTCTCCTTCCCCTACCCTATGATGAACTCAGTAATGCGCGTCATCAAAGATATGGGTCCGAGAATTCTGTCACAAAACTACGACAATACTTGTGAAATAAAATTAGGCATTACCAAATCGAAAGCACCTATTCTTCGAGACCGCTTAGACAAATTGAGTTTCGAAGGTTGACAAAGCGAAAATACGCCACAAAAGAAATAAATCATTTCCTTTGTGGCGTATCATGGTATCTATACGGGAGACATTACAGAAACCTTATTGCTCGTCCCGCAGTTTTTCAAGCATCTCTGTAAACTCACGATGGAAGATACCAAATAGCGAAAGTATCTCCAGGCGCTCTTCGGATGTGAGTTTCCATATATCCTCCGTTCCATTCTGATGTGAAAGGATATGTTTTGCACAGCGCGCAATCTTTCTTTTGTTGTTCCTTGCCTGCAACTGATCACCCTGCAGTGGTTTTTTGCTCACGTAGGAATGGGCCATCAGTCGATGAAGAAAGGTCTCAAATTGATTGTACTTGAGAGCAACTTCCATCATCTCCTCCGATTGAGTATCATTAGGTACCGACAATAGGCCATTCAGATTTTCGACATTCCAATCTTCCTCCTTGAGCCAGAACCATTGGAAATATAGACGTTGTTCCAAATTGACAAGACGTTGTATCAAAACGTCCTCTTCATCATTACAGCCAAGCGCATACTCTTGGTAGGCAAGCCGTACCAAAGACACGGGATCACACTCAAGTTCGGTATCATGCTGTACCGTATCCCCTTTTACTGCAATGCGCCATCTGTGATTTTTGTTCTTGACCAGTGCCGTATGAGCCTTCATAAGCAGATCGCCAAGCGCTCCTTCTGCAGGCAACTCCGTAACAAAAGACAATTTCTCACGCATATCTCTTATTGCCAGCATATTGTCATCGCGTAGCACACAAAGATAATTCAACTTGTTTTCATCCAAGGATATAGAAAATCTGTCGTTTTGGGCATTACCGACAAATGAATACTTGAAATCATCTATTTCAGTCTGCGCGATTTCGACGTCACCCGTTTGAAGATTGCCATCCTTATCATATATGGCAAATCCTACGTATGGCAATTTGATGGTCAAATCATACGACTTTTTCAATCGTCTAACGGAAACGGTGCATCGAATTCCGGCTTCAGAGATATCCTCCTTCTGCAGCGTGAATACGTCGTCATCCGGATCTTTTACCGACTTCTCGATAGCGACATCACCAAATGGCCATTTTATAGAAAACGTGATAGTCGTATCATCCTCGTCCTTTACGGTGACGAAATCCACTGGAGACATGTTGAGACACCAAGAATCTACAGGTTCTACCTCTTCATCATCATCTCCAAGAGCCAAGATCTGTATTGGGCCGACCATAGGGTCATCCTCCCAATCATCATCGTTTGGAGAATTTTTTTCCTTGAATACGACAAAAGTCAATGGTTGCTTCTCTCTTGACCCGTCTTTTCTACACAGGTATATAGATGTTTCACCAGGGACAAAAAAGGGAAATTCCAAATAAGGATTCTTACATGCCGGGGAGTACTCTATTTCCGTCCAAGCATTCAACATATGAGTATTTTCGCTTTGCATATTTCTGTTATCCTACAATATAGGGACCGCTTTTAATACGGAACTGCAAAATTACTAAAATATACTGATATGGCAAAGATGAAGGAACAGTTTGCAAAGCATCTATCAATGACAAAATGCATTTCACCAATTATTTTTCTTGCGATACTCTACCGGCGACATTTGGGCAAATCTGTTGAATGCAGTATAAAATGACTGGCGATTGGAAAAACCAGAAAGTGAGGCTATATCCTCCATCTTCAGATCCTGGTAGCGTTTGTCTGTGAGAATAGACCGCGCAAAGTCTATCCGTAGTTTATTGACAACCGTATTGTAGTTGGCATGAAACCGCGTATTGAGAACAATAGATATATATCGCGTATTCGTTCCAAGGTCGTCAGCCAATTTCTTTGCAGAATACTGACAATCGCGGTAACGCTTTTTTATAACGAGGATATCTAAGATTTGCTCATACAAGTCATCCGCCTTTTCGGGGCTTACATATTTCAGATAACGAGGCGGTTGCGCCTCGTTATCTGACGGAGTGATATAATCTATTGGTATATGCATGCGCTTACAATTTTGCTCATAAATCATAGTCTACTACACTCAGTTGCCCACACAGCAGAAGATGCGTCTGACGGCATTCTCCAATCCCCACGAGGACTTAGGCTGACACTTCCGACTTTCGGACCGTCGGGCAAACAAGAGCGTTTGAACTGTTGGGCAAAAAAGCGACGGATAAACACACTCAACCAATGCTTGATGGTCTCGTCCGAGAATTTTTCCATCGGGAATGCAGCCCTTGCCAACATAAACAGTTTGGCCGGATGAAAACCGAATCTGAGAAAATGGTAAAGGAAAAAGTCATGCAAATCATAGGGACCTACCAAATCCTCTGTTTTCTGCTTGATTTCCCCATTCTCGTCTGCAGGTATAAGTTCCGGACTTATCGGGGTGTCGATAATATCTGTCAGCGTTCGACGCGATGTTTCATCATCGATGGTTTCGGAAACGTATTGCACAAGATACTTGATGAGCGTTTTGGGAACACTTGCATTGACTCCATACATTGACATATGGTCACCATTATAAGTAGCCCACCCTAAAGCCAATTCGCTCAGATCGCCAGTACCTATAACAAGTCCGCCAAGTTGATTGCTTAGGTCCATCAATATCTGTGTTCGCTCGCGCGCCTGGCAATTTTCGTAGGTGGTATCATGTATCTCCACGTTATGCCCGATATCCTCAAAATGTTGCAATACACTTTTCGCAATGCTTATTTCCCGAATGGTCACACCAAGGCTTTTCATCAGTAAGATGGCATTATTGTAGGTACGGTCGGTTGTACCGAAGCCTGGCATTGTCACTCCTATTATATCGCGACGATCCATTCCCAATTTATCATAAGCCTTCACACATACCAACAAGGCCAGGGTAGAATCGAGCCCCCCACTTATACCAATAATGACGTGTCGGCTATGAGTGTGAACGATACGCTTGGCCAGACCGCTGGTCTGTATAGAAAGTATCTCCTCGCAACTCTCGCTCATGTCTTTGCTTTTGGGGATAAATGGGTATGGCTCAATCTCACGCAGCAAATTGAAATCCTTTGGACTAACCGCTTCCGTTGGAACGATGTCCGCGGAAATACCTTGTTGCGCAACAGAAAAAGATGTGTTGCGTCGGCGCTCCACTCTCAATTTTTCTATATCCAACTGTGTGACGAGCAATTGCTCTTTATGAGAAAAACGTTTTGAAGCGGCAACAGCCACACCATTTTCATATATCAGCACATTGCCGCCATAGACCACATCTTGGGTACTCTCACCGAATCCGCATCCACAATATACGTATCCAGATATAAGACGTGCACTTTGCTGAGCAACAAGACTTTTCAGATATTGATGCTTGCCGATAAGTTCATCAGATGCTGAAAGATTGAAGATAACATCTGCACCAGCCAATGCAAGCGTATTGCTACAAGGCGTTGGCGACCAAAGGTCTTCACATATCTCTATGCCAAAACATACACCGTCACAAGTCTTGAACAGACGAGGAGACGAGGATATGGTGATCTGATTTCCGGCAAACCGTATCTTTGTTTCCGAGATATCCCGTGAGGAAGAGAACCATCTTTTCTCATAGAATTCTCCATAATTGGGTAGATATGTTTTGGGAACAATACCCAAAATATTTCCATGCTGTAATACAACTGCACAGTTTAGCAATATTCCTCCTACGGAAACGGGGCACCCGACAATAATGATGATATCCAGTTTTCTGGAAAAATTGAGTAAATGCAGGATTGCAAGTTCTGCTTGGTCGAGAAGGGTCTGCTGATAGAAAAGATCCTGACAAGTATAACCAGTAACCGACAACTCTGGAAAAACGATTATTTCGGCACCTCTGCCTTCTGCCTGCGCAGTCATACTCTCTATTTGCTTGATATTATAGTCTGTATCGGCTACGCGCACAGAAGGAATACCTGCAGAAATAGTAATATATCCGTAGTTCATTGTCTTTTTGCTTTAGGCTTGTTTTAATATTCCATGCACCGCGTTAAATATTTTGACGATGATGCTTTTTCTTTTTGATACTTTTCAAAAATCTATCAAGATCGTTTTTTACGTATTTACTTGATGGTAACTTGTGTCGCACCATATCCGTATTCCTGAAACGATGCATCCTGGAAGGTGTACGACTTATACTTGTAGCGAAGTTCGCTGATTATGGCATGACGTAGAACACCCTCGCCTTTTCCATGTATAAATATGATCCGTTTTCCTTTCTTTGTTTTGTTTTCTTCAAGAATTTGTCTGAATTTGCTCAACTGATAGTTCAGAATATCAGCAGTCCCCATTCCGGCTACTGTATCAAGTAATTTGTCCGCATGTAAGTCAACGACCAACAAATTATCTTTGCCGCTGTTTCTTTTTGTCGCTTTGTGAGAACTCTCCGGTTTTATTCCTCTGCTATCCTCTGCCCCTGAAGGTGCGGAAGAGTACATCTCCTGTTTCAGTTTCAAGGGGTCAATCACAAGTGAGCGCGCAGGTCGGTCGTTTTCAACAATAGGATACAACAATGCAGGATTCTCAAAATAATCATTTACTGAAAATGCATGGTATTTGTAGAATTTTATGGGCTCTATTCTGAACTGAACCTCTATTGTTGGTTTGATGATAAAATTCTTGTCACGCTTATAGGCTATCATCTGCACTGCGACCCGATTAAAATCATTAAGCGCATCGTGTCCGAATTCTTCAATGAAAGTCTTTGTGTTGGGCTCAACCTCACCGGAGGAACGCAATTTCCATGTTGCACCCTCAGCCATCAAATAGATATACTGCACATAGTAATTACTGTCATTGACAAAAAAGCATTCGAAATTTGTGTTTGAAAAATCTTTGATATTCACTGGAACAAAGGCAAGAAAACAGTTGAGCATATTTCCGCCTTTACGTTCTTCTACAGGCTGCTTGAAGGTAATGGCAAGATCGGATATTTCTATTTCATCTTCCTCTTCCTGTGTATCTTCCTCGAAACTGTTCAACTTGGCCTTTACAGAATTTCCCGACAATGGGGTATTCGGGGCATTCGCCGATTTTGCCTTTACCATATTTGAGGTATTGTACTCATGCCCGTCTCCAGTAACGACAACATCGCTGATAGGAGTTGGTATCTGGAATCCATCCTCGTCTTCCACCAATACAATATTATTACCTTTGAAACCGGCAACACGACCACCGCCTGTCTCACTGAGAAATCTTACTTTATCTCCAATCTTTATCATTTTTCTGATGCTTTTTTTTCAAATTATACGTTTAAGGTGGGTTCTAAAAATTGACTTCCCAGGTTGCGTGGCTATTGTTTAAGAACAATAGTCTACGTACGAAGGAGAATTATTTAGGACTCACCGGTATAAACTCAAACCGGTATAATAAAATTCAATGATTCCGTTTCCACCGAAACCGTGTAACTTCCCACCGGCGTGGATATGAGTCTTCCATCTACTCCAACTAATGCTTTGGACGCATTTACAATTTCCACTTTCCGAGTACGGAATGGATGTACACTTCTGTGATTGAGAAATTTACCTCGAACAAACAAATAAATACCTTCCAATACCTGCATAAAGGCGGGATGATATACCACTGAAACGTCCAACTGTCCGTTGTAGGGTACTGCGCTTGGAGTTTGTCCGTACCCCATCGCATTACCGATACATAAGGTCATGACATTGCGGCTGATTTCATCAGTATTTATTTTGACATGCATCTTATATTCTAATCGCTGAAAAATAAGCAGTACAAACGAGAATAGAAACGACAACGTTCTGGAACCTAAAATATGGCGGGTCTGACGGCGAAGATTCATTATCGTTGCCACCAACCCGATATTGACGCAGTTGAGAAAGTAGCGTCTACAATCCTCGTCCTTTTTATTCTTATATTTGATGTAGCCCACATCTATTTTCCGAATCCGGTGCTGCTTCAGGCATGATATATTTTCTTCTATAGCACCTTCCTTTACACCCCAGAAGTGAGCAAAGTCATTCATCAATCCATTGGGAATCACTCCTAAAGACACTTCATTCCGTATCTTGCTATCGAACTGCATCAAGCAATTTACCGCATCATTCAATGCTGAATCTCCGCCGACAATAATGATGGTCTTATAGTCATTGTTCACCATCATCTTGACCAAACGCTCTACACTATCTGCATTTTCGCTTTGGACGAAGTCGAAATCGATATGTTCATTTTCAAAACACCTGCAGATGCGTTTCCATCGCTTTCCTACATTCCAAAACTCATGCTTCGGGCAGTAAATGACACCCCATACATTTTCTCTCCTTCTCATGGTGTATTCTCTTCCTTACTGATATTCTGAAAGGATATCAAGTATCCTGCTTATTTTGGTATCCATTGGTTGCATGGCGTTTATCCAATGTATTTTTATACCACGCCGCTCCATACCACGAAACCATGTCATCTGTCGCTTGGCAAACTGATGTATGGCTATCTCCAATTGGGAAAACATTTCGTCATAAGTAATCGCACCAATGACATATTGCGTCACATATTTATATTCAAGGCCGTAATATATGAGATTGTCTGACGTGATACCTTCATCAAGTAGCCTTTTCACCTCGTCTATCATGCCTTCTGAAAGCCGACTCTTCAAACGGGAGGTAATCATTTTTCGACGGTTGTCACGATCTATCTCGAGTCCAATGACGACTGAGTCAAATTTAGGCATACTTACCACTTGTGAACCTTCCTTCTGTATATATTGCTCGATTTCTATCGCCCGTATTGCCCGTTGCGCAGTGTCAACATCTGTTTTGTTGTGTAATTTACTGCCATTCCGAGCCTTCAAATCCTCAAGAATTGGAATCAGTTCTTTTAGACTTTTTGCAGACAGTTGTTGACGCAACTCCGGGTTCTCGGGTACAGAAGGGAGAGCATATCCTCTAAGAATTGCCTCCAAATACAACCCCGAGCCACCACACATTATGGGTTGGATACCACGAGACGTAATGTCACTATACGCCCGAAGAAAGTCCTGTTGATATTTATAAAGATTGTATCTTGTACCAGGTTCAGCAATATCAATAAGATGATAGGGCACAAACTTGTCGCCTTCATTGCTTTGACCATATTCCCGAATGTCCTTCCCGGTTCCAATATCCATTCTGCGGTAGACCTGTCGAGAATCGGCACTGATCACTTCAGCACCTATCGTCCGGGCCAAAGACACAGCAACGGCAGTCTTTCCACATGCCGTCGGCCCAAGTATTGTTATCAGTTTATTTTGAGTAGAGTTCATTGTGCAGATGGACTACAAAACGGCAGAGTTATTGTTTCTGCTTAAGCAAATCTCGTATTTCCTCAAGAAGCACGGCCTCTTTAGAAGGTGCGGGGGCAGGAGCATCAACTTTCTCATCCTGCTTCTTCATGGACAATTTGTTGATACCTTTCACGAGCAGGAATACACAAAATGCGACAATGATGAAATTGATAGTAGTTTGTACGAAATTACCATAGTTTATGGTTACAGCCTTCATTGTTTCGCTACCTACCTGTACAGAAGGAAGTGTCAACTTAAGGTCTGTAAAATCCATGTTTCCTATCAACCACCCGATTGGCGGCATAATAATATCATCAACAATTGAGGTAACAATTTTTCCGAAGGCACTTCCTATGATCACACCGACTGCCATATCTATTGCATTTCCTTTGACAGCAAAGGCCTTAAACTCCTTTATGAAATTGTTCATACCGTAAAGTTTTTTATATTATTTAAACTGTTATTGAATGCAAATTTATAAATTATTTCGTATCTTTGCAACGCAATTCGGGAAAATGTAGATACAACACAACAAGAATTTGCGCAGTATAAACATTTCCCAATATAAAAGGATAAAGTTTTTAAACCCTTTAAACTAATAAAAACAAATGATTAAAATTGGTATTAACGGATTTGGTCGTATCGGCCGTTTCGTTTTCCGTTCTACAGTAGAGGCTGAGAACGCAAAGGAAGTTCAGGTAGTAGCTATCAATGACTTGTGCCCGGTTGACTATATGGCATACATGCTGAAGTACGACACAATGCACGGCCAGTTCGATGGTACTATCGAGGCTGACGTAGAGAAGAACGAGCTCATCGTTAACGGCAACCACATCCGCGTTACTGCAGAGCGTGACCCGGAGAACCTGAAGTGGGACGAGGTTGGTGCAGAGTATGTAGTTGAGTCTACTGGTCTGTTCCTCGCTTACGACAAGGCAGAGAAGCACTTGAAGGCTGGTGCCAAGTATGTAGTTCTTTCTGCACCTTCAAAGGCTGACGCCAATGGCAATCAGGCTGACATGTTCGTTTGTGGCGTAAACACCGACAAGTACAACGGCCAGAAGATCGTTTCCAACGCATCTTGTACAACCAACTGCTTGGCTCCTATCGCCAAGGTTCTGAACGACAATTTCGGCATCGAGACTGGTCTTATGACTACCGTTCACTCTACAACTGCTACACAGAAGACTGTTGACGGTCCCTCTTTGAAGGACTGGCGTGGTGGCCGTGCTGCTGCCGGCAACATCATTCCTTCTTCTACTGGTGCTGCCAAGGCTGTGGGCAAGGTTATCCCCGAACTCAATGGCAAACTGACTGGTATCTCTATGCGTGTGCCGACTCTCGACGTTTCTGTAGTTGACCTGACCGTAAACTTGAAGAAGGCCGCTTCTAAAGAGGCTATCTGCGCTGCTATGAAGGCTGCTTCTGAGGGCGAACTGAAGGGTGTTCTGGGCTACACTGAGGATGCAGTAGTTTCTTCTGACTTCCTTGGCTGCGCCTTGACTTCTATCTTCGACGCAAACGCCGGTGTTTATCTCACCGACAACTTCGTAAAGGTTGTGTCTTGGTATGACAACGAAATCGGCTACTCTCACAAGGTGGTTGAGCTCATCAAGATCATGAAGAAGCACAATGGCTAATTAATTTGGCTAAAACATAAAAGGGCCGTACGGGTTTTCTCGTGCGGCCCTTTTTATGTTGAATATTTACGATACCTTAAATTAGCAGATGGACTCCGCGCATATGCAGATTCGCTTTCTATCGTGTGC
>CAVCSC010000055.1:0-16343 GCA_963604975.1 Lachnospiraceae bacterium | reverse complement strand
CTATTCCCCATTTGAAATATGCCCGGATTTCTTCCGTTCTTATTGGCTTATCGTCTTGAGCGACGTATTTGCCAGTTGGCTCGTCTATCGATATGTAGTAAATAGCCGTGCAAAGTCTAAAAGGGAAATACGATGAGCGAACACACGGAGGCGTTGGCTCATCAAAACAAAAAAGTGATAAGTGGCTGGCGGATGAGTTGGGAGTAAACCCTTTCACCATATAGAAATGGTGTACGAACTCATCGCAGCCAGACTTGTCCACTGTGCTGAAAATCACCGGCCAGCTGAGATAGATATCAAGGAACTCATTGTGAGGGAATACGATACCTATTCTTCCACAACGGTGACGTGCATACTGATATCGTCCTTGGGACGGTCGCCGCGAGTGGTCTCGCAGTTTTGTATGGCTTCAACGACATCCAGTCCTTCTTCTACTTCGCCGAATACGGTATAGGCGTTGTCGAGAAACGGAGTGCCGCCGATGGTGGTATAGGTCTCGGTTTGCTCTGCCGTGAAGGAGGGTTTTCCCGCTTCTTGACAAAGACGCTTTGTTTCTTCGGTCAACTGGTCTTGCAACGTCTGCAGCGCAGAGCGGTCGCGGTTCTTGCGAAGGGTGATAATTTCCGACCGGTGTTCGCCGACCAAGCGGTTGAAGGTCTCCTGTTCCTGCTGCATGGCCATCTGACGCTCCATCTGCTTGAGTTCTGCGGGCTTGTATACCTTTCCCCATACGATATAGAACTGGCTTCCGCTGCTTTCCTTCTCCGGGTTGACCTCGTCGCCCAGTCTTGCTGCGCTCAAGGCTCCCCGCTTATGGAAAAGTTCGGGAGACAGGATTTCTGCGTCGATGGTATATCCCGGTCCACCGGCCCCGAGCATTTTTCCTGCCGGCGCATTCTTGCTGTCGGGGTCGCCGCCTTGTATCATAAAATCCTTGATGACACGGTGGAAGAGTGTGCCGTCAAAATAACCTTCCTTGGCGAGTTTGACGAAGTTGTCACGGTGTTTCGGGGTCTTGTCGTAGAGACGGACGATGATGTCGCCCTTATTGGTGCTGATTTTTACTTTTGCCATTGTGTGATGTTTCGTTTCTTTCGTAGAGTGCAAAGGTACGACATTTTTTCTGTACTTTTGTATTCACGTTAGGCGGGTCGTAAAATGCTTGCCGCAAAAAATAGAAGATGAATCACAAGATAATTGCTGCAATGGCAGCCATGGGACTATGTGTCTCGTCGTGCGATGCCGGTGAACAGATACAAGTGCTGTCTCCGGCGGATTTTCAGAAAAGTGTACAGAATGACAGTTCTGTAGTCGTGCTTGATGTGCGTCGTCCGGATGAATATGCCGAAGGTCATCTTTCGGGAGCCCAGTTGCTTGACTGGCTCAATGTAGAGACTTTTGCGCAGGGTATGGAGCGGCTTGATAAAACCAAGACCTACTATGTGTATTGTCGGAGCGGACGTAGAAGTCATGAGGCAGCAGTGAAGATGACGGCTGCGGGGTTGCATGTCGTTGACATGGAAGGCGGCTATCTTGCATGGACAGAACGGGGACTTCCTGTTGTAAAGGATGAATAATTTTGAATACCTTATGATAAAAAGATGTATGGCTTCGATACTGTTCGGGGCATTTGCAGCGATGTCTTTTGCATCGCATACACTTCCGGTGGAAGGTACTGTTGTTCCCGCTTCCGACCCAATGATACAGTATGTGGGGCGGGTAAGTTTTGCCAAGAAAGATGTGGCGAGATTCAATTTCCCGGGAACGACTATTATGGCACGTTTTGAAGGAACATCGTTGCGTATGATGTGTCGCCCGCGTACCGGATTTTTCATGGCACAGGTAGACGGGGCTACCCCTTTCAAGGTGGCTTTTGACGCAGACTGCGATTCTGTGGTCAATATTGCCACGGCCTTGCCGAAGGGAGTACATCAGGTGCGGCTGATGTATGTGATAGAAGGATTGTTTCGTGAACCGGAGTTCCGGGGCTTTGTTCTTGATGCAGGATGCCGTTTGGTAGCGTCTCCCGCATTGGCGGATCGAAAGATTGAGTTTATCGGAAACTCTATCACCTGCGGTTATGGCGTGGAGAGTACGGATGGAGCAGATCCCTACGAGGATGCTACGGAGAACCATTTTCTGACGTACGCCAATATTGTGAGCGACAGTCTTGGTGCCTTGCATACCTCTATCTCGCGTAGCGGGATAGGTGCCTACCGCAACTATAACGGGCCGGGAAAAGGATCGGTAGACTGTATGCCGTGGCAATACGGTTACACCTTGTTTAATCGGCATGACGAAAAATGGGATTTCTCAAAGTATCAGCCGCAACTGGTCTGTATCAATCTTGGTACCAATGATTTTTCGACACCCGGATATGATGTAGACCTTTACGAGAAAAACTATCGTATGTTTCTCTCGACGGTGCGCTCGTATTATCCCAAGGCTAAAATCGTTTTGCTCTCGGGGCCGATGCTGGGACAGAAGGAAAACGAACTGGAGAAAGGTGTGTTGGACCGTATCTGTAAGGACTTCTGCAAAAAGGGAGACCGGGAGATCTATCGTTTCGACTTCACTCCGCAGACCGGAAGTCTCGGTTATGGTGCCAGCGGACATCCGAGCAAGGCCCAACACCGACTGATGGCTGACGAATTATTGCCGTTCCTGCGGAAAATCATGAATTGGTAATTGTCTGCCGGAAATATTCTGAATACGAAAATTCTCCGAACTTGCCTGAACGCAATAAAAAATCCACACGATGTCTGCCAATGAAAGCAGGTATCGTGTGGATTTTTATTGTGCTTGTGGAATGGATGTGTGCGTTATTGTTTCACCTTGACGATCTTTGTCGGAGATTGTTCCTTGTTGCGTCGGTTGGTGACGGTGACCACGGCCTGTGCCAGATTGATGAAGGCCAGACTGATTGCAGTCCCGTTGTCAAGAGCGGCCGGTTTGCCGCTGTCCCCGCTTTCGCAGATGCTTTGTACGATGGGAATTTGGGCAAGCAGGGGAACGTTCATCTCTTGGGCAAGATTCTTACAGCCGTTTTTGCCGAAAATGTAGTATTTGTTTTCGGGAAGTTCTGCGGGAGTGAACCATGCCATATTTTCCACCAGTCCGAGTATGGGGACATTCACCTTGTCGTTTTGGTACATGTCGATACCTTTGCGTGCATCGGCAAGTGCTACGTTCTGTGGAGTGCTGACAATGACGGCTCCAGTGATGGCGAGCGTCTGCAGAAGGGTGAGATGGATGTCGCTGGTACCGGGAGGGGTGTCGAGGATGAAGTAGTCAAGTTCGCCCCAGTCTGCGTCAGCGATAAGTTGTTTGAGCGCATTTGAGGCCATGCCGCCGCGCCATAGTGTGGCCGTATCGCGGTTGACAAAGAAACCGATACTCAAGATTTTCACGCCGTATTTCTCAAGCGGTTCTATGAGATCGCGTCCGTCCTTGTTGACGGCATAGGGGCGTCCGTCTTCTACATCGAACATCTTGGGTACGGAAGGTCCGAAGATGTCGGCGTCAAGGAGTCCTACTTTATATCCGAGCCGTGCAAGGGCAATGGCAAGGTTGGCTGCAACGGTGCTCTTGCCTACGCCGCCTTTTCCTGAACTGACAGCAATGATGTTCTTCACTTGTGGAAGGAGTTTTTCTACTTCCGGACGGGGCTTTGATGTGAACTCTGTGGTGATGGTTACGTCTACGTCGTTGGATATATGATAGTGTATGGCTGCTTCTGCGGCTTTGACGGTAGATTTCAGAAAAGGATCTGTCTCTCTTGGGAAAATGAGCGAGAAAGATACCTTCATGCCGTCAATATGCAGATTGTCGGCTACCATACCGCTCTCTACGAGGTTTTTTTTGGTGCCAGCGTAAATGACCGTTGACAGGGCATCGGTGATCAGTTTTGGATATAGTGTCATGTGGTATGTTATTGTATGTTTTGGGGTCTGTCTTGAGGGTAGACCGTCTATTTGCCAACCGTCAGAGAACTGCGCTTCGGGCGCTTGTAACTGCGGTAGTCGTCGAGGGGAATTTCTATGTCTGGCTCGTTCAGCACTCCTTCAGTGGGCAGATGAAATTTCATGTATTTGATGTTGAGACCGCGTTCTATCCATTGACTCTCGTAGTAGGTCTGTATGCCAAGTATGCTGCGTGTCTCGTCGTCAAGGCCATCGGTATGGTAGAGGTCTTCTGTACGGAAGAGTACGGGAAGGCTGTTCTTCTTGACCATATAGGTGGTATAGGTGAAAAGGAAATTGGAGTCGGTCTTAAGGTGTATGATGCCGTTGTTTACTAAAAAGCGGCGGTAGCGTTCCATGAAGAAGGTACTGGTCAGACGTTTGTGTACGTTCTTCATCTGTGGATCGCTGAATGTGAGCCATATCTTCTGTACTTCGTCCTTGGAGAAGAACCGGTCGATAATTTCTATATTTGTACGGAGGAAGGCTACATTTTTCAGCCCTTCATTCAGTGCCGCCGTTGCTCCTGTCCACATACGGGCTCCCTTGATGTCTACACCGACGAAATTGATGTCGGGGAACATCTTTGCCAATCCTACGGTGTATTCTCCGCGGCCACATCCCAGTTCCAGTACGATGGGATTGTCATTGCCGAAATACTGTTCGTGCCATTTGCCTTTCATATCAAACGGTACATTCTCGATGACAGAAAACGGGTATTGAAACACGTTCTCGTATCTTTCCATATCGGCGAATTTGGCCAATTTTCCTTTACTCATATTATATATAAGGTATATTCGTTGGATTTTGTATTATCAGATGGCAAAGTTACGGATTTTCCCCCATATAACCATCGTATCAAAGTGGCGTTTTCTATGGGGTGGGGTATAGAGGGCTTTGTTGTAAGGGTGGAGTCGTAGGTTATTTTTGCGGTACGAAAGTTTCCCAAGTTTGGTCATCGTAGAATATTCTGATCTCGGTAATCTTGCGTTGTGGCTTGTCAATATATTTTACTTTCTCAATAGAGGTATTTGGGGAGGTGTTTTCCTGTGTGTGGAAGGATAGGGATGTAGGGTGGGGGGCTGCTTCTGTGGATGGTGTAGTAGCGTCCTGTCCTGTGAGCGGATGGTGCTCTTGCTGAGAAGACAGCGCCTCGGTTTCTTTCTGGTCATCGCTCTCCCCTATGTACATCGGGCCGTTGCCGAACATCAGCCAGTCGGTAGAAATGTTGGGTATGCTACTCTTGATGGCTTCGACGGTGGTGAGGGTGGGGCGTGTACGTCCGGTGAAGATGCTGCTTAGGGAAGCAGGTGAGATATTGATGTGTTCGGCGAACACCTGTTGGGTCATGTGGAGAGACTCCATCAGTTTCTTGATTCTGTCTTTCATCGTTGTCTGATTTTTGTTGATGATCGTCTTTGCGGAGTAAAAACTGTCGTGTGACGATGGTTTTTGTAGACTTTACAAAGTTAAATATATTTTTTCGAATTCTATATCGTTGTCTATGTGATTTTGTTTTTGATATTCTTGATTTGTGTTTTTATATTTGTAAATACTGTAGTCGGAAGGACTCTGAAAATGTAAATTGTAGATACCGTTGCCCGTATATGACAGATAATGTATAAAAGAAAAGGTTTCGACAAATGACGTAATACGTTATACATCAGTTTATAATGTGTGTATATACATAATTCATACTTTCGAAATACCGGATATTTTATAGATAAAATCGGACATATGCAAAATATTTTGTTCTGAATACCTACATAAAATACTTATAATAAATTAGTTATTGAGTTTGTTGCGCTTTGAATGTATATACATTTAGGTTATTGAACGCTGTTATTCAGCCTTTGAATGTGTAAATGGTGTGGTAAAATATATTTTGTAAAACACGGAATTTACAAATATAAACTTGTAAATCATCTACAAATCTACAGTTGTAGAGACGTAAATCTTCGGACGGAAGAATGCTAATAAACGCTAAATGTAAATTTGAGGAAGTGGAATTCTGTAAAAATCGGCAAAATTTTCGGAATCTGGAAAATGGTCTTACTCGTTCAAAAAACTCAAGTTTTGAAGCCTACAAAAAGGCCTAAACTACTCTTTTGACGGAGGTTTAGGCCTAATATTTTGCTCTTGGAAAAGTCTGCAATTAGATGATCTGAGGGGGTAAAATGGAGTCAGTTTAGTGCATAATATAGAAGATCAGCTCCCTCATCAGGTCTCCGGCGGAGGTATTGGGGTTGTTTATTCCCTTGCTTTTGGCGTCGATCTCCCGTAGTTTGGATATAATCTGTAATGTCTTTCTTGCTGTGTAATTTCTCAACCCGGTCAAGTAACTTTTGACACCCCATAAATTCTTTAGTTCGAGATAGGCAGCGAGGGCACGTTCGTTGTTTTTGTCGGGTGCATAGTGGGCTACCATCAAAGTTTGGAAGAAGTTGAAGAGCATCGGGAGAAATGAGTATAGAGATCCTGCTTTGGGATTTTTGTCAAAATAATTTACTATCCGATTGGCTTTGAGAACGTCTTTGGCAATGATGGCATCGCGCAGTTCGAAGACGTTGAATTCTTTGCTGATGCCGATCTGTTGCTCTACCAGTTCTGGGGTCACCCTCCTGTTCTCCTTTGGGAGAGCGATGAGCAGTTTGTCGAGTTCCGATATGAGACGATGCAAGTCTGCTCCGACCGATTGTGCAATCATCTCGGCCGACTTGTTGTCGATATCTGCCTTTTGAGTTTTGAGGTAGTTGGTGATAAAGTTGGGTAGTTCGTAGTCTTTCTTTTTCTTGCTTTCAAAGACGATACCGATGGCCTCTGCCTTGCCGATAATTTTCTTTCTTCGGTCAATGGTGCCGTTCTTGTAGCAGATGACAAGAATGGTGGAGGCTACAGGGTGTTCCATATACTTTTCGAGAGCGTCAAGAGATTGAAGGCCTTGCGCTTCTTTGACAATGACAACGCGGTGCTGTGCTGGCATCACGGGGTATGCTCTGGCTGAGTCTGCCACCTCGCTCGCGGTCACATCGGCTCCGAAAATGATGGTTTGGTTGAAGTCGCGGTCATCGGGTTCGAGTGCGTGCTCGGCGATGTAGTCGGTGATTTTGTCAATGTAGAAAGACTCTTCACCCATCAGTATGTATACTGGTGCGTATTTCCCGGCTTTCAAGTCGCGCATGATGGAGTCATACGTAGCGGTAGTTTTCTTTTCTGCCATAAATTGTGTGTCTGTTATTACGTCGGCGCATGGCTATGGTGGGACAAAATGTTGTACCGTTGTTTTGCCTTCTGTCCGAAATAAGGTAACTTTGTATTTTCAATCTCCTTTTCCGGTATATGGCTGGTTGGCCGTGCCGAAGTGTAGTTTGCAAAGTTAATAAAATGATTCAATTAAATCTTCCCCCCTTCGCCATAAAATTGTCGGGTACGAAGGAGCATCCGTTGGTGTTCGATGTATTGCGGCGCCGGTATGTATCGTTGTCGCCGGAAGAGTGGGTGAGACAGCATTTCGTACATTTTTTGATGGAGCATAAAGGTTATCCGATGGCTCTGATGGCCAATGAGGTGGCTTTGAAAATCGGCAACAAGGCGTTGAGGGCGGATAGTGTGTTGTATGGACGTGATCTCCGTCCTCGGATGATAGTAGAGTACAAGGCCCCGTCTGTTGTCCTTACGCAGCAGGTGTTTGATCAGGTGATGGCGTACAACTTGCTTTTACATGTAGACTATCTTGTGGTCAGCAATGGTCTGCAGCACTATTGCTGCAAGGTAGACTATACCAACGGGTCGTGTTCTTTCTTGCGGGATATTCCGATGTATGCGGACTTATAAGTGATGTTAGTTTGACCTTTCTAAGGCGGGACAAGTAGCGTTTTACGCTTTTTTAGTAGTGTGTATGGCGGTGTCTTATACAAAATGCGCTACTTTTGCATCTTATTTATAATATTGGTGTATTGTTGTTTTGTACAACGATACTGTAATAATTAACAATAACTATTGTACGATATGAAATGGATAGCAGGATTTCTTGGCTTTTGTCATGGAGGACCATTGGGCGCTTTAGCCGGATTTGCGTTGGGATGGATTTTCGATAAGGCCTTGAAGAGCGGCTCTGATGAAGGTGCGTATGTCAACCGGGAATATGAAGGTGGTCCTAACAACGAGCAGCAACGCTATGAGGGACAGCGCAATTCGTTTCTTTTTTCTCTCCTTGTACTCTCCTCGTACATTGTCAAGGCCGATGGGCGTGTCATGCACTCTGAGATGGAGACGGTGCGTGCGTTTCTGCGCCAGAATTTCGGTGAGGTGGCTGTACATGAGGGTGAGCAAATCATGCATCGCCTGTTTCAGCAGCAGGACATGATGGGGCCCAGCCGTTACAAGGCGACCATCAGTGAGGCATGTGCGCAGATAGCCCGCCACCTTGCCTACGAACAGCGTTTGCAGTTGTTCAACTATCTTGTTGTTATTGCCAAGGCCGATGGAAGGGTGCCTGTGGAAGAAATGGAAGCCTTGCGTTTTGTGTCGGCAGGTCTCGGACTTTCTCAGGCCGACTTTGACAGTATGCTTTCACTGGGTGACAGTGCCGACAGCCTTGAGGCAGCCTACAAGGTCTTGGGTATATCTTCTTCGGCTACCAATGATGAGGTGAAAGCGGCTTATCGCGCAATGGCTCTTAAGCACCATCCCGACCGTGTGGCCACACTTGGTGAGGACGTGCGGCGGTCGGCTGAAAAGAAATTTCAGGAGATCAATGACGCCAAGGACAAGATATACAAGGCGCGTGGTTTGTGATATTGTGGAAACAAAACATTACATTATATATATAGTATATGAAAATCAGGTTTTTTATTGCATCTTGCCTGTTGGCCTTCGGATGTGGGGCGCAGGCAAAGACGTACACCTACCAGAGCGTGCCGGGCGATATACTCAATGCCCGTATCTATACGCTTGACAACGGACTGAAGGTGTACCTCTCTGTCAACAAGGAGGCTCCACGCATCCAGACCTATATTGCTGTGCGTACGGGTAGTCGTAACGATCCTGCCGAGACGACGGGTTTGGCACACTATCTGGAGCACTTGATGTTTAAAGGTACACATCGTTTCGGTACCTCCGACCCCGTGCGTGAGGCTCCATTGCTTGACTCTATCCAGAATCGTTTCGAGCAGTATCGCCACATTACCGATCCTACCCAACGCAAGGCATTCTACCACGAGATAGACAGTATCTCGCAGTTGGCTGCCCAGTACAATATCCCCAATGAGTACGACAAGCTCATGTCGTGTATCGGTGCCATTGGTACCAATGCCTATACCAGTAACGACGTGACCTGCTACACGGAGGATATCCCGTCAAACGAGGTGGAAAACTGGGCGCGTATACAGTCAGACCGTTTCCTTGATATGGTCATCAGAGGCTTTCATACCGAACTTGAGGCTGTATACGAAGAGTACAATATCGGTTTGGCCAAGGACAACCGCAAGGAGTGGGCTGCCCTCAATGCCAAACTCTACCCCACCCATCCTTACGGCACACAGACGACCATCGGTACACAGGAGCATCTGAAGAATCCGTCGATTGTCAACATCAAGAATTACTTCAACCAATATTATGTGCCCAACAATGTGGCCGTCTGCATGGCCGGTGATTTCGATCCTGACCAGGTGATTGCCATTATCGACAAGTATTTCGGCGGTTGGAAGAAGAATCCCAATCTTACCATCCCGTCTTATGCTCCGGTGAAAGACCTGACGGCACATACCGACACTACCGTTATCGGTTTGGAGGCAGAGAACATCATGGTGGGTTGGAAGTTTGACCGTGCTGCATCGCTGCAGAACGATACGCTCAATGTCATTTCCAACATGCTCAGTAATGGCGTTGCCGGACTGTTTGATATCAATCTCAACCAGCCGATGAAGTGTATGACTGCTGGTGCCGGTATGGATGCCATGAACGAGTATACCACATTCCTTCTTTTGGGTATGCCCAATGAGGGGCAGACGCTTGACGAGGTGAAGGAACTGATGTTGGCTGAAATCGAGAAAATCAAGCGCGGCGAATTCTCCGATGACCTTCTGCCTTCGGTAGTGAGCAATATCAAGTTGCAGTACTATACGATGATGGACGACAACCGCAACCGTGCCGATGCTTTTGTCAATGCCTTCATCAACGGACAGGAATGGAGTGACGCCGTGGGAAGTCTTGACCGCATTTCCCATATGACCAAGGCGCAGATCGTAGACTTTGTCAAGCGTCATTTCGGCGACAATTATGTTGCTGTGTACAAGCGACAGGGCGAAGACCCCTCACAGAAGAAGATAGACAAGCCGCAGATTACGGGCATCCCTGCCAACCGTGACAAGCAGAGTGATTTCGTCACCGAGATTGCCAATTCCAAGGTAGACCCCATACAGCCCCGGTTTGTCGATTTCAAGCGTGACCTCACCCACTACACCACCAAGAAGGGACTTCCCGTATTGTATGTCAAGAATGCTACCAACGGTCTTTTCACCGCTGTGTATAACTATGAGTTTGGCGATGAGGCCGACAAATGGCTTTCTTCGGCTGCAGAGTACTTCGACTATCTCGGTACCGACAAGATGAGCGCCGTGCAACTCAAGCAGCAGTTCTACAAGTTGGCTTGTAGCATGAGCATCAATGTAGGGTCTACTTCTACGAAGGTGCGTCTTAGCGGTCTCAACGAGAATATGAAAGAGGCAGTGTCTCTCATGGAGAACTTCCTGGCCAATGCCAAGGTAGACAAGGCTGCCTATGCAAGTTATGTTGACCAGATAGAGAAATCCCGCAATGACAACAAACTCAATCAGGGTGCCAATTTCAGTCATCTGATGCAGTACGGTATGTTTGGCAAGTACAACAGTGCGCTCAATGTGCCTTCTGTGGCCGACTTGCGTAGCCGCGATCCGCAGCAGCTCGTCGACCTCATCAAGGGACTTTCCCGATATGAGCATACGTTGCTCTATTGTGGTCCGTCGAGTGTGCAGGACTTTGCCGCTATAATGGACAAGACCCACAAGACGGCAAAGAAACTGCAGGCCGTGCCCACAGGCAAGCCCTATACCTACGAGCAGACTCCGGTCAGTGAGGTGTATCTTGCACCCTACAAGGCCAAGAATATCTATATGGTGCAGTTCCATAACGAAGGTCGTGAGTGGACAGCCGAGCATACTCCCGTCATCTCAATGTTCAACGAGTATTATGGTGGCGGTATGAATACAGTTGTGTTCCAGGAACTGCGTGAGAGTCGTGGTCTTGCCTATAGTGCTTCGGCCAGTTACAATACTCCCTGGAGATTGTCCGATCCCGAAACGGCCAACACATACATCATCTCCCAAAACGACAAGATGATGGACTGCATCCACACGTTCAACGAGATCATAGATACGATGCCCCAGTCTGAAAAGGCTTTCGACCTGGCTAAGCAGGCTCTGACGAAGCGGTTGGCTTCAGCCCGCACCGTCAAGTTTGATATCATCAATGAGTATCTGTCAGCTAAGCGTCTGGGTATCGACTATAGTCTGGATGAGAAGGTGTACAATGCTCTTCCCGGTATTACCCTGCAGGATATCGTCAAGTTCGAGCAAGAGACGATGGCCAAGAAGCCTTACCGCTATCTGATTCTCGGAGATGAGGAGAACCTTGACATCAAGGGATTGGAGAAGATCGGTCCCGTTCGTCGTTTGACAACAGAGGAAATCTTCGGTTATTGATGATTTCTTATCGTCACTTAGTCCGTGCCGGCAGTTCCCTTCTTTGAATAAAGGTGGGGGGAGGTGTAAGGTACGGAAGACACGATTGCGCCGCAAGAAGAAATGTAGGTTTCTTCTTGCGGCGCAATTCATATTTTTTAGGTATTGTATGGCGGAGTAGATTGTCGTACATTTGCAACGACAAACAATAATAGTCTACAGACATGATGCAAGCAGATTTCAACCCCGTCGACATGAAAGTCTTGATGAACCATATCTACGAGTACCAAAAGGGAGTCCGTCGTATGGTGCTCTTCACGTTCAACAAGAAGTACGAGCAGTTTGCCATACAACGCTTGCAGCATCAGAATATCAGTTATATCGTACAGCCTGTAGGCAATGACCGCCTCAATCTCTTTTTCGGTCGCAAGGAGTGTCTTGATGCCATCCGCCTCATCGTCACCCGCCCGCTCAACGAACTGACCCCGGAAGAGGACTTTATTCTCGGTGCCATGTTAGGATATGACATCTGTATGCAGTGCGAACGGTATTGCCAGCGACGCAACCAGCATTGCGCCCGTAAGGGGATGGACAACTGATACGGTTCTTGTCATCACAAGGCCCCACTCCATAAGTCGTGATGTTTCTTTATATCTTCCTTGCCGCTATTCTTGGTAGGTCGTCAGCTTTTGAGTATATTTGCATACGGCGGATTCTATAGAACACGCCATATACAATAATTTAGGGTAAGGAATGTTGAAATTTATTTCCTTCGGCAGTGGAAGTAGCGGCAATTGCTACTTCCTCTTTGATGACAACGAAGGACTGATGATAGATGCCGGAATCGGCATCCGGAGAATAAAGAAAGGTTTCCGGGACTACGGGTTGTCGCTTACGCAAGTGAGCGGCATCTTTGTCACGCATGACCATGCCGACCATATCAAGGCGGCAGGAGTACTGAGCGAAACGTTTGGTATCCCCGTATACACTACCGCTGAAGTGCATGAGGGCATACTTGAAAACAAGTGTGCAAAACGGAAGATACCTGTACACAACAGAAAAACCGTGAAGAAGAACGCTACCTTGTCGATAGGCGGTTTTGAGATCACGCCGTTTGGCGTGCCCCATGACAGCAAGGACAATGTCGGGTATCGTATTGTTCATGGCGGTACGGTGTTTTGTCTGCTGACCGATGTCGGCCATGTCACCCCCGAAATGGCGCAGATGATAGCCGAGGCCAACTATCTTGTCATGGAAGCCAACCATGATGAGGCCATGCTGCGTATGGGGCCTTATCCGCAGTATCTCAAGGTGCGTATAGCCAACGGAAGCGGGCATCTCAACAACAGACTCTGCGGCGAGGCGTTGGCGGCCCATCTTTCCGACCATATCCGCCATGTGTGGCTTTGTCATCTCAGTGAGGAGAACAACACCCCTCAGAGTGCATACAATACGGTGGCCGGCATTCTCCAGCAGGGTGGCCGGCGTCCCAACGTAGATTTCTCGTTGGAGGTGCTTCCCCGGAAATCGGCGTTTGGTATCTTTGATTTGATATAGAAACGGTAAATACAGATAATTTTAGACCTACCTAATGACGGAAATGATGAAAAAGACTATTCTTACAATTTGTTTGGGGCTGACTGTTCTTGGCGTACAGGCGCAGCGCATCTCGCTTGCCGGTAATTGGCACGTCGCGTTGGGGGCCAGTCAAAGTGCTTTTGTCAACGGGAAGTATGTCTCTGCTGAAAGTGAGCAGTGTGCCGTCTTGCCCGGAACGATAGATACCAATCACTTGGGTATAGCGCCGGCAGACACGATGGAGACGACACATCTCTCCCGTATCAGTGCCTACAAGGGGCCAGCCCGTTATTCCCGCTACATAGAGATACCGAAAGACTGGAAGAAGAAGCCTGTCGTATTGTTTTTGGAACGTACCCGGCCGACATGGGTGTATGTTGACGGAGAACTGATAGATTCTTGCAATTTCATATCCACACCGCAGAGATATTCTCTTCCCCAACGTATAAAGCCCGGCCGTCATCTTCTGGAAATCGTGGTAGACAATTCGAGAGGAGTGCCCGAGCAACTGTATGCTTCCAGTCATGCTTATACCGAAGACACACAGACCAACTGGAACGGTATCATCGGTGATATACGTCTGGAGGTGAAGTGTGAGCAGAGTAGGGTAGAGGGCAAGGTGTTGCCGTGCTTCAGGGACTTCCATATCGAAGGAGCCCATTTCTATGCCGACGGCCACAAGGTGTTCTTGCGTGGCAAGCACGATGCGGCCGTATGGCCGTTGACCGGACATGTAGACATGACCATAGAGGGCTGGATGAAGTATTTGAGTGCTTGCAGTGAGTATGGCATCAATCATGTACGGTTTCATTCCTGGTGTCCCCCTGAGGCCGCATTCGTAGCCGCCGACTCCATCGGTATCTATCTCCAGCCGGAGTTGCCGTTTTGGGGATCGTTTGACAAGAACGACTCTACGCTGATGACTTTTCTCCATCAAGAGGGCGTGAACATCTTGCGGGAATACGGCCACCATCCGTCTTTCCGCATGATGGCGCTGGGAAACGAGTTGTGGGGCGACATCGACAAGATGAAAGAGTTTGTGGATGATTTCCGTCGGATAGCCCCCGACAAGTACTATACTTTCGGCAGCAATTACTATCTCGGCTACCAAGGCGTGAAGGAGGGTATGGACTATTTTACCACTTGTCGTATCGGCGGCGAGGGATGGGGACAGTACAACACGCACACCCGCGGCTCGTTCTCTTTTGCAGATGCCTATGACGGAGGAATGGTCAATCATTTCCGCCCAAACTCCATATTGAATTTCGATGAGGCCTGCGATCCTTGGGAAAAGCCCCAACCGTGGCAAAAGGACGGCAAGGCAGGCATACCGATTATCTCTCATGAGACGGGACAGTTTCAGTCGTATCCCGATTTTCGTGAGATAAAGAAGTATACCGGTGTTCTGTATCCGTACAATATGGAAGTATTCCGCAAGCGCCTCTCTGCTGCAGGCATGCTTTCGCAGGCAGACGATTTTCATAAGGCTTCAGGACTATGGAGTGTGAGGCTCTACAAGGCGGACATCGAGATGGACCTGCGAACGAAGAATATGGCTGGCTTCCAACTGCTCGACATACAGGACTATCCTGGGCAAGGCAGTGCATACGTGGGTATATTGGATGCCTTCATGGAAAGCAAAGGGTTTACTACTCCCGAGGAGTGGCGTCAATGGTGCTCGCCGGTAGTACCGCTGCTTGCGGTAGACAGGTTCTGCTTCGAAGATGGCGATACGTTGAAGGCCAACGTGCAGATCGCCAATTATAGCGGAAGTACACTTGCCGGAAAGACGCTGAGGTGGCGCATTGGCGAAGAGGAAGGCACTCTGGGTATCCTTACGCAGGATGAGGGGTTAGTAGATGTCGGCCAACTCAATATGGTTCTCCATTCGGACAAAGCCACCAAAAAGAATGTCACCCTAAGCGTAGAAGGTACAGATGCGCACAATACCTATGAAATATGGATCTATCCGAAGACGACAATCGACAAAAAACGTATCCTTGTCGTCAATACGCTGACAGACGATACGGCCAAAAAGTTGGAGAAAGGAGCCAGTGTACTGTGGATGCCAGACAGCCTGCCCCATACCGTGGGCGGTCTCTTTCAGACAGACTACTGGAACTATCGCATGTTCAAGACCATCTGCGAGAACAACAAGAAGGAGGTGTCGCCGGGAACGCTGGGCATCCTTACCCGACCCGACCATCCCGTCTTCCGTGGCTTTCCTACCGAGATGCATACCAACTGGCAATGGTTCCCGGTGGTCCAGGCCTCACATCCGTTGATACTTGACAATTTCCCCAAATCGTGCAAGCCAATCATCCAGGTGATAGACAACATTGAGCGGAACCACAAACTGGGACTCTTGATGGAGTGGAAAGTGGGCAACGGAAAACTCCTCGTCTGCATGAGCGATTTGGAGAAAGCCTCCCAGTATCCGGAAGGCAAAGCCTTCTATCAAAGCGTTCTGGACTATATGCAATCACCTGATTTCTCCCCGACGGACGAAATATCTGTTGAGGCTCTACGAAAAACGTTGTCTGAGAAGCCTCGCGAGATAACGATGAAAGAACTGAATAATATCTCACAGTATTAGCGCGCGGGGCGGTGTCACGTTCCTGGCGCACGCCTTGTGCCCCGCAGTTCCACGCCGCCCCACCTGCACCGTCCGCTTCCTCCTCGACAAGCAAGAAGTTTGGCGGCGCGAAACTCGGGGTTTGGCGCCGCCAAACTTTAGGTTGCGCGCCGCCAAACCTTAAGGTAAGCGTCTACTATAATAATATAGCTAATGCCATATTATAAACGATTGATTATACGTTTGTTTTACAACAATTAGCAATTAGATATTAGATGCACAAGTTTTCGAATTGATATTGATACCTTGCCCCAGCTTTTGTATGACGACCCGCGAAATGATAATTGTGTTCCGTGGTAGAATCTGTTTGCGGCACGGAGTGTCCTTCATGCGGCAAGAAATGGAGGAACTTTGTGCAAAAGTACCGTTTTCTTGCCGACAACGGCAAGAAAACAACTATCTTTGCATAAGATAGGCTGCGCCTCAGCAATCAAAGCGAGCTTTATTGCA
>CAVCSC010000054.1:0-16681 GCA_963604975.1 Lachnospiraceae bacterium | reverse complement strand
GGCTACACGACCGATGAAAGCCGGGCATACAGGCGAAAAGAAAGTGCAGAGACATATCAAAGTATAAACAACATCTGCTGACATTTATATACGAATAATTTTGAATACCTACTTAACAATACTTTCTACCTATACGGATATGGACGCGACCTCTTTTGATGCGCGGTCCATATCCGTTTTTTTTGTTTTACGACATTTTTTTTACCCCCGTCCATACATTTATATACAGCGATGAATTACCTTTACAAAACACTCCTCACCTTCGCGGCCGTATGCTTCAGCCTGTGTGCTGGAGCGCAAGACCTGTTCGGCCGTCTGGCCATGGAGGGTGTCGACATCGTAGGCGCTGTCACCTACGGCAAGTACGACTCCTATACCACCCTCGACCCCGGTTACTACTCCTTCAACTACGAGACCTCCTACCAGGCCCACCGCACCAAGTGCCTGCTGTCTGCTACCGTAGCCGGCGGATGTACCTACCATGATGGCAAGGTGTATGCCTGCGAATATGACGACGCCTCACACCTTACCGAGCAACGCCCCATGTGGCGTATCTACGACGGCAAGACCCTTGAGGAACTTGATGCCTACGAACTGGAGGCCGGTTGCGTGAGCACCACCAAGTCGCTCGCCTACGACCCCACGACCGACAAGATATACGGTATCAACCGATCTTACTCCGAGACCTATCTCGTGTGCATCGACCCCGCTACGGGCACGCCGACCAAGGTGGGCGAGAGTTTCGACTCGAAGTACCGCTACGCCGCCCTCGGCTGCGACAAGACCGGCAAACTCTACATCCTCTATATGGAGCAGGTCAACGACGATCAGGGCATACAGCAAGACATCTGGTATCTCGCCAAGGTACGCAAGAGCGACGGCAAGTTTGCCAAGGTAGGCGAGATCAAGATGGAAGGTCTGCTCAGCGGTGACACCTATATCAATGACACCCGCGCCCAGTCTCTCTTCTGCAATTACAATACCGGCAAGATGTACTGGATCTTCGGTAGTTCGAGCATGACGCTCTACTCCGAGTACAGTTGTATCGCCGAACTGGAGACGACTACCGCTACCGCTACGCTGAAGGCTTACACTTCGAAACTCGTGCTGGTGAGCGGTGCCTTCTTCCGCGAACCGCTGGCCAAGGCCCCGGGCGTGATTTCCGACTTCGCCTTTGTACCCGATGCCGAGGGTGCTACCACCGGCAGACTGCAGTTCACTCCGCCCTCCACGGCCTATGATGGTAGTGCGCTCGATGGATCGGTCACTGTGACGGTTGTCGAGGATGAAGATACGCTCGTCAGTGCCGCCTGTCAGCCTGGTGTACCCTATACCAGCGATGCCCTCGAACTGGAGAATGGAGCCTACACCGTGACCGTCACCGCTTCGGGCGAGGGCGGCGATGGTCCTACCGTGACGCGCAAGTTCTTTGTGGGCTACGACATTCCTACCGCCTGCACCAATATCACGCTGACGGCCGATAGCCTGACCACCACCCTCACATGGGATGCTCCTACCGTCGGACAGAACGGCGCTCCGCTCAACAAGGACAATCTCACCTACACTGTCGTACGCTATCCCTATGAGGTGACCGTAGCCACCGGAATCAAGGAGTGCCGCTTTGTCGAGACTCATCCGTCAGACATGACCCGCTACGTCTACCTCGTCACCGCCTCCGACGGCGAGAAGACGGGTAAGAGTGCCTACTCCAACAACCTCATCGTGGGTACACCGCTCGATGTGCCCTACGGCGGCGCATGGACCGGTCCGGCCGACATGCTCAACTACTACACCATCATCGACGCCAACAAGGACAACAACTCCTGGAAGTACGACGCTACCAAGAACTGTGCCCTCTACGGATACAGTCCGACCGAGGATGCCGACGACTGGCTCATCTCTCCGCCCATCAACTACAAGAAGGGTCATACCTACATCCTTTCGTTTGAGGCCCACTCTGCCATGCTCGACTATCCTGAGACCATGGAGGTATGCTTCGGCGATGCCCGCACGCCCCAGGCCATGGACTCGCTCCTCCTCTACATCGAGGAAGTGCCTGTGCCCATCAGCAGCGATAGCAAGAACGTCTACAATCTGGAGTTCACCGTACCCGCCGACGGCGTGTACTACTATGGATTCCACTGCATGACTCCCAAGTACCACGGCAACCTCTTCCTCTCCGAGGTCAGCGTGACCGACAAGGATACGCCCAGCGGTATCTCTGACGTTTCCGCCACTGGCCGTCTGCCGTACTCGCTCTCCGACGGTGTACTCTCCGTCGACGGAACGCAGGAGGTGACGGTGTACGACCTTGGTGGACATGCCCTTTGCCCGGCGCAGTCAACGGCCGGCCGCATCGACCTGCCCAAGGGTGTGTATGTGGTCAAGTCCGGCCACACGGCCCATAAGGTGGTGGTGAAATAAGTCCACTTCCGGATATTGAAAGTAGGTGTTCAAAATTATTATATACGAATAATTTTGAACACCTACTTATTTGTACCTTTGCAACATGAAACGAAACTTCTCTCCGCTATTCCTGCGGTGGGCGGTCGCCAGTATGACGGTCATCGTCATGGTGGCGGCCGCTTTCGCATGGATAGTACGTCCTCTTGATGCTGACTCGATGCGGCGCAACGTGTCGCTCGTGGTCGTGCGCTCATGGTACGAACTCGACTGCGACGGCCACGCCGTGGCTTTTTTTCGCGATGTGCAAGGCGATAGCCTTCTCGTCGGCCCGACCCTCGAACGCGACTCTGCCGTCACCGTCTCTATGATGGCCGGATGCTGGGTAGACCGCTACGTCGCCCTTCCCTCGTGCGAAGGCCGCCTGGTCACGGTCACATCCTGCCGTCCCGATACCGTGCGCCGAGGCGTTGACAGTCTGGTGGTCCATACGCGCACGGCCCTTTCGCGGCGCATTGCCGACATGACCCTCGAACAGACCGAACTGAAATACTACGTCCGTGTACACGGTGTGCAGGACAACGGCTATCAGGAGATAGCCGCCCTCTCCGACCGTCATGCCCAGCTGCTTGACGGTGATATCCGTACGCTGGCCGTTCTCGACAGTCTTTCGCCCAAGAAGCGGTACACGCTGCGCCGCAGTGTGACCTATACCGCCTATGTGCGTACCGCTACGGGTGGAACGCAGGTCATAGACTGCCGTTTCGTCGCCGCCGATACCTCCTCTTCTGCCGTTCTCCTCCGCACTGCCAGTGGCAAGACCCCGGAGCAGGTGTCGTCTGTGGGCGTTCTGCCGTGGAGTGCAGCCGATACCGTCCGTATCGTTGTGCCCTCGTACTGCGGCGTAGGAGAGCATATCGCTTCCGACACGGCCGCGCGTTGTGTCATTGTCGGCGGCCGTCTTGACGGCGCTGCACACGACCTGCCGGCCGTGCTTGCCGTCGACGGTTCACCCGTGTTTACCGTCAAAGGACATTTTGTGGGATTGACCGACGGCCGTCGTGTCATTTCCCGTGCGGCCGTCCGCTGTCTGATAGGGAAAGGAGGTGAGCGATGAATGCCCGTTCTCTTTTCCGCCCCTTGTTTCTGTTGCTTCTTTCTGCTTTTGTACTGATATCCTGTGATGATATCCAGTCCGACACCGCCATCGTTCGTCTGAAGGACGGCAGTCTATACCGTGGCACACTCTCCGGTGGTCGTCCTGACGGATATGGCGTGCTGAGCGTGGGCGACAGTGTGGCCTATGCCGGACAATGGCAGCGCGGCCAGCGCAGCGGGCACGGCATCATGCACGACAGTCTCGGTCACAGTATCGTCGGCCTTTGGGCAGCCGATACCCTTGTCAGCGGTCTGCACACCGACAGTACGGGCATCTACCAAGGCACGTTCGACCGCCGTGGCGCCTTCGCCGGCTACGGTTGGTTCTTGAGCAACGACCTGCGCTATTATCGTGGACACTGGCGTGACGGTTTTCCCGATGGTTTCGGTTTTTCGCTGATACCCGGCAAGCGATTGCGCGTGGGCGACTGGCGGCAGAACCGCTACCTCGGCGAGCGCCTCGAATATACGGCCGACCGCGTCTATGGCATCGACGTGTCGCGCTTCCAGCACGAGGTAGGCCGCCATAAGTACGCTATCGACTGGAGCAAGGTGCGCATCACCCATCTCGGTACGCTCAGCCGCAAGCGGGTGTCGGGTACGGTCGACTATCCCGTGTCGTTCTGTTACATCAAGTCTACGGAGGGAAAGTCGGTGCGCAACTCCTATTACCGTTCCGACTACGTGGCAGCCCGGCGGCAGGGTATCGTCTGTGGGTCGTACCACTTCTTCTCTACGACAAGTGCGGCGGCAGAGCAGGCACAGCACTTCCTCGCTCACTCCACCTTCTCCAAGGGCGACTTTCCGCCGGTGCTCGATGTGGAACCGTCCGACGAGCAGATACGCAAGATGGGCGGTGCGGAGACGCTCTTCAAGGCCGTGCGCACATGGATGCGGATGGTGGAGCAGCGTGTCGGCGTGCGCCCCATACTCTATGTGGGGCAGAGTTTCGTCAACCGCTATCTGCCGCTGGCACCCGACATCAAGCGTGACTACAACGTGTGGATCGCCCGCTACGGCGAATTCAAGCCCGACGTGCATCTGGCCATTTGGCAACTCTGTCCCGATGGTCGCGTGGCAGGCATACGGTCGGAGGTGGATATCAATGTGTTCAATGGTTACCGCAGTGAGTTTGAAGAATTCTGCCGCACCCACTGCGTGAAGTGAGCAGAAAAAGAAGGAATACAGAGATGGTCAGTCTCCGTCAGAGACTGAAAAGCGACGGACGGCCCTTCATGCAAACAACTCGCGCAGTACGGCGAGCGACTTGAGTTCGGGGAAGTCGGGCACGTGGAGACTGTAGTAGCGCATGATGGTCTCCACGATATGGTTGCGCTCGGTGCGCGAGAGAGCCAGCAGGTGCATCGTGTTGTACGACAGACGCATGAGCAACCGTATCTTTTCCGCTTCTTCGGGGCGCAGGTAGTCGGGGTGGAGTGGGGCGGTGGCCGTGTAGCAGCCATCGCGCAGATCGAAATAGTCGCCCTTGGCCCCGTCTTCGAGGTTGGGATAAAAACCGGCAAACTGCGAGAACCGCAATATATATATAATGTGGAAATTGGCAAACACGCCCTCGGCGGCATCGAGCCACCGTACACTGTTCTCCACAAAGGCGAAGAGGGGCGCATCCTGTTGCTCGGCACGCGTGCAGGCCAGGGTGAATTCGGCCAGAAACAGTGCGATGGTCAGTTTTCGTGCATCGAAGGGTAGTGAGGAGAGCGGATAGGCCATCGTAGCCTCGCGTATCTTCTGCAGCCGCTGGCGTTGCCGGTAGTCCATCTCGATGAGCAATACTGATAGGGGTTGGAAGAGTTGCTTGCGTATGCGCGACCGCCCGGTCTTGGGTATGCGTAGGATAAACGAAAGCCGTCCGTGGCTCTCGGTGAGCGTGTCGACGATGAGTTGCGACTCGCCGTATTTGAATGCCCGGAGGACTATTGCTTTCGTCTTTATCAGCATATTTTATTGCGAAATATGGACAAAATTACGAAATATGAGCGATTTGCAAAAAATAATTGCTCTAAAATTTTGGTGTATAGGAAAAACATCGTACCTTTGCATCCGCAAAAAATAAGCCGCTTGGTCCCTTCGTCTATCGGTTAGGACGAGAGATTTTCATTCTCTAAAGAGGAGTTCGACTCTCCTAGGGACTACCACAAATAAAATAAGAAGAATACAAAGAAGATGGCAAATCACAAATCATCACTGAAGAGAATCCGTCAGGACAAGGCCAAGACTCTGCATAACAAGTACTACGCAAAGACCATGCGTAACGCTGTTCGCAAGCTCCGCGCCATGACAGACAAGGAAGAGGCAGTGAAACTCTATCCTAATGTCCAGAAAATGCTTGACAAGTTGGCTAAGACCAACATCATCCACAAGAACAAGGCCGCAAACTTGAAGTCCAGCCTCTGCATGCACATCAGCAAGCTCGCCTAATAAAGGTTTTGCGACAAAGATATCGAGCCATACTCTCTATGAGGGTATGGCTTTTTTGCGTACCTAAGTGACGGTGAAAAGCAAGTTGGTATGGGGTAATTGTCGTAAAATCGTGCAACGGCTCTGTACGGATGCTACAAAGGCCTTGTACGGACACTACAAAGGCCTTGTAGCGTTGATACAAGGCCCTTGTACGAACCGTACAAGGCCTTTGTACGAATGTGCAATAAATAATTAGTCAGAATTGTTCGTTATGTTAACGACAATAGAGACAATAGGGACAACTTTTCTGTTCTTGGAACTAATTTTTAGAAGTTGTCTATTATTGTCTCTATTGTCGTTTTTTTAGATCATCGTAAAAATGGAGTGGTTTTTGACTGTTTACTTCCGTCCGGCGTAGTACCCTTCATCTCCTATCCGGAGGTATTTCTCCATCTGTTCGTAGCGTAGATGGTAGGCGGTGCCGCTGCTTTGCTGTGCCGGTCCGATGACCATCACCCAGCCGTCGATGTATCCGGCGTTGCCCACATACAGTTCATCGGCCGACTGTACCTGCATGGCGATACCTGTCCGAGAGGTCCACATGAGGCGCTTGATCTGTTGCTCGTCGCACGAGAAAATCTCGTCGGGTGTGATGCGGTGGCCGTCTGCCTTGCTGAAGGAGGCCACGTCGTCGGTGGTCCAGTTGACAGAGTCGCGGTCGGTGGTGTGCATGGTGAAGGTCACGCACGTCGGGTCCTCGTAGGCCCAGATGATTTCCACGGTGCGCGACGTGCCGGCATCGTCGCAGAGGTACTCCGCTGCGCCCTGCCGCAGTAGCGTGGCGAAGTCAGCGTTGTCGATATTGGCGGGCGCATCGATACCGATAGCGTCGCATATCCATAGTTTGGCGGCGTGCATGACGGCTCCGTCGCCCGCCACGGGTATGTCTACCGAGGCCGAGTAGGAACAGCCGCCGCGGGCTTCGCTGACGGAGGCTGTCATCACCTCGATGAAGTCGCCGGCCCGTAGGCTGGCCGGCATCATGGCCAATAGGGTGTAGAGTATCGTCTTGTGCATGTTTTTCGGGTCTATTTTGCTGAGTGTCTGCAAAGATACGGCAATTCCCTGTGGCAGTGCCATTCGCTCGGCAAAAATTTTGGCGTACCGCATTTTTTGTGTAAATTTGCATAAATATATTTGTGTATAAACAAATGGCAGAGATACAAAACAACGAAAGCAATTATTCAGCCAGTAATATACAAGTCCTTGAGGGACTTGAGGCCGTGCGCAAGCGCCCGGCGATGTATATCGGTGACATCAGCGAAAAAGGTCTTCACCACTTGGTGAACGAGACTGTGGACAACTCCATCGACGAGGCCATGGCCGGCTATTGCACCCATATCGAAGTGACCATCAACGAGGACGAGTCAATCACTGTACAGGATGACGGCCGCGGTATACCTGTCGATGAACACAAGAAACTGCACAAGTCGGCCCTCGAAGTGGTCATGACAGTGCTCCACGCCGGCGGTAAGTTCGACAAGGGCTCCTACAAGGTCAGCGGTGGTCTGCACGGTGTCGGCGTAAGTTGTGTAAACGCCCTCTCCACACACATGAAGTCGCAGGTATTCCGTGACGGCAAGATCTACCAGCAGGAATACGAGAAAGGAAAGCCCCTGTATCCCGTCAAGGTAGTCGGCGAAACCGAACTCCGCGGTACCCGTCAGCAGTTCTGGCCCGATCCCTCCATCTTTACCACCACCCACTACCAGTGGGATATCATCGCCCGCCGTATGCGCGAGCTCGCTTACCTCAACGCCGGCATCAAAATCACCCTGCGTGACATGCGTCCCGATGAGGAAGGCAAGATGCGCGAGGAAGTGTTCCACGCCAAGGACGGACTGAAGGAGTTTGTGCGCTACGTCGATCGTCATCGCACCCACCTCTTCGACGATGTCATCTATCTCAAGACCGAGAAGCAGGGCATACCCATCGAGGTAGCCGTGATGTACAATACCGACTACTCGGAGAATATCCATTCCTACGTCAACAATATCAACACCATAGAGGGCGGTACCCACCTTACCGGTTTCCGTATGGCCCTGACCCGTACGCTGAAGGCTTACGCCGATGCCGACCCCGCCATCTCGAAGCAGATCGAGAAGGCCAAGGTAGAAATCGCCGGTGAGGATTTCCGTGAGGGTCTGACCGCCGTCATCTCCATCAAGGTGGCCGAACCTCAGTTTGAGGGACAGACCAAGACCAAACTTGGCAACAGCGAAGTGGCCGGAGCCGTACAGCAGGCCGTAGGCGAAGCCCTGGCCTACTATCTGGAGGAGCATCCCAAAGAGGCCAAGATGATTTGCGACAAGGTCATCCTCGCCGCCACCGCACGTATCGCCGCCCGCAAAGCCCGCGAGAGCGTGCAGCGCAAGAACCCCATGACGGGTGGCGGACTGCCCGGCAAACTGGCCGACTGCTCCAACAAAGACCCCAAGTCGTGCGAGATTTTCCTCGTCGAGGGTGACTCCGCCGGTGGATCGGCCAAGCAGGGACGCGACCGCTATACCCAGGCCATCCTCCCGCTCCGCGGAAAGATTCTCAACGTGGAGAAGGTGATGTGGCACAAGGTGTTCGAGTCAGAGTCGGTGATGAACATCATCCAGAGCATCGGCGTACGCTTCGGTGTCAACGGTGAAGACGACAAGGAAGCCAACATCGAGAAACTGCGTTACGACAAGATCATCATCATGACCGACGCCGACGTCGATGGTTCACACATCGACACGCTCATCATGACACTTTTCTACCGCTTTATGCCCCGTATCATCCAGGAAGGCCACCTCTATATCGCCACGCCGCCCCTCTACCTCTGCACCTACAAGAACAAGGCCAAGGAGTATTGCTACACCGAGCAGCAGCGCCAGGCCTTCCTCGACAAGTGGGGCAACGGCACCGAGGACGGCAAGAGCATCCACACCCAGCGCTACAAAGGTTTGGGTGAGATGAACCCCGAGCAACTTTGGGAGACCACCATGGATCCCAAGACCCGTCTGCTCAAGCAGGTGACCATCGAGAACGCCGCCGAAGCCGACGAGATCTTCTCCATGCTGATGGGCGACGATGTAGAGCCGCGCCGCCAGTTTATCGAGAAAAACGCCACTTACGCCAATATCGACGCCTAAAAAGTTTTTCTCGACAACAAGTGTTTTGTCGACGTCGCCCAACTAAAAAGCGCAACCGAACAGAATGAAAATATCCGCAAGAGTGGCCCGCATCGTGCAGTGGCCACTTTTTTTGTTTCCCTTCCTCCTTGTCACAGCCATAGTGCGTCCGGAGAAGAGTATCGCTCAGGAGTACCTGCAGTCGTGGATAGCCTCGCCCACGGCCGACAGTACGGCCCATGTGTGGTTTCGGCATACCTATCTCGGACAGGGGCGGCCGCGGCGGGCGTGGATGGCTGTGGCCACTACCGGACTGTTCGAACTCTACATCAACGGGCGCAATGTGGCGCGCGATGTCCGCATGCCGGTGCGCCATGCCGGTGAGGGTGGGGCGGTGAGCATGCTGTTTGATGTCACCCGCTTTCTCCGTCCGGATACCAATGTGGTGTGCGTGGCCTACTCGCCGCTCTTTCCCCGTGTGGAGCGTCGGCAGATATCTCTAACCTATTGGGGAGAGGACGGGGCAGGATGTCCGTTTGTCTGTCAGACCGACGGCGACTGGCTTTGCCGTGAGGCCGATAGCGGACTGCTGGTTGGCGGCGGCGAGTGGCGTGATGCCACCCGCTATCCGTGGCAGTGGACGGACAAGGACGTTGACTTCGCCTGCTGGCAGTCGGCTGTAGTAGACGAGGCATCTTCCCGACCGACCGTCACCTACACCCCCATGCTCCGCCCAGCCGAACGGGTGGTACACATCAGCCGTCCCCGCTTCTTCGACCGCGACGGCGATACCGTCGTCTACGATTTCGGCAAAGCCTTTCATGGCATCGTGCGTGTCACGCTCCGTGGCGCAATCCCCGGCGAGCATATCTCTGTGGGCGGCATGGACTATGTGTGCAGCGGCGAGGACGACGAGCAGGCCTTCCGCCGTTTCACCACGACCGACCAGCGGCGTGTCCTCATTTCGGGTGACTGCGATTTCAGTCCCGATCAGATACAAAACGTGGAAGCCCTTGAGTTTGGCGTGACCGACATGCCGTATACCTTCAGATAAAACCTTATTCTCCGCATTTATCTTTTAAGAACTCGCCTTAAATAAGTCCTCCATGGTGATGATATTTTGTACCCGTCCTGCATACTCGTTGAATTTCAGACCGTATGTTGTGACGAGTGTCAGGTGGAGGGCATTCCTGCATTTTGTTTCCTCCACAAAAGTGCTGAGTTTATGACGTAAGTTCTTGTCGTAATTGGCATTGATGGAGAAATCATCCTCACAAAACTTGATCTCGCAGATGTTGCTTACATGGTCTGCGCGGTCTATCACCAAGTCAATCTGTGCCCCGTCTTTTTCCTTTCGGCTCTTCCATGGGCTTGCTTCTGTCTGTACACCGCTGATGCCAAGGGCTTGTTTGATTTGCGGCAGGTGGTAGAAGCAAAGTGACTCAAATGTGAAACCTCTCCATGTGGTAAGGGCGGGAGTGAGCAGGTTGTCTTGCCAAAAATGCGGGTTGCCGGTCTTCTTGCCATCAATGAACGTGAGGTAAAACTTGCTGTAGAAGTCGGTGAGACGATAGTATACTTCCCGTTTCGGATAACCGTGTTTCACGTAGGAGGCGATGAAGTCGCTTACCTCCAAGGTTTTTAGTGTTGCGGACAGTCCTCCGCCGTCAGTCAGTTTCGTCTGTTCGGTAATCTCCTTTCTGGTAAATCCTTGTTGCTTTTTGGCCAGCAGCCGAACGATTTTCTTGCAATCTTCGGCATTGGTGAAGAGGGAAGAGTAGAGACGGTCAAACTCCAGATTGAGTTTGGCATTGGGTTCGAAGAACAGCCGGTCGATGTTTTGGGCCAAGCTTTTCCCTTTCTGGAGCATAGATATGTAGTAAGGTATGCCTCCTGTTGCCATGTAGCACTGTACTTGGTCGTACTTGGACATCACGATGCCATTTTCCTTGTAATAGTTCTCGCACTCACCCAAAGTGAAAGGACGTAGTTTTATCTCGTCAGTCGTTCTGTCAAAGAGACCGCCTTTGTTGTTGAGCAGTTTGTCTGAAATCCATGATGTGGCAGAACCGCAAACTATCAGCATTAGGTTCTCTCTTCCCGCTCCCCAGCCATTCCAAAAATGTTCCAAGGCAGTGATGAACCCAGATCGTGGGGTATCCAGCCATGGCAATTCGTCTATGAAGACCACCTGTCGCTTGTTTTGGTCTTGCGCTTCCAAGAGTCTGATGAGCGCATTGAAGGCTTCCAACCAGTCGGTTGGGACCGTCTTGCTGTCACTGCCGTATCTGACGAGTGAGGAGTAGAAGTTGCTTAGTTGTTGCTCCTTCAGTTTCTTGCCCTTCAGTTCGTATGGCGACAATCCGGTATGGTAGAAAGTGAATTTTTTGTCCAACAATTCCCTGACAAGGAAGGTCTTGCCGACTCGTCTCCTGCCATATACCACTGCAAATACGGGTTTGTTTGCCAGGTAGAGGGCTTCTATCTCTTTGATTTCCTTCTCTCTTCCGATAATCTTCTGTGCCATACGCTTGTTTGCTATTTTGCTGTAAAGGTACTAAAAATATCATTTGGCGCAAAATAGTGAGTTGTTATTTTGCGCCAAATGGGTTTGGATAGATACTTGGCGCAAAATAGTGACCTCGGATAGTACTGTTGCTTGATGAAATGCTGCACCGTGGAAACAGTATTTTTCCCATTTCTTGGAACCCGTCAGTTGTATAGGTAAAGGAAAAGCAGTACTTTTGTCGGCGTGAAACCGATTTTTTTGACATTACCCGTGTTTTTTTGACATTCTATACATTTTTATTCTACCAATATGAACAAAATCTCTACACTTCTGTCAAGAGGCGTATCGTCGTTCCTTCTGGCGCTTGCCGTTGTCGGCGCATCGGCACAGCAGGATGACACCGTCATCTATGGCAGCGTGCTCTCCTCGATGAACTGGGGAGAGGGCCTTGGCCCCGGACTCTACTCGTTTGGCGCGACGACCGGCACCGCGTTTACCCCGGTGAAGGTCGACGACCGCCTTGCGGCACAGGGCGGCGGCGTCTATGCCAACGGCAAGTACTATTCCATCAATGCCGATACCAAGACGCTCAGCGTCTACGATGCCGACACTTGGGAGTTGCTCTCGTCGAAGCCTGTCGATCATGTGGCGCTCGACCTCACCTACGACCCCACCACCGACAGCATCTACGGATGCTTTGTAGACAATGGTGCCAAACTCGGCGTGCTCCTTCCCGAGACCGGCGGCTACCGTCATGTGGCCGATCTCAACGGTACGCTCACCACGCTGAGCTGCACGGCCGACGGCCAACTCTATGCCATCAGTTCGGGCATGCTCTGCACAGTCGACAAGGAGACGGGTGACCTCAACTATATCGGTTCGGTAGGCATCTACCCCATGTATGTGCAGTCGGCCACCATCGACCCCACCACGGGCAAGTGCTATTGGGCCTCGATGCAGGCCGACTTCACTTCCGCCCTCTATGAGGTCAACCTTGAGACGGCCGAGTGTACGCTCTGCAAGTCGTTCCCCGGCCAGGAGGAGATCTCCGGACTCTACATCCTTCCCCACGTCTCGGCTACAGCCCCGGCCAAGGTCGCTGACCTGCGCGCCGCGTTCGATGGTGGCAGCACTCAGGGTACCGTGTCCTTCACCATGCCGCAGACCACCAAGGGCGGTGCTGCGCTCGATGCTTCCGTAGCCCTCACCTATACTGTCACCGTCGGCGACATCTCTTCTACGGGCAGTGCGAAGCCCGGCGCACACGTGTCGTTGCCGCAGACCCTTTCGCGCGGACAGTACAAGGTGGTGGTCACCACTACCAATGCCGCCGGCGAGGAGAGCGAGCGTGCTGTTCTCTCGTTGTGGGTGGGCAATGACAGTCCCGCCGCCGTCACCGGTTTGACCCTGAAACGCACTTCCGCCACGGGCCTCTCGCTGACGTGGAATGCCGTAGACAAGGGTGCGCATGGTGGCCATCTCGACGCATCGAAGGTGACCTACAAGGTTGTGCGCCATCCCGACGGACAGACCGTGGCCAGTGCGCTGAATGCGACCACGCTGACCGAAACCTATGCCAGCGACACGCTGGCCAATGTGTGGTACGACGTGACCGCCTCTGCCGAAAGTCTTTCGGGCGACAGCACCCTGTCCAACAAGGTCGTGCTCGGGCCCGGTATGGATGTACCCTACACCGAGGACTTCTCTGCTGAGGCTCCCTTCGACTACTATACGGTAAAGGATGTCAATGCCGACGGCAAGACCTGGTACTACAGTGCCACCTACGGTAGCGCTCAGTATGCCGGCGATGCCCAGGCTACGGCAGACGACTGGCTCATGTTGCCCCCGCTCAGCCTCTCGGACGACGATCTGTACAAGGTGTCGTTTGACGTGCGCTGCAATTCGCAGAACACCCACCGCCTGTCGCTCTCCCTGGGCCAACTGCCCGAAGTGGAGGCGATGACCACGACGCTGATTGCCCCGACCGATGTGGCCACCAATTTTGAGTCGCGCACGATGGAAGCCAAGTTCCATGTGGCACAGACCGGTGACTACAACCTCGGGTTCCATCTGCAGAGCGAGGCCCTCATGCACTCGTTTGATGTAGACAATATCCGTGTGACCCGTCTCACCTCGGCCGCAGCCCCCGCTGCCGTGTCAGCCCTGAGGGTGACCCCGGCCGCCAAGGGTGCGCTCAAGGCCGATCTCTCCTTCCGTCTGCCCGAGCAGACCATCGCAGGCAAGGCTGTCGGCACGCTCACCAAGGCCGAACTCTCTCGCGGCGGCACCGTCATCCGTACTTGGGACAGTGCGCTCACCCCCGGTGCTACGCTCACCGCTACCGACGAGTCGCCCGTCAACGGAAACAATACTTACAAGGTAGTGGTCTACAACGCAGCCGGACAGGGCAACGATACCACCGCCACCGTCTATGTCGGTGTCGACACGCCGGCTGCCGTGCAGCATATCACAGCCGAGGAGACCGTCGATGGTACCGTCACCCTGCACTGGGATGCCCCCACTACGGGTGCCAACGGCGGATATGTAGACCCGTCCCTGCTCACCTATACCGTGAAGCGCAACGGCTGGAAAATCATCGGCGATACCCTCACCGCCTGCACCGTCAGCGATGTGATCGACGATCTCGGCGATGCTCAGCGTACCATCGGATATACGGTCAACGCCTACTCTGTGGCCGGCATGAGTGCCGATGCCTACTCTCCCTACCTCTCCGTAGGCCGTCCCTACGCCACTCCGTTTGAGGAGTCGTTTGTCAACGGATCGGTTTCCCACGGCGAGTGGACCACCTTCCCTGTCATGTCGAGCCGCTCGTGGGCAGCCTCCTATGGCACCGAGTCTTACGACGGCGACAACGGCTGCATCGCATTCAGCAATGTGTCTACCCCCGACGAGTCGGTACTCATGTCGCCCAAGGTACAACTCGACAACACGGTACACCCCGTACTCTCCTTCTGGACCAAACATTCGGCCATCGACGACCAGTTGCAGGTTGTTGTCTATACGCCCGACGGACAGCAGCACGACCTGCTGTCGGTAGACCTCTCCGCTGAGACCGACGGATGGAAGGAGTACACGGCCGACCTCTCCGACTATGTCGGCTACCGCTACGTGCAGTTGGGCTTCCGTACCGACAACGTGACCAAGAGTGCCAGTCTGCGTATGGATGCCATCAGCGTGACCGACAACCTCGACTACAACCTTGCCCTTGAGAGCATGAAGGTGGCCAGTCGCATCAAGGCCGGCGAAGAGAATGCCGTCAAGGTGACGGTGAGCAATGTGGGTCGCCTCGCTGTCGACAACTACAGCGTGGCCCTCTACTCGGGTGACCGCCGCCTGACACAGGCCGAAGGTACTGCGCTTGCAGCCGGCGAGGATGCCGAGGTTCTTCTCTCCATCACGCCTGCCGTGGCCGACCAGCCTACCATGGACATCCGTGCCGAACTGGTATGCGACCTCGACCAGAACCCTCGCAACGATACTCTCTCTACCGTCTGCACGGTTGTCGCCCCTGACTATCCCGTGGCCACACGCCTGCAGGGAACGTGGGACGGCTCTTCCGTCTACCTCTCATGGAAGGCTCCCAATACCGCGGATGCCAAGCCCGAGGCCGTGACCGAGGACTTCGAAGGCTATGAAGCCTTCACCATCAGCGATTTCGGTGACTGGACGACTGCAAGTTCCGGTGGACGCCAGTTCACCCAGGAGTTCCAGACCTCCGACGGCCGCTGGATCACCTACACCAACAGTGGCGACTCGCTCTCTTATCAGGTCATCGACCTGTCGCAGATCATCGCTACCGAGAAAGACGGATGGAGCAGCGTGTCGGGTGACAAGATACTCATCTCGCCCTATCGTGGACTCGACAAGCAGGACTGGATGATCTCGCCCGCCCTTTACGGCGGTGCACAGACCATCACCATCCATGCCAAGAGCCTCAACTTCCAGCATAGTGGTCTTGAGACCTTCTATGTGTTCTACTCCACCGATGGCAATACGGTCAACGACTTTATCAATATCGATGAGGTGAACGATGTGCCAGAGGCATGGACCGAGTACACCTTCGACCTGCCCGAGGGTACCAAGTATTTCGCCATCTGCGCTTCTGAGGTCAACTCGGCCATCTTCTTCGACGACATCTCCTACATCCCCGCAGGGTCGTCGTCACAGACGTTCGACGTCAAGGGCTACAATGTCTACCGCGACGGACAGTTGATCACCGACACGCCGGTGACTACAACACTCTTCACCGACAACAGCGTAGAGTGGAACAAGACGTACACCTACCGCGTGACCGTCGTCTACGACAAAGGCGAGTCAGACTTCTCCGACCCGCTGACCCTGTCGCTGACCACCGGCATCGACGAGACCATGTGTTCTGCTCCTTCCGTGTCGGCCACACAGCATACCATCCATGTCAGCCATGCCTCCGGCAACACCATAGAGATATGGACTGCCGACGGCAAACAGGTCTGCAAGACCAGCGGTCACGACTCCGTCTCTGTACCTGTGGCATCGGGTTGCTACCTGGTGAAGGTAGGTAGCCGCGTAGTCAAGGTATTGGTGCCGTGATGACGAGTCTTTTGACGCACAGATAAAAACTAAGGAGGGCGTACCCGTTTGTCGGGTACGCCCTCCTTGCTTGTATGGTGTAGTCTTACTGGGACAGCACGCTATTTTTGCCTACAAAAAAAGCAGCAAATCCTTGCGGACTTGCTGCTCTCGGTCGGGATGAGGCGACTCGAACGCCCGACCCCTACGTCCCGAACGTAGTGCGCTACCAACTGCGCTACTTTCCGTTTTGCGTGTGCAAAGTTACGAAAAAATCGAGAATATTCGAATGAGGGCAAACTTTTTTACTGAAAAATTTGCTTGGTATTAAAAAAACGCCTACTTTTGCACTCGCAATTCGGAAATAACGAATGTGCAAAACAAAACTTGGTGCCATAGCTCAGTTGGTAGAGCAAAGGACTGAAAATCCTTGTGTCCCCGGTTCGATTCCTGGTGG
>CAVCSC010000053.1:0-16915 GCA_963604975.1 Lachnospiraceae bacterium | reverse complement strand
TGAAGAAGAACATCACTGGCATGAGGAACATCATCCACTGCATCATCTTCATCTGTTCGGCCTGCTGTCCTACCATCTGATCTTTCTGCTGACGCATGGTCATGAGGGAGTAGAGCACGTTGGCTACGCAGAAGAGAATACAGGTGAGCGACAGGTGGTCGCCGATGAGCCACAGATTCTTGCCCCACTCGAAAATCGGATCGTAGGTAGAGAGGTCCTTAATCCAAAGGAAACTCTCGCCGCGGAGCTGGATGGCGTTGGGCACAAAGTTGAACATCGCAATCCAGATGGGCATCTGTATGAGCATGGGCAGACATCCGGCCATAGGGCTGACACCGTACTTGGCGTACTCGGCCATCATAGCCTGCTGCTTCTGCATGCTGTCTTCCGGTTTGTCGTACTGCTTGGTGGCCTCTTCAAGTTTCGGTTTGAGGACACGCATCTTGGCCGAACTCATGTAACTCTTTTTCACCAGCGGGTAGGTGATGAGTTTCAGAAGGAGAGTGATGAGTATCAAGACGATACCCATGTTGATATTGAGTCCGGTGAGGAAGTCGAATACGTAGATGGTGAACCAGCGGTTGATGATGCGGAACAACGGCCATCCGAGGTAAACAAGTCGCTGCATCTCAAGGTCTTTGCCGAAATTACACTCTTGCTCGATGCGTTTCAGAAGCCGGAAATCGTTGGGACCGTAGTAGAAATCAATCTCTGTCGGTGTGCGTCCCGAAGGATCGAAGAAGGTCTTCATCTTGGCCTGGTATTGCTTCAGATAGCCGGACCCTTTCTCTTCGGGGGTGCTGGTGAGCATAGCGTTCGGAGCAAAATCGTTCTTGGCGATCATCACGGCAGAGAAGAACTGGTTTTTGAAGGCCACCCAGTCGATTTTCTCCTCGGGAGTCTTCTCGTCCTTGCTGGTTTCGCTCAGGTACTTTGTACCACCGTCGGTGAAGTGGTAGGTGAGCGATGCATAGCGGTTCTCAAACGTGAAGCCCCGCTCCTGCTGGCGGCAACGGTCGCTCCAGTCGACATCCATTTGGTTGTAACTGGGAGAGAACAGTCCCTGCATGCCGGTGGCCTGAAGTTGCATGTGCAGCATATAGTCCTTGCCGAGCGTGTAGCGCAGGGTCAGGTTTTTGCCGTTTTGTGCGACTGCTGTCAGGGTGACGGTGGTGTCGGTGACTTCGGTGGGCTGGAAGTAGAGGTCGGCGGTGCTGATGTTGGTCTCTTTGGCAAGCAAGATGAAACTCAACTGCTGGTCTTTGCTATCAAAGAGTGTGACGTCTTTGTTGCCGTTGCGGTCGTCAAAATTCTTGATGACGGCCTTTTCTACCGTTGCTCCCTTGGTGCTGACGGTGAGTTCTACCTTGTTGTTCTTCAAGGTGATGGCCTGCTTGGTGCCGTTGAGCGCACTATGGAAGAGTGCGGTGGTGTCGGCGGCTGCCTGTGCCTTGGCCTCTTCGGTCTTCTTGATGGCGGCAGCCTTGGCTTCCTGCTCGGCTTTCTGTCGGGTGACGGCTGCGATGGAGTCTTGCCGTGCCTGGGCTGCACGCTCTTCGGCCGAGGGCTGTGAGTAGATGTTGAAGCCTATCAGCACAGCGGCTATGAGTATGAAGCCGATAATGGTGTTTTTGTCCACTGTTGTTTGTTCTGTTTTTAGATTTGTTTGTGGCGGGACTTTTTTAGAATCCCGCCTTACTGGTCATGTACTTTGGGCATGAGGTCGGGTGACGGAAAAACGGTTGCTCACCTTCCCTTACTTGCTCTCGCCTTTCTGGTTCTCGATGGCGGTCTTCACGAAGTCGACAAAGAGCGGGTGGGGGTGGAGTACGGTGCTCTGGTATTCGGGATGGAACTGTGTTCCGATGTACCATTTGAGGCCCGGTATCTCGACAATCTCGATAAGGTCGCTCTCGGGGTTGCGGCCTACGCACTGCATGCCGGCGCGTTCGAACTCCTTGATGTAGTCGTTGTTGAACTCGTAGCGGTGGCGGTGGCGCTCCTGTATGTGTTCCTTATTATAGATATTGAACGTGTGTGAGCCTTGGCGGAGAACGCACTCATAGGCACCGAGGCGCATGGTACCACCCATGTTGGTGATGTTTTTCTGCTCCTCCATGATGTCGATGACGTTGTGTTCGGTCTTCTCGTCCATCTCGCGGCTATTGGCATCGGCGTATCCGAGTACGTTGCGGGCAAACTCGATGACAATCATCTGCATACCAAGGCAGATACCGAAGGTCGGGATGTCGTGTGTGCGGGTGTAGTGGGCGGCGATGATCTTGCCTTCGATGCCGCGCTGTCCGAATCCCGGGCAGATGACGATACCGTCTTGTCCGGCCAGTTTCTCGCCTACGTTCTCTTCGGTGATCTTCTCGGAGTTGATAAAGGTGAGGACGGTCTTGTGGTCGTTGTAGGTGCCGGCCTGCGAAAGGCTCTCGCGGATACTCTTGTAAGCATCCTGCAAGTCGTACTTGCCGACGAGTCCGATGTGGACTTCCTTGGTGGCTTTGTTGCGGCGGTCGAGGAAACTGCGCCAGGGACCGAGGGCGGGTGTCTCGCCGATGGTTTCTCCTGTTTTGCGGAGAATGGCGGTGTCGAGACCTTGACGCTGCATTTCTACGGGTACTTCGTAGATGCTGGGCATGTCTTCGCTCTGGATGACACACTCGCGGTCGACATTGCAGAAATTGGCCACCTTCTTCAGAATGTTGTCATCCAAGTGTTTCTCGGTGCGCAGGATGAGGACATCGGGCTGGATGCCGACGCTCTGCAGTTCTTTGACGGAGTGCTGGGTGGGCTTGGTCTTCAACTCGCCGGCAGCCTTGAGGTAGGGCACATAGGTGAGGTGTACGTTGATGGCTCTCTTGCCCAGTTCCCATTTCAACTGTCGGATGGCTTCCATGAAGGGGGCACTCTCGATGTCGCCGATGGTACCGCCAATCTCGGTGATGACGTAGTCGTAATGGTATTTCTGTCCGAGGAGTTTGACGTTGCGCTTGATCTCATCGGTGATATGAGGTACTACCTGTATGGTCTTGCCGAGGTAGTCGCCGCGACGCTCCTTGTCGATGACCGACTTGTATATACGGCCAGTGGTCAGTGAGTTGGCCTTGGTGGTCTGTATGCCGGTGAAGCGTTCGTAGTGGCCGAGGTCGAGGTCGGTTTCCATGCCGTCGACGGTCACGTAGCATTCTCCATGCTCATAGGGATTGAGCGTTCCGGGGTCGATGTTGATGTACGGGTCGAATTTCTGGATGGTGATGTTGTAACCTCTTGCCTGCAAGAGTTTACCTATCGATGACGAGATGATGCCTTTACCAAGCGAAGACACTACACCGCCGGTGACGAAGATATATTTTGTTTCAGCCACAATAAATAATAAATAAGAAATTAATATTCAAATTAATACAAGGTGCAAAGTTAGTATAAAATTGCGAAACGCACAAACAACTATCCGTTTTTATTCTATCCACCTCTGTACCCTTGCAATGAGAAATGGCGGAGGAGAAAAAATGACGAGTTTCTTTCGTTTTTGTGCCTGTTTCACTAACTTTTTTCACTAACTTTGCGGCATAAACGAATGAAGATGAAAAACAGATATTATATAGCATTGTCGGTCGTGCTGCTGCTCTTTGCAGGAGATTTGTCGGCGCAGACAAGATGGCGTCGGGTACGTGTGGTAGAGCGTGACACGGTGCCGGCTTTGGAGGCTTCGTATCTCGAAGCCTTGCGGATGCGCAAGGCGTCGCTTGACTCGCTGCTTGCGCGCAAAGACTCGCTTTATACGGACTTTGAACCGGACGGGAAGTACTACCGGCTGTTTGCCCCTCTGACATTCTACCAAGGCGTATCCTCGAAGTGGCTCGGACTGGACAGTGTATCGGGGCAGAGCGAAGAGGAGCGTGCGCTGATGGATTTGTATCTGCGCCGTCCTGACCTGGTGCGCAGTACCCAACGTCAACTCGACAGGGTGGGGCCGGTGCTTACGCCCAGCAAAAAGACACCGCCGCCCCGGACAAGTATCGCTGAGCGGGTGGATGCCCGTGTGGAGGATGCGCCCGATACGCCGTTTGACATCATGGTGAGAAAACCCAACTTTTGGACGTTCTCGGGGGACTACACTCTGCAGGCGTTCCAAAACTACATCTCTTCCAATTGGTACAAGGGAGGAGAGAGCAGTTACTCGATGCTGGGTACCATTACGCTGCAGGCCAACTACAACAATAAGCAAAAGTTCAAGTGGGACAATAAATTGGAAATGCGTCTGGGTTTCCAAAATTCGCGTAGCGACACATTGCATACCTTCAAGACTTCGGAAGACCTCCTTCGCTATACCGGCAAATTGGGTATACAGGCTTCCAAGCGCTGGTACTATACGTTTCAGCTCATTGCCACCACACAGTTTATGAAGGGATACAAGAGCAATGACCCGAAGGTGTATTCCGATTTTCTTGCCCCGCTGACACTTACCCCATCTGTCGGTATGGACTACAGTGTGAATGCATGGAAGGGGCGACTGACTGGTTCTGTGCATGTGGCCCCCTTGGCGTACAGTTTCAAGTTTGTGCAGCACCGTGCCCTGGCCACAAGTTACGGTATCAAGGAAGGACGGCATACGAGCGACGATTTCGGTTCGGAACTGACGGCAGACCTCACATGGAAAATTACCGACGATATACAGTGGAAGACCCGACTCTACGGATATACGTCATACAAGCGCTCGCTGATAGAATGGGAAAATACCTTGTCCTTCCGTGTGAACAAGTACATCTCAAGCAATGTATTCGTCTATCCGCGCTTTGATGATGCCAGCGTGCGTGATGACCATCACGGCTACTGGATGTTCAAGGAATTCATCTCACTGGGTTTCGCATACTCTATGTGACAAGATGGACGCGTGTTTCTGAGGCCCGTCAAAGGCAAGTCATGGCACTCGTCTTAAAATATGCTATGGACGGCCGCTTCTGTCGAATGTGTCAGAAGGCGGTCGTCTGCTTTTTAAATGTTACGTCAAGTGTTAAAACACTATGAAAACATCGTTAAAACATCACTAAAAAAGAAGACGAATTTCTTGCGTATCTGATATATTTTAGTACCTTTGCGGCGTTAACTGAATATTATGACGCTCATTATCGCAGCCATATTGATTGTCGGTTTCTTGTTGTTGGCAACAGAGAAACTGACCAATGTGAACAAAGCCGCCGTGGCAATATTTGTCGGTACGGTCGGTTGGATGTTGTATATCAGTTATGGTCGCGACTATGTGATGAGCGAGCACCCTTCGGATTTTTCTCTCTTTCTGAACGGACTTGCACCGACAAGCGACCTTGTCAAACAGTTTATCGCCCGGAATGTTTTTCTCAATTATGTAGGCAAGGCAGCGGAAGTCGTGTTGTTTCTTTTGGCTACGATGACCATTGTCGAGATACTCCAGAACAATGGCTGTTTCGACTTCATACCGCAACTCATGCGTACGCGAAGCAGCAAGCGGTTGTTGTGGGTGTTGTCAGGGGTCACGTTTCTTCTGTCGGCCAATCTTGACAACCTCACCACCACTGTAATGATGCTGACCATCATGCGGGGCATTGTGCGGAGCCGTATGCAACGTACGTTGTTGGCGAGCGCCGTGCTGGTGTCGGCCAATTGTGGCGGTGCACTTACTGTCATCGGCGACCCCACGGGATTGGTGCTTTGGAATTCCGGCTTTGTCACCGCCACCAACTTCTCGTTGTCGTTGGCCATCCCCTGTTTGTTGGCATGGGCTATACCGGTATGGTGGATTGGGCGTAGCCTGCCCGAGCGGGCCGACTTGGAGTGGATCTCTATGCCCTATCGTGGCGATGATACCAATCTGAATGTGTGGCAGCGTCTGCTGATGCTCTTTGTGGGTATCGGCGGATTGTGGTTTATTCCCACATTTCATAATATAACGAAACTCAGCCCCTTCCTCGGCGCATTGTGTGTGCTCTCGGTATTGTGGATTGTCAATGAGGCCGTCAACCGCAAACTGATGAATACAGACGAGATGATACAGCGCCGCGTACCGCGTGTGCTGCAGTATGGTGTGATACAGATGATACTTTTTGTCATGGGTATCATGCTCACTGTCGGAGTCGTCAAGGAAACCGGCATTGCCCGCTGGATGGCGGAGAACGTCGACACGTTTGCTTCCAACGTATGGGTGGCAGGTATCGGTACAGGTATTGTCAGTTCGGTGCTCGACAATTTCGCTTCTGCAATGACTATGATTTCCTTCCGCAATATGTCCCCAATTGATATAAATCTTTCGTCTCCCCTCGCTGCATATATGCAAAACGGGGCATACTGGAAGATTGTGGCCTATGTCTCGGCATTGGGCGGCAATATTCTGTGTATGAGTTCGATGAGCGGACTGGCACTGATGCGTATGGAACGGGTGCGGATAGGGTGGTACTTCCGCAATGTCGGTTGGAAAGCCCTGGTGGGCGGCGTGGCCGGTTATGTGGCCTTGTATCTCGTCCTCCTCTTTCATTGAAAAATAAAAAAATAGAACAATAAAACATTATGGCACAGATTAAGACTATCGGAATACTTACATCAGGCGGTGATGCTCCAGGCATGAATGCCGCTATCCGTGCGGTGACCCGTGCGGGCATCTGCAATGGTTTCAAGATCAAAGGCATCTACCGCGGTTATGACGGACTGATCAATGGCGAAATCCAGGATTTCACGACAGAGAACGTGAGCGGCATCATCATGTCGGGCGGTACTATTCTCAAGACCGCACGTTCCAAGGAATTTACAACGCCAGAAGGCAGACAGAAGGCGTATGACACGATGAAGGAGCACGGCATCGATGCTTTGGTGGTCATCGGCGGAAACGGTTCGCTGACGGGTGCCATGAAGTTTGCACAGGAATTTGATGTCTGCTGTATCGGTCTGCCGGGAACAATCGACAACGACTTGTACGGCACAGACTCTACTATCGGCTACGACACAACACTCAATACAATTGTGGAGTGCGTCGACCGAATCCGTGACACGGCCCAGAGCCACGAGCGTATATTCTTCATCGAGGTGATGGGACGCGATGCCGGTTTCCTCGCACAGAACAGTGCTATCGCCAGTGGTGCAGAGGCTGCCATCATCCCCGAAGACTCGACAGATGTCGACCAGTTGGCCCGCTTCATGGAGCGCGGTATCCGCAAATCGAAGAAGAGTTGTATTGTCATTGTGTCTGAAAGTCCCAAATGCGGCGCCCTCTTCTATGCAGACCGTGTTCGCAAGGAATTCCCGAGTTTCGATGTGCGCGTGTCTATCCTCGGTCATCTTCAGCGCGGAGGACGTCCCAGTGCCCACGACCGTATTCTCGCTTCCCGTACCGGTGTTTCGGCAGTGGAGGCCATCATGCAGGGACAACGCAATGTGATGGTCGGTGTGCGTAACAACGAGATGGTATATGTACCTCTTATAGAGGCCATCCGAAGTGATAAACCGATTGACCGGAAACTGATAAAAGTGCTTGACGAACTGAGCATTTAAAATTTCGTAAATAGTGGTATATTTGTTATAAATGTGAGGCGATTTTTTTTGTATAAAAAAATAGTTGTTACATTTGCAGCGAAGAATTAAACGATAAAAATTTGTATAGTATGTCACAAATTAACGGGCGCATTTCCCAGATTATCGGGCCTGTGATCGACGTCTATTTCGACACCGCAGGAGAGGATCCGGAGAAAGTCCTGCCAAAAATTCATGAGGCTTTGAAGGTAAAAAGGCCAAGCAATGGCCAAGACCTTGTTATAGAAGTGCAGCAGCACATCGGAGAAGATACAGTACGTTGCGTAGCGATGGACAATACCGATGGCCTGCAACGCGGACTGGAAGTGGTTTCCACAGGAAGTCCTATCGTCATGCCGGCCGGCGAGCAGATCAAGGGTCGTATGATGAATGTTATCGGTCAACCTATCGATGGTATGCCTTCGCTTGACATGAAGGGCGCATATCCCATTCACCGCGAGGCACCCAAATTCGAAGATTTGTCCACCCACAAAGAGATGTTGGCCACCGGTATCAAGGTGATTGACTTGCTCGAACCTTATATGAAAGGTGGAAAGATCGGACTTTTCGGTGGTGCTGGTGTAGGAAAGACCGTGCTTATCATGGAGTTGATCAACAATATTGCGAAAGGACACAACGGATATTCTGTCTTTGCGGGTGTTGGAGAACGAACACGTGAGGGCAACGACCTGATTCGCGATATGCTCGACTCTGGTGTTATCCGCTATGGCGAGAAATTTAAGAAAGCCATGGAAGAGGGCAAGTGGGACCTTAGTCTTGTAGACCCCGAAGAACTCAAGAAGAGTCAGGCTACCTTGGTTTATGGACAGATGAATGAGCCCCCGGGCGCACGTGCTTCCGTGGCTTTGTCCGGACTGACTGTTGCCGAGGAATTCCGTGATCACGGAGGCAAGGACGGTGAAGCATCCGACATCATGTTCTTCATCGACAACATCTTCCGTTTCACACAGGCCGGTTCTGAGGTGTCTGCCCTTTTGGGTCGTATGCCTTCTGCCGTGGGATACCAGCCGACACTGGCCAGCGAAATGGGTACCATGCAGGAGCGCATCACCTCTACCAAGAAAGGATCCATCACCTCTGTGCAGGCCGTATATGTACCTGCTGACGACTTGACCGACCCCGCACCTGCCACGACATTCACCCATTTGGATGCAACGACAGAGTTGAGCCGTAAGATTACCGAGTTGGGTATCTATCCCGCCGTAGACCCGCTGGGAAGTACCTCCCGTATTCTCGATCCGCTGATTGTCGGAAAGGAACACTACGAGTGTGCACAGCGTGTAAAGGAAATTCTCCAGCGCTACAAGGAACTTCAGGACATTATTGCCATCTTGGGTATGGACGAACTTTCAGACGAGGACAAACTCGTCGTCAACCGTGCCCGCCGTGTACAACGTTTCCTCTCACAGCCTTTCGCTGTGGCAGAGCAGTTCACCGGTATTCCGGGCGTGATGGTACCTATCGAAGAGACCATCAAGGGATTCAACATGATTCTCGACGGAAAAGTCGACGATCTGCCTGAACAGGCCTTCCTCAATGTCGGTACTATTGAAGATGCTATTGCCAAGGGCAAGCGCTTGATGGAGGCCGCCCAGGGGTAATCTAACCTAATAAACGTTGAGAATATGAGTTTGGTTCTAAAAATCGTCTCTCCCGAAAAGATGGAATATGAGGGAAATGTGACCAGTGTCACAGTTCCGGGTACAAGCGGAGAATTTGAAATCCTCTCCGAACATGCGCCTATCATCTCTACCTTGGAGAAGGGACGGGTGAAATATCAGGACTCTGAGGGAACACACGAGCTTGACATTCTCGCAGGCTTCATAGAAGTGCAGAAGAACGTGGTCAATGTCTGTGTAGAACTCTAAGCGTATGGGAAACAATATGTTGAGCAAAGAGGAAATCTCCAGAATCAGTCGACGCTATCTCGTGGAAAGTATTCTGACCACAGTGGCTCTCGTCTTACTGATGTTGGGACTCGCCCATTGCCTTTCTATAGATGCCATCGTTGCACCGTTGTCGGTAAGCGCGGTCTTTTCGGTCGTCGTAAACGGTCTTGACGGGTTTATATGGAAAAAGGTGGCGAGCAACAGTGAGGAAAGTCTCCCTACATTCTATACGGCAGTATCGGGCTTTCGGATGTTGCTGGCTCTGGCCACACTCCTCGTATGCTACATCATAGTGGGACGCGATGCGATGATGGTCTATTGTCTGACATTCATCGGCTTCTATTTCATACACTTGGCCCACCACGCCATCTTCTTCGCGAGAGTATCAAACGCTCACGGTAAGTTCGACAAAGAAAAATAATAAATGGATATGAAACAATTAAGGTCAATTCTTGTTCTTCTTGTCCTGATGCTTCTTCCACTTGGTATCAAGGCGGAGGAAAAGCAGAAGGAAGGCGGAGAACTGAATATACCCGAAATAGTGCTCGAGCACTTGTCTGACTCTTACGAGTGGCATATCGCAACCTTCGGTGACAAGAGTGTCAGCATACCTCTTCCCATCATTGTGCGCAGTTCGCAGACGGGTAATTGGTACTTTGGCACGAAGGAGAACCTGCCGGAGAATTTCTTCTTCGACGAGAGTCATCATGGCAAAATCTATGAGAAAATGGCGGACGGTACGACCGTACGCCCTCTCGACCTGAGTTTCACGAAGACTGTCGCTCAGATATGGATTGTTGTCATTGTGATGCTCACGGTATTCCTTTCCTGTGCCCGTTGGTACAAGAAACGTGACGAGAAGAGTCAGGCTCCCGGAGGATTTGTCGGTATGATGGAAATGTTCGTGATGACTATCTACGATGACGTCATCAAGGCTTCTATCGGCGAAAAGCATTTCCGGCCCTATGCTCCTTATCTGCTGACGGTGTTCTTCTTCATCTTTACGACGAACATATTGGGACTGCTCCCCATCTTCCCGGGAGGAGCCAATGTGACCGGCAATATCAACATCACCTTCTTTCTGGCATTTTGTTCGATGGTTGCCATCAACCTGTTTGGCAACAAAGAATATTGGAAAGACATATTCTGGCCCAACGTACCCGTCTTTCTGAAGGCGTACCCTGTGCCTCTGATGCCGGTGATAGAATTGTTCGGCGTATTCACGAAGCCCTTCGCCCTTATGGTCCGTCTCTTTGCCAACATGATGGCCGGACACGCCATTATCCTGAGTTTCACCTGCGTGATATTCTTGGGCTGGACGTTGGGAGTAGGCTTTGGTATCGGTCTCAATATCGTCAGTGTCATCATGATGTTGTTCATGAACTGTCTTGAGGTGCTTGTCGCATTCATTCAAGCCTACGTATTCACCTTGCTGAGCGCCGTATTTATCGGTTTGGCCCACAAGGAAGAACCGGAAGAGGCATAAAATAAAAGCAATAAAAATCGAAAACGAAAAAAATAACAATTTAAAATTCAAGAATTATGATTATTTCATCACTTTTGGCCGCTGAAGGCCTGGCACAGCTGGGCTGCGGCCTCGGAGCAGGTATTGCAACAATCGGTGCAGGTTTGGGAATTGGTAAAATTGGCGGCAGCGCCATGGACGCCATCGCTCGTCAGCCTGAGGCAACTGGAAAGATCCAGACCAACATGATTCTGACCGCAGCCTTCGTGGAAGGATGTGCCCTGTTTGCCATCGTAGCCTGCGCATTCCTTATCAAATAACAGTATTCTCTGTCGAAAACGAGAATACCAAATAGGATTTGTAAATAAAAGCAAATGGATTTATCAAGTTTGCCATCAATACTGACCCCCGACCCAGGATTGCTCTTGTGGATGCTTGCCGCTTTCCTCGTCGTGCTTGTGGTGCTTGCCAAATTCGGATTTCCCGCAATTGTGGGAATGGTAGAGAAGCGCAAGAACTACATCGACGAGAGTCTGCGCAAGGCCCACGAAGCCTCTCTGCGGCTTGACAACATCAAGCAGGAGAGCGAGAGCATACTGCAGGAGGCGCGTGAAAAGCAGGCCGCTATACTCAAGGAGGCTGCTGAAACGCGTGATGCGATTGTGGAGAAGGCCCAGGAGAAGGCGCGCGAAGAAAGCGCGCGCATCATCAAGGAGGCCAAAGCCGAGATTGAAGCCGAAAAGCAGGCTGCCATCGGTGACATCCGCAAGCAGGTGGCCGAACTGAGCGTTGAGGTGTCCGGTAAGGTGCTTCGCAAGAAGTTGGATACCGACAAGGCCCAGATGGACTACATAGATCTGATGCTGAATGAGGTTAATTGCTAAAAACAAGTATTTGGAATGGATTTAGGATTGATATCGGTAAGATATGCCCGCGCCTTGCTCAAGGCCGGCATCGAGACTGGTCAGTCGGAGAAGGTATACGCAGATATGCAAATCCTTGCCGGGGAGTATATCCATGTGCCGGAACTGGCGACCGCCATACATAATCCTATGCTTTCCAGAGAACAGAAAAAGTCGCTCTTTATGACGGCTGTCGGAGATAAACCGTGCAATCTCACGGAACGCTTCTTCGACTTGGTGTTGCAAGAGGGGCGCGAAGGCATACTGCAGTTCATAGCCAACTCTTACATCACGCTCTTTAGAAAGCATAACAACCTTGTCAGCGCAAGAGTGACGACTGCCACTACTCTGACTCCGGATACCGAAGCCAGAATGAGACAGTTGGTCGAAAACAAGACGGATGGTACCGTAGAGTTTGTCACCGAAGTCGATCCGGACATTATCGGAGGTTTCGTACTTGAGTACGACACCTACCGGCTGGATGCGAGTGTGAAATCACAACTCAACACCATCTTGTCACAACTCAACTAGGACAGGTCTGCGACCATTTGGCCGCAGATTGCCGTTCCGCGTTTCGCTCCTTTCCGACCGTCTGCCAGTTGTTCGGCAACGGTACGGTAGAGTGGGAGAGAAAGGGCAAAGCGGGAGGAACGGTTGTCCTTGCTACTAATGAGAAAAATGAATGTGTGTGACAACACATACCCAAATTAAAGAAATTATATGCCAGATAAAATTAAACCCAGCGAAGTGTCGTCGGTACTCTTGGAGCAACTCAAGGGTATCAGCGACAAAGCCAAATTCGACGAGGTGGGTACCGTACTCCAGGTGAGCGACGGTGTGGCACGTATCTATGGTTTGCGCAATGCCGAGGCCAACGAACTTCTTGAGTTCGAGAACGGGACGATGGCCATTGTGATGAACCTTGAGGAAGACAACGTCGGTTGTGTCCTCCTCGGTCCGACAGACGGTATCAAGGAAGGCATGGTCGTGAAGCGTACCAAGCACATCGCTTCCATCCGTGTCAATGACAATATGCTCGGACGTGTCATCAACCCGTTGGGCCAGGCCATCGACGGAAAGGGTGAGATCGACCTCACAGGCGCATTTGAAATGCCGCTCGACCGCAAGGCTCCTGGTGTGATCTACCGTCAGCCGGTAAAGGAACCGTTGCAGACGGGACTGAAGGCTGTCGACTCCATGATTCCTATCGGACGTGGACAGCGCGAATTGATCATCGGCGACCGTCAGACAGGCAAGACGGCCATTGCCATAGATACCATCATCAACCAGAAGAGTTTCTATGAGGCCGGCAATCCCGTCTATTGTATCTATGTGGCCATCGGACAGAAGGCTTCTACGGTAGCCGCTCTTGTATCCAACCTCAAGGAGCATGGCGCACTTCCCTATACCATTATTGTAGCCGCTACAGCTGCCGATCCTGCTGCCATGCAGTACTATGCACCGTTTGCTGGTGCCGCCATCGGTGAGTATTTCCGTGACCGCGGCTTCTCTGCCCTGGTTGTCTACGATGACTTGTCAAAGCAGGCCGTCGCCTACCGTGAGGTATCTCTGATTCTCCGTCGTCCTTCCGGACGTGAGGCTTATCCCGGCGATGTGTTCTATCTGCACAGCCGTCTGTTGGAGCGTGCCGCACGTATCAACAACCAGCAGGAAATCGCCGAACAGATGAACGACCTGCCCGAGTGTATGAAGGGTCACGTCAAGGGTGGCGGTTCACTCACCGCCCTGCCTATCATCGAGACCCAGGCTGGTGACGTGTCGGCCTATATTCCGACGAATGTGATCTCTATTACCGATGGTCAGATTTATCTTGAGACCGACCTCTTCAACCAAGGATTCCGTCCTGCCATCAATGTCGGTATCTCTGTGAGCCGTGTGGGTGGTTCTGCACAGATCAAGAGTATGAAGAAGGTGGCCGGAACCCTCAAGATTGATATGGCACAGTACCGTGAGTTGGAGTCGTTCTCCCAGTTCTCCAGTGACATGGACGCAGTTACGGCCATGACCATCGACCGAGGACGCAAGAACAACCAACTTCTCATCCAGCCACAGTATAGCCCGATGCCCGTCGGAGAGCAAATCGCAATCCTCTATTGCGGTACGCACGGCCTTATGAAGGATGTGCCTATCGACAAGGTGCGCGAATGTCAGGATACCTTCCTCGACAAGATGCGTTCTGCCCATCAGACTGATGTCATCGATGTACTTGCCTCAGGCAAGATAACAGACGAGGTGACAGCAATCATCGAGAAGGAGATGGCTGATATCGCCGGACAATACAAAAAATAGTCACTATGCCGTCACTGAAAGAAATCAAGAGTCGCATAGCCTCCGTCAATAGCACCCGTAAGATCACGAGTGCCATGAAGATGGTCGCTTCCTCCAAATTGCACCATGCCCAGACGATGATCGAAAACATGCTTCCGTACGAGAACATGCTTGAACGCATCTTCAAGACATTTCTCGCATCTGAAGCCGATGCCCAGACCGTCTTCAGTATGGTGCGGCCGGTGAAACGCGTGGCTTTGTTGGTCTATGCCTCGAACAGCAGTCTCTGTGGCGGATTCAATGCCAATGTCATCAAGAAGATGACAGCAGTCGTCAAGGAGTATGAATATTTGGGAGAAGGCAATGTCGTCGTTTACCCCGTAGGCCGCAAGGTCGCAGAGAAGGTCCATAAACTGGGACTTCCCGTCGGAGGTGAATACATCGACTTGGCCGACAAACCCAATGTTACCGACTGTATCGCCATTGCCCGTGAATTGGCACAGAAGTTCATGGACGGTGAGTTCGACCGCGTAGAGATGATTTATCATCATTTCAAGAGTGCCGGATCGCAGGTTTTGCAGCATAAAACATTCTTGCCCTTCGATGTCCATGCAGATATCACTGCCGACAACGACCGCGACCTAACCCATAAGTTGGCCACTGCCGCTTCCCAGCAATATCTGAAGGAAAATGCCGAAGAGGGGGAAGATAAGACGAAGGAGAACGTACATCCGCTCAACGACAACTTCATTGTCGAACCTGACATGAATACTGTTTTGGGCAAACTTATCCCCCGTCTGCTTCATCTGATGGTCTATACAGCCCTGCTTGACAGCAATGCTTCTGAGCATGCGGCACGTATGGTCGCCATGCAGACAGCAACAGACAATGCCGACGAATTGCTGCGTGACCTCAATCTGCAGTTCAACAAGAGCCGTCAGCAGGCAATCACCAACGAGTTGCTCGATATTGTCGGCGGATCGTCAAACAATTGATGTGATATGTCGGCCATCATCATTCATCATTAGAATAGATACCCGACACAACATTGATAATTTCAAAAAAGTGGTATGAAGACCTAAGCGTCTTTCATACCACTTTTTTTGTTTGCACGGTTTGTCTTTTCCAAGCATTTCGTTGTCAGAAAATGATCAGTCCTGCTATGCCGCACAGTACCATAATCAGGATAGGGTTGGTCTTGCGCCATCGTGTGAAGGCGAATGACAATGCAAAGATGATGATACTGATGATGTAGCGTTGCAGATCCTCTTGGGGTGACGAGAAGTTCTCCTTGTTCATCAGTAGCAGTGCAGCGGCACCAATCAAACCGACTATGGCCGGACGAAGACCACCGAACACGTCTTTTACAATTTTCGAATCCTTATGGCTGATGAGGTAGTGGCTGATGGCAATCATGATAATGAAGGGTAGCCACATTATAGACAAGGATGCCAGTACAGATCCGATGATGGCGGCCCATTCAGGATAACCGTTGTTCAATACTGCCGTGTAACCTGCGTATGTGGCTGCATTGATGCCAATCGGACCAGGCGTTGACTGGCTGATGGCAACGATGTCTGTAAATTCAGAACTGGTCAGCCAATGATTCTTGGTGACCGTTTCGCTGTAGATGAGCGAGAGCATGGCATATCCGCCACCAAAATTGAACGTTCCTATTTTTGTGAATACAAGAAATATTTTCAGAAATATCATTTTTCAGTATATATTGATGGATGGATGTGAGGCAGGTTCTAAAACCTCCCCCAAGTTTGTTCTATATAATATTATGTGTGTGCTGCGTATTACGCTTCGCGTTTTACATATTTTCCCCAAAGATAACCGGCTACGCCCGCTACCAGAATTACCCAAATGGGTGAAACGTCAAGAAGGGCGATGAGTGCGCAGCACACAACAGGTATCCACAATGTTTTCCAAGTGATGTTGGCTGTCTTTGCCATCGTGAAACAAGGAGATGCAATGAGTGCGACAACTGCGGGCCGTACACCCATGAAGAATTTTCCGACATACGGATTGTCCTTGAAATTTCTGAAGAACATGGCGATGATGAGTATGGCGATGATCGATGGCAGTGCTATGCCCAAGGCACCTACAATGCCACCCCAAATACCGCGCAGTTTGTACCCGATATGGCTGGCCATATCTATACTGAATATACCGGGCGTCGTCTGCGCGACTACCATAATGTCCATAAACTCTTGCTTGTCCAGCCACTTGTTCTTGTCTACAAATTCGCGCTCCATGATGGGAATCATGGCGTATCCGCCTCCCAAGGTGAATGCTCCGATTTTGTTGCAAGTCATAAAAAAATTCAACAACATCTTTTACTCGTTTTTTTTGTCCCGCAATAGCCAAATTGGGGTATACATGGTTATGCGGACGCCTTATTTTTACATTAGAACTGCAAAATTACTGATTATCCTACAATTTTCGGCATTTTGGCAAGTCTATTGCCCCTTGTTAGTGCTGGAATTTAGTCTTCGGCCTTGCATACTCGAGTATTCGGGCCGAATACCGTAGTACTAGAGGCCGAATACCGCAGTAGTTTGGCCCGAATACTGTAGTGTGCAGGGCCGAGGACTCGAGTATTTTGGCCTCGCGGACTGAGCAGGATAGTTTTTCCGGCTTTCGGGTTTGGTCTGGTTTGTTGTTTGCGCGCACACAAATGCTGTCCGTGTCCCTATATATTATAATGTGTAACGGGGTTTTATTTGCAAACAAGTGTTAAAATCCAATATTTTCAGCATATTTTTCCCGAAAACATTTGGTGTGAGAGCGAAAAAGCCATA
>CAVCSC010000052.1:0-17083 GCA_963604975.1 Lachnospiraceae bacterium | reverse complement strand
CCGATACGGCCGAACCCGGCTGACCGGAGGTCTGTGTGGCTGTCACACCCGAGATACGTCCCTGGAACGCTTGGTCGACATTGGTAATAGGAGCTGACTTCAACGTCTTCTCGTCCATTGAGGAGGAAGCACCGGCGAGGTCGCTCTTCTTCATCGTACCATATCCGACAACGACTACCTCATCGAGGGTCTGCTTGTCTTCCTTGAGTACAATGTTGAGGGTCTTCTGCCCGTTGATGTTTACTGTCTGTGGCGTGTAACCGATGTACGACACCACGAGTTGGTTCTTGCCTGCCGGCACACTGATAGTGAAGTCACCGTCGATATTGGTAACGGCACCTGTACCAGTTGCGCCCTTGACAGTCACGCTCGCGCCGATGACAGACTCGCCGGTCTCGTCCTTGACGTTACCGGAAACCTTCGTCTGCGCATAGGTCAGGCAACTCACGAGGAGTGCCATCATTAGCATCACAAATTTCTTCATTAGGCGAAATTTTTTGAAAGTTATTATTATGGTTTAAGATTGTGTTATATTTTGGGAAGGCAAAATATCTATAGAGGGACTCCACCGTACTGCGGAAGCAGACAGGGAGAATGGGAGACGGACCTCACGCAACGTAGGCCCTCGCACGCAACGCGCACAAAAAGACAGTCTTGTATACATCGTCATGATGCAGTAAAGGTATTTTGTTTTTAGTTGTTCCCGGTTTAAGGGCAGTGGGGTGTGTGAGACAGGTGCAAGGCGGAAGTTTGAGAGACGCCTTGATTTATATCAACCGCAAAGGTAGTACTATTTTTATCCAGCAGATAATACTATATTGTCAAAGTATGGCACTTTTATGACATTTGCATGAATTTCCACATCTTTCACTGGTTTTATGAACCGCCAATGCCATTTATAGGACCAAAAACCGACATTTGCACACTCTTTTGGCCCTTTTATGGAAAACACCACCCACAGACTACCCTAAAACAAAAACGGCTACGCACGACTACTATGGCCTCTCTATACTGTTATCGCACACAACTCAAAAGAAATAAAAATACAAACACACACCACAGATGATACTTTTATATCACTGACGGCAATAAAAAAACAGCGTCTCTCGCGGGACGCTGCTTTCAACAGACGGACGTATGGCTACGCCACTACATTACACTTACAAGTATGATATCCTTCTTCTTTGTTGATATCCTTCTTCTTTTATGCGGGATTTTCAGTCCCTTTCTTTTATCATTCCTTCACGAACTGTATATTGTCACCATACTTCTTGTCGATCTGCACGAGCAAGAAAGGAACAGTGGTATACGAGCGGGGATTGCCCATACGGATCACCTTGTAGCGCACAACCACCTTGCCATCCTTCTGCTTCTTGATTGAGACGACCTTGATGTCGGTGTCGACGTTGGTCTGCTGGTCGATGAGGGCGAGCGCATTTTTCTGGGTGAAGTCGATGGTTGTAGGCAATCCGCTGCCGTCGGTGCTCATCACCGGGGCCATGCCACAATACTTCTCCAGTTCGGCTTCGCTCCGGATGATGCGGGGCGAGTAGTCTGCCACGTCGTTGCGCACAAAGTAGTGCTGTGCTTCCTGATAACCGACGGTTTTCTCTGTAGAGGCACATGAGGAGAGACCAAGAGTGATACCTGCAAACAATGCGAGGGTAGAGGTTTTAATTGTCATAATATATATATAAGTTGTGTGTTGATTTTTCGGATTATCAATATTTCCCGGCAGATGCAGTGACAGGGAAAAGCCACATATCGTCAGAAAGAGTATCTGATACCCATACCGAGACTGAGATTGAGCGGAGTGTCCTTGTATATATTGGTCACTGTACTATGATTGTCGAAATGATAACTGATGCCCGGTTCGAAATAGATACCCATTCCTCCGACAAGCGTTGCCTGTATGCCGACGGCAGCGTTGACAGAGTATTGCAGGCGTTTCTCCACGACCTTGTCATGTTGGGTACTTTCGAGTTTCTTGTCAATGGTATAGTAAGTGGTCGACTTGCCGCTGACACATTTTTCTACCATTCCGCCAGCCACAGCGTAGGCGTTCCAGCGTTTCTTCTTGAAGAACGAATAACTGAGATTGAGCGGCACGCCGACATAGTGCAGTTTCTGCTCCGTCGCATAATGGTTTTTTTCGGTACCCGATTGCAGTTCCGAACTGAGATAACTGTACGTCAGTCCTGTGCCGACAGACAGTCTGCCCGTAAGGGGGATACTCACGACGAGACCCACCTTGACCGGTTGGCGGTGTTTCTTCTCAGTATACACCGGACCATTGTCATTGCCGACAATCACATTTTCCATCACACCATAGTCATCTGTGCCCTGATTGCCCACCATGGGTGCATCTTCTTCACTGTATTCCCTCCATAGACTACCGGCCACAAGTTCGCCATAACCGTTCTCACGATTGGAAGAGGTGAGAAAGTTGCTGGCCATAAGCGACAACGACACCTGCCCATCCTCTCTACTTGTTGAAGACAAGGAGAGATGGTCTTCCCATGCAGACGGCCGCGATGTATTGCCTATCGGACGTTTGCCCGCTTGCGTACCGGTTTGCATACCGGAACCTGCAGTCTCTTTCTCCTGCCCCGGCGTTGACGGTTTTTCTTGCTCCGTCACTGACGGTTGACTGCCGGCAGCGTCTTCCTCCTTTGCCGGAAGCACGGCCTGAGCAGTGAGTCCACCCACAGAAGACGGTATCGAGGGATGACCATGGCGCGACGGAGCCGATGCGGAAGTCACTGGTTGCCGTTCGCCGGACACAACCGCGTCATCTGCTGAAGGATGCGCCCCGCTATTCTGCGACAGAACGGCAGTATAGCCGGAAACCACCGAAGGTACAGACGGTTGTCCGCCATTCCCCTCACGCCCCATCTGCATCCAGACACCACCTCCGACCATCACCATTCCGGCGACGACCGCAGCGGCGGCCCACATCCGACGTCGGTGTGCTGCCGTCATGCGGACAACAGTGCCTTGTCGTGCTGACAGGTCAGAAGTCGTACCGTGCAAGACACCTTTTGCGGCTTCTTCTCTCATACGACTATCGATACACTCCCATAGATGGTCTGGGGGTGACATACTATGGTCCGCCATCTTGCGGCGCAAGTCATCAGTCCAAGTCTGTTTATCCATGGCTTCTCATTTTGTAGTCTTTTATCATTTTTGCGAGCATACTCTTCGCCCTGTGCAGTTGCGAGGCGGAAGTGTCGGCCTTGATACCCAGCAGGTCGGCTATCTCACGGTGGCTCTTTTGCTCGAACACGTAGAGACAGAACACGGTGCGATAGCCCTTGGGCAACTGCTGCACCATCTGCTGGATGGCCTCGGGAGAGACGTCGGTGACGTCGGGCGGTTCTTCATCGGCCGTATCGGGCAGGTCGTATTCAGGGCGAACCAGTTCGGGACGGTCATTGCGTCTGAGAAAGGAGAGCGACTCGTTGACCACAATCCTTGTAAGCCAACCTCTGACCGACCCCTTGCCACGATACTCGAAACTGCCGATCGAAGAATACACTTTGACGAAACTGTCTTGAAGAACATCCTTCACATCATCTTCATTGGCGACATAGCGGTAGCAGACGGCTGTGAGATAACCTATATGACGCTCATACAGGCTTCTCATAGCCGAAGCATTTCCTTGCTTGACGAGACGTATTTCTTCTTCCTCCTCGTCTCTGTTCCGTCGGAATAGTAACACTTTTTTGATGTTGATAAGATAGAGATGTCCGTTTCCAAACGTTGTGCCTACTTGACGCTCACACTGACACTGGCCGTTGCTTTCTTGTTGTCGGTGACAACCATGTTGGCCGTTCCTGTTTTCACGCCCTTGACAAATATGCTGTCCTTCTTCACGCTCACGGTGGCAATGGTCGTAGCGCTCGATTTCGCAATGAAGGGTTGGGTACCGTTGCCCACCGTCAGCGTGTCGGTCTGGCCTACGCTCACTTCTACCTTTTTCTTGCTGAGCTGGAGTAGGGTAGAACTGCCGTCAGTATCGGCACCATCATCACAGGAAGCGAATACGGCCGCTACAAGACAGAGTGTAGACATAGCCATTGTCTTGAATATGATTCTTTTCATCATCTTTTGTCGTTGCTTTTCTATTGTTCGTTTGTTTGTCGTTTCGGACATTAGAGTCTGCGGCCGCTCTGTCTTTCCGTTCGTCTGTCTATAAAACAGCACAAAGATAATAACTTGCCCGAAACAACGCTAAAGAATGTTAAACAAAAAAGCGCACAAACTACACATTACTATATATACGGCCATAAAAATCCGAAAAAATCCTACCTTTGCATACGCTGCGTCGCCCTACCCTACTCCACGGACTACGGCAGCCGCACCGGAAAAGAGAAAAGCATGAAAGAGAAAAAACTGACATTCGCCCTGTTCGGCAACTCCTATCAGGCCCGCAAATCGACACCCGCACTTGAGGTCATCACCCAGTTGCGCGCTCACGGGGCAACGATCCTCGTCGACCACGACTACCATGAGTTCCTCACCGGTGAGTGCGGACTCGACATCGATGTTGACGGTACGTTCGGCAATGCCTGTCCGCAAGCCGACTATGCCGTATCCATCGGCGGCGATGGTACTTTTCTCAAGGCGGCCACACGCGTCGGCCCACAACAGATACCCCTCATCGGTATCAATACCGGGAGGCTCGGTTTTCTCGCCGGCGTACTGCCGACCGACATCAAGGCTGCCTTCAACGACATCTTTTCCGGAAAATACACCATCGAAGACCATACCGCCATTGAGATCAAAGCCGACAACGGTGCCGTCATCGACGACTGCCCCTATGCGCTCAACGACATCGCCGTACTCAAGCGTGCCGTCGCCTCGATGATCACCATCCACACGACCGTCGACGACGAATACCTCACCACCTACCAGGCCGACGGTCTGGTCATCAGCACCCCGACTGGGTCGACAGCCTACTCGCTGTCCAACGGCGGACCCGTCATCGTGCCGCAGACCGGCACGCTCTGTCTCACGCCCGTAGCCCCTCATAGCCTCAACATCCGCCCCATCGTCATCAGCGACAACAGCACGGTGCGGCTCAGCGTGTCATCACGGTCGCACGACTATCTCGCCGCCATCGACGGGCGTAGCGTGACGCTCACCGAGGATATCACCGTGACCATCGCCAAAGCACCATTCACCACACATATCATCAAGCGCAAAGGACAGACCTACTTCTCTTCCCTGCGCGAAAAGATGATGTGGGGAGCCGACAAACGCGAACAATGAATCTGAAAACAGTCATACATCTTCCTTCTACCCGATACTCCGCCATCACCATCACACGCTGGCTGTGGCAGGCATGGCGCGGCAACCACATCCAGGCTACGCTCAACGCCGCCATCGGCCTTGTCGATGTCTGTCTGAGCCTGTCACAGGTGTGGGCCGTGAAGCACGCCATCGACGTGGCCTCGGGTGCCGTGAGCGGATCGATTTATATGGCCGTCGGACTCATGGGACTGCTCATTGCCGCCGGATTTGCCCTCAATATCGCCTCTATCTGGGTACGCAACATACTCGGCGTACGTGCCCAAAACCGTATGCAGCAGCACATGCTCGACCGCCTGCTGCGGTCGGAGTGGCACGGAAAGGAGCGACACCACTCTGGCGATGTGCTCAACAGACTGGAGACCGACGTGGCCAATGTGGTCGGATTTCTCACCGAGACCATCCCCAACACCCTGTCCGTACTGGCACTTTTTGTAGGAGCGTTTTTCTATCTCTTCTCCATGGACCACACACTGGCCTTCATCACCGTGGCTATCATCCCCGTGTTTGTAGCGTTCAGCAAAATCTATATGGGACGTATGCGCAAACTCACCCGGTCGGTACGCGACTCCGACAGTCGGGTGCAGAGCATACTACAAGAAACCATACAACACCGCATGGTCATCAAGACCCTTGAGAGCGAAGACGAGATGACTGCACGCCTCGACCATACACAGGCCACACTACGCCGCAATGTGGTGAAGCGTACCCGTTTCTCCGTTTTCTCCAACCTTGCACTCAACTCGGGATTTGCCTTCGGCTACCTTGTCGCCTTCTTATGGGCGGCCGTCCGCATGTCGGCCCATACGCTGACCTTCGGCGGCATGACAGCCTTCCTGCAACTGGTCAACAAGATACAGACCCCGGCACGCAGCCTCACCAAACTGGTGCCTGCCTTCGTCAGTGTGCTCACGGCTGCCGAGCGTCTCATGGAACTGGAAGAACTGCCACTCGAACAGCAAGGCGACAACCTACGTATGGACTCTCCCTGCGGACTGCGCCTACACCATGTCGGCTATACCTATGAGGACGGTACACGACGCGTGATCGACAACCTGTCGTTCGACTTTGCCCCCGGCTCCGCCACAGCCGTACTCGGCGAGACAGGCGCAGGAAAGACGACACTCATCCGCCTGCTTCTGGCCCTTCTGCATCCCGAAGAAGGACGTATCGACATCTACGATGCCCACGACTCACACACCATATCACCCCTCACCCGCTGCAACTTCGTCTATGTGCCGCAGGGCAACACGCTCATGAGCGGTACCATACGCGACAATCTGCGCCTGGGCAAGACCGATGCAAGCGAAGAGGAAATGCGCGACGCCCTCCACCGCAGTTGCGCCGACTTCGTGTTCGACCTCAATCAAGGACTCGACACCGTCTGCTCCGAACAGGGCGGCGGCCTCAGCGAAGGACAGGCCCAACGCATCGCCATCGCCCGCGCCCTGCTCCGCGACCGACCCATACTCCTGCTCGACGAGGCCACCTCTGCCCTCGACGGCGATACGGAATGTCGGGTGATACGCAATATCATGGCCGACCACTCGAAGACCATTATCTTCATCACCCACCGCCCTGCCGTGCTACAATACTGCGACCGACAGTTGCACCTCACACGCATAGAGGCGGAAGAAGAGGAAATACGATAGACTGAACCAATAAAAAAATTCCACTTCATTTGGTTTTGAAGTGGAATTTTTTTGAAGTATTTTTGGGGAGTTCGCCCTTATTTCACGATCATCTTTTTTACGCCTCCATCACTCATTTTCAGCACATTGATGCCACGCTCCGGTGTACTGCGACGGTCGCCAGCAAGTCCATAGACGGCAGAGACGGTGGCAGAACCATCTGTCGTGACATCGCTGACGGCCGATGGGTCGTAAGTCTGATAGACGCGCACATAGTCGAAGAGGGTCTCATAGTCAAACGAGGTATCGCAGTTGGCTGCCCACGAACCGTTGCCCACACTCTGGTTGAGAATGATATAGAAAGGCTTGTCGAAGGGCCACTGTCCCTTGTCGAGAAGCGAGGCATCCGACGACTTGGCATAGGAGAAGGCCTGTATGCCGTCGACATACCATGTAAGGAGCGTCGGTGTCCACTCCAAGGCAAAGACGTGCCACTCAGCGGCGTTCGACCAGGTACTGCCCGAATTGGGTTTGGCCAGCCCTAAGTCGTAGGTGCAATGGGTATGCACAGTATGGTAGGTCTTGTTCTCGGTATCGATCTGCTCCCAGATGTCTATCTCACCGGCATTGGGCCATCCGGCCGAGTTGTCTTCGGGCATGAGCCAAAAGGCGGGGAAGTTGCCGCGGTGGGGCGTAGTGCGCAGTCGGGCTTCCACACGTCCGTAGGCGAAGTACATCTTCGAGGAACTTTCCACGGCACCGCTGATCATGTCGACATCGCCCTCGTCATCGATATCGTTGGCCACGCAGCGCATCACCAGTTTGCCGTCACGCATAAAACCAGTGAGCGCCTGTCCCTCTGCAGTCTGCGAGGTAAAACGCTTCCATGTCGGATTTTCACGCGAGCAACGTGTCCAGTAAGTAGCATCGGGCAGGGTGCCGTCGGCCGTGTTGAATTCGTCGGCGAACAACAACCGATAGGTCTCCGTACCATCGGCTTCAAACTGGGCGGTGACCCGCACGTCGCCGTCGACACTGTCGGCCGGTATGGTAAACTCCTTGTCGGCGGCCGCACCGTCTACCGTATATTCACTCCACAACCGGACGGCACCGTCGTACTGCGGTCCGTCGAGTTGCTGACCGTGGCGCACCGTGAGCGACTTGAGCACATAACCATCGGCTGGGGCAATGGGGAGCAGGGTGACTGCCTTGCCGTAGTCTACCGTTTCGGGTACGCCACTATAGTCGGCACCCACGACATGACCGCCGACGGCCACAATGTCGAGCGCTACCTTGTCGCCCGTAGTTGCACGGGGAGCGATCTCCGGCGTACCAACGGAAGATTGCGCCACAACCGATACCGACGCAGAAAGGAAAAGGGCGGAGAAAAGTAAGGGAAGAGATTTTTTCATCATATGAGTTATGTTTTTTATTGATAGAGGAGAGAAAAACAAAAAGACATCCCGATACGCACTTCCTGACGGGAGGCGTGTCGGGATGTTTTTCTATGTCTGTAATGGTAGGCTTCTAAAAATGCCCACCCGGAAAAATGTCTGTCGTTACGGTACGAGCACCTTGGTATCGTTGACTACATACACGCCCGGAACGAGAGTCAGTGTGCGGTGTCCCTGTACTTGGTCGCTGAACACCGTGCGCCCCTGCAGGTCGGCTACGGTCACGGTCTGTGCAGTGGCGGTCTGCAAGGTCAGCGTAGCGTGAGTAGTACTGACGGTCAGATTTTTTGTTGTCTCTGTTTCCGTGATATCGGTCGGTGTGTTGCTGCTGAAGTAGGGAACGAAGCGCACGTCACCGTCGATGATGGAAGCCGGTATGGTGTACGCATTGTCGGTGAAGGCCGATGCGTCGACACGTACCTCCTGCCACTGCAGGTTCTCGTTGAGCAGACTATCCTTCTCCAGATTGTATCCGTGACGGATGAGCACATGAGAGAAGCGGAAACCGGGAGCCGGCTCCACCTTCACCTTCAGGGCCTCGCCGAAGGGAGCGGTCTGGTCGGTCACGGGTGTGCCGTCGGCCAGAAGGATGTCACCGTTGAGTCCGCCGCCGAGGTCATCGACAGCACGCGAGAGGTTGACCGTCTTGCCATGTACATTGATACGAGTGTCGACGATGATACCGCCGTTTTCCGTGATCTTGTTGCTCGGTCCGGGATTGCCGCCGGGATCTACATTGTCCCAGTCTATCTTGTAGCGCATACGGTAGATACCGGGAGCAAGGTCAGACGGTATGGTAAATGCGGGCGGGTTGTTGTCGGGCGAACCGCTGACGTATGTACCGGTGCTGGTGTAGTTCTTGTAGAGAGCATACGACATCAGGTCGCCCTGGTCGGTGATACCGTCGTCGGTATAGGTCACGTCGAAGTTGCCGTCATTGCCCTTGTCGATGTAGGCATAGCCAGCCATCCACGATCCGTTGTAGCCGATCTTCGGTGTGACGGTCTCGCCGGGCTGGGCGAGGAAGCAGTTGTCAAGACGCTTGATGTAGAGTTTCTTTGAGGTCTGCTGGTCTACCGATACTATCTGTGCGCCGTCGCCGCTGGTGAGCGATACATAGGAAGTGTAGCGGTCGGAACGTGAGAGCGTGGTAGCCTCGTCATAGTTGATGGGATACGGTGTGGCCGAGAAGAAAGGAGTCTTCTGGTCGCTCAGCACGATATTGTCGATATAGGCGGCATAGTCTTCGGTCATGTCGTGGGTGGAGTTGCGGTCGACCACAACGAGCAGATTGCGTATGGTGATGCCGTTGGCACCCGAGATGGGGAATACGGCGTCGCTCCAGCGTCCGGCCGACACCTTGCTGGTAGAGGTGCTCCAGAATTGCTCGGTGAGGGGCGACTGTTGCGGGCGGTCGTCGCGATTGCCCAGTCCGATGAGCATGACCGATGTCTCCTTGGGCGTATAGATCATGACGTGCACATACTGCTGGGTCTTGGTCAGAGCGAAAGGCGCTTTGAGACCCACGAGTGCGCCGAAGGTATTGCTGCCGAAGCGTGAGCGCTGCACGACGAGGATATACGACGAGGTATTGGGGGCATAGCCCAGCACGGCATCCTCGCCGTTGAGGTGATTGGTCACCACGGCAGCATTGCCTTTCAGCACGTTGGTACGGAAGGGCGACTCGGCCCATGTGTCATAGACGCCGACCGACTGGTAACTGTCTTCTGTCTCAAAGTCGCAGAGCGTCTGGTTGGTCTGTGCCGCAGCACCAAGCGAGAGAAGCAGGGCGGCGAGACCGATGTATCTTTTGTTGTTCATGATTGTTCGGTATATGGAGGCGTGTTAGAATACGGAGAGGGTATGGAGTGTGGGACACGACTTGCTGTCGTTGATGGTGATGCGGACGGCCTTCACCGTGTAGCCCGTAGAGTAACTTGACGATGTGCTGCCGTTGAGCGGTATGATACGCTTGTAGCCGACAGTGGTCGTAGCGATGTTGGATGCACGCTGGGTGAAGTTGGTGCCGTCGGCACTGGTCTCCACGGTGAAACTCTTGATGCGCTGTCCGAGACGGATGTACTCCATGAGCATGACGTAGTGTACGGTCTGTGCCTCATCCCAGGTGAGGGTGATGGTGGCCGTATTGCTACCGTCGTTGGTAGCCCAGTAGGTATCCTTGTTGCCGTCGGTCATGTTGGTAGCGGCGTAGGTGCGGTTGGCACCGGCCTGACGGGTCTCCGAAACAGTAATCTTGGCCTTGGGTGCAAGGTCATTGCCCAGACGGGTGGAGATCATCGTACCGAGTTCCTGCATACGGTTGACGGTGGCTGCGGGCAGTTCACCACTCTTGTCCGGGGGCAGGTTGAGGATGAAGGTGGCGTTGCGGCCGACGGTCTCAAGATACATCTTGAAGAGGGTCTCGGCCGACTGTACGCTTTCGGTCGACTTCCAGAACCATCCGCCAGTGGTCGCCTTGGCATCGCTTTCGCCGGGATGCCACTGCCATCCGTTCTCGTCGCCCGACTCGGCATCGCCCATCGACCAGCAGGTCTCACCAGCGTAACCACTCTCGTTGCCTATCCAGCGTGCTTCGCCACCCACGCCCCACATGATACAGTCGGGCAGCAGGTTGTGTATGGAGTCGCGCAGGTTGGGGATGTCGTAGTAGGTCTGTGCGTCGTCGATGGTACGCTTCTCGGTACCGCTGGTGCGTCCGTAGGCTCCGGCATGGTCGCCACCGGTGGCACCGTCAAACCACATCTCAAACTGGTTCTTGCCATACTGTGCCAGTTCGACACACTGGGGCAGGAACACCTTCTTGGCATAGTTGTCGGTATAGTTGCCGTCCTCGTCGGTCTCACCCCAGTACTTGTTGCTGAGGTCCCAGGGCGACACGTAAAAACCGTACTTCATGCCGAGCGAGTCGGCAGCGTGGGCGAAGTCGCGGGGTATATTGGTAGCCTTGGCGTTGGCCGTGGTGGAGTTTCTCACACAGTGCTCGGTAGTCTGCGTAGGCCACAGACAAAAACCGTCGTGATGCTTCACCACGGCGATACCACCTTTCATGCCGGCCGACTTGGCAGCAGCGAGCCATTGGGCGGGATTGGGGACTTTGGTAGGTGCGAAGGTTGACTCCGACTCGGTGCCGTCGCCCCACTCTTTTCCGGTATAGGTATCCATACCATAGTGGAAGAAGCCGTAGAACTCGGTTTCGTTCCACTTGAGTTGCCGCTCGCTGGGCACAGGGAATACCGGACGGGGCTGATTGTCAGGGTCGGTGACAGTTTCCGGCTTCAGTTCGAACTCGCTCTGTGCCTGCATGACTGCGGGTATGGCTGTCAGACACAGTGCGGAGAGAAAGATGGAAATCTTTTTCATAAATATGGTTTGAGTTATAAGATAATGTGTCGTATGGGGGAGAATTGTTCAAAAGGCAGGTTTCCCATTGTATTTCAGGTCTTCTTTCGCAAAGTTAGGGGTTTTTCCCGTGAAGTCCAACATTTTTGCACGCTTTCTTGCCAAAGGCAACGTTATTCATATGGAAAGTGCCGGCAAGACCACTACCAACACGACAAAAAAACATCCGTGCTCATCGTCAATGAACACGGATGTACAGATGGGGGGTGAGCCCTAATCTATAGGCGGAACTCAGTCTTTGTCTTCCACCATCTTCGGACCGCGCACGCGCTCGTCCTTGCGGAGTCCGCTCTTGATTTCGATATGTACGCCGTCGCTCAGTCCGACGGTCACCTTGCGGCGCGTGTAGGTCTTCTTGTCACCGCTGCCGCTGACAATGTAGACATAGGTATCATCGCCCTCAAACTCTATCGCGCTCTCGGGCACGGCGAGCACACCGCGCGACTCAGCCAGCACAATCTCGGCATTGGCACTGTAGCCGCTACGTATCTGCTGGCCGTGGGCGGGACTGACGGCGGCCTTGATCTCAAACTGGTTGGCACCATTCTGGTCGACGGCCTTGGGGGAGATATATTCCAGTCGGGCCGAGAACTTGAGGTTCTGCAGTGCGCCGATGGTGATCTTCATGTCCATACCGGCCGTAAGCCGTCCTACCTCGGTCTCGTCGATATTGCCACGGAAGATGAGGTCCTGCATGTTGGCGACGGTGGCGATGGTTGTACCATCGTTGAAGGTATTGGCGAGGATGACCGAGTTGCCCACCTTGACGGGAATGTCGAGAATGAGACCGGTGATGGTCGAGCGGATGAGCGTCGACGAGGCCTGGGCATTGGATTTCGACACACCGTCGCGCACCACCTCAAGGGCATCGGTAGCGGCGGTCACTTCCTCGCGGGCCTGACGGTAGGTCTGCACAATCTTGTCGTACTCGTCGGCCGAGACAAGACCTTTGTCGTAGAGTGTCTTCTCGCGCTCGTAGTCGGTACGGGCCTGACGCACGTTGATGTCAGCCAGACGCAAACGCGACTGCGCCGAACTGAGTTGACTCATGTCGGGTATGACCTTCACCTTGGCGATGACCTCACCAGCAGTGACCTGCTGGCCGGCCTCCTTGAGTATCTCGGTGATAATGCCCGATATCTGCGGTTTGACGGCCACCTCGTTGCGCGGCTCTATCTTGCCGGTGACCACGGTGGTCTTGCGGATGTCCATCGTCTTGGGCGTAAACTCATCGTAGACCACCGGTTGCGGCCGCGACTTGATGTAGAGGAAGACAAATGTTCCGATAAACACCAGGGCGACAATCGCCGCAATAACGAATTTGAAGTACTTTTTCATATCATCGTTGTTTTTTCTGTATTCTGTTTCACCACTTTTTTCTGTATTTTTTCAGCCGCTTGACAAAAGGGCCATCACTCGTCTCTCATTGCGTCGACCGGCTTCACCTTCATGGCACGGACAGAGGGGGCCAGTCCGGCGAGTACGCCAAGCACCGAGAGCAAGACGACGGCAGCCACGGCCGTCCAGAAGTCTATCTGGAAGTGAGAGGTGACTGTACCATTTTTGGTCAAGGCCATCTCAAGTCCCTGAAGGATGACAACTCCGAAGAGAATGCCAGCCATTCCGGCCACGGCCGTGAGAAGGATGCTCTCCTGTATGATTTGGGAGAGTATCATGCGCGGCGTGGCTCCGATAGCGCGGCGTATGCCAATCTCGGCGGTACGCTCGCGCACGGTGACCATCATGATGTTTGACACACCGATGGCTCCGGCCAACAGCGTACCGATACCTACAAGCCAGATGAGGATGTTGACACCCCGGAAGAGACTGTCGACCATGCTGTACATCTTCTCGGTATTGAACACCATGATACCCTGCTCGTCGGTCGGGTCGATATCGTGTGCTCCGGCGATGACACGGCGCATCTTGTCGGTGATGGAACTCATCGTCACGCCCGGCCGGGCGGTCACGGCCACGATATCGACAGCATTGCCCTTGTTGTAGACCTGCTGCATGACGGTGATTGGCACGACCACCACATGGTCGTTGCCGCCGCCGATATTGATTTCACCCACAGCGTAGTCTACGCCCACCACACTATAGTAGATGGAGTCGACACGGATGAGTTGGCCACAGGGATCGCCTATGCCAGGAAAGAGGGTCTTGTAGATTTTCTTACCGATGACACACACCTTGCGTCGCTGCTGCATATCCATCTCGTTGATGTAGCGACCGTAGCGCAGTTGCGGGGTGAAGATACGCTGCCAGTCGGGCAGTACGCCCTTGACCGAGCAACTTGCTGTCTTATCGCCGTTGGCGGCATTGTTACCCCATTGGACGATGCTGGGCGACACTGCATCGAGTTCGGGCACCTTGGACTTGAGCCGCTGCACGTCGGCGTAGGTCATTTTCCACTGCCGGCCCTTGCGAAATCCGTGGTAGGGCTTTGTGGTGTTCTGCGCCCACAAGAGGGCCGAATTGGTAGCGAAACCTTCGTAGTTGTTGTTGAGCAGTTCCTTGAGCCCCTTGCCTCCGCCGGAGAGCAGTATGAGCATGAAGACACCCCAAAACACACCGAAACCCGTAAGAAACGTGCGCGACTTGTTGCGCGAGAGGGTGTCGAGGATTTCCCGCAGACGGTCTATGTCGAATTTCATCATGATTTTTCTGTTTCTTCCCTTCCCCAATATTGGTGAATACTATAAATGTTGCGCGTCATTCAGCCCTCAGTGCCTCGATGGGTCGTATGTGGGCCGCTTTGCGGGCGGGCATGAGTCCGGCCACGGTTCCGGCGATGACCATAAGCAGGGTAGCCTGCACACAGACACTGATATCGACGGTAGGATTGACAAACACCTTGGCGGAGAAGAGTCCCGTGTCCATCTTCGTCTGTCCGATGGTTGCATCCATATAGAGGTTGGCAGCGATGCCGAGCACCATGCCGATATATCCGAAAAAGGTGGTGATAAGCACACTCTCGACGATGATGAGCCGCAGTATAGACCACGGTTTGGCACCGATGGCCTTGCGTATGCCGAACTCGCGGGTACGCTCCTTGACAGTGATGAGCATGATGTTTGACACCCCCACGACACCCGATATCAGCGTGAGGATACCGATCACCCACAAGGCGGTACGGATGGTGCTGACACCAGTGTCCATCGTCATCACACTGGTAAGTCGGTTCCATATCCAGACAGCACCCTCGTCGTCGGGGGCTGCACGGTGTTGGCGGTTGATGCGGGCGCGGTATGCTTTCTCGAAGGCCTCGTTCTCGGCCTCCGTTTCAAGGTTGCGGAAGGAGAAGACGATGTCGCCGGTCTTGTCGCCACTGTTGTAGATGGTACGGAAGGTGGTGAAGGGGATAAAGAGATTGTCAGACCCATTGTCTTCGCTCTGATAGATACCTACCACACGGAAGGAGAGGTCGCCCACCTTGATGTGCCGGCCATAGAGATTCATCGGCTGCTCGGGCAACAACTGCTTGGCGTAGAAGGTACTGATGACGATCGACTTGCTGCGGTCGTCGATGTCGAGACGGTCGATGAAGCGTCCGCGCACCATCTTGCGCTTATTGATAGTGATGTCGTTGGGATAGACACCGGACACCGTGACACCGGCAGCATAGTTGGCTCCGTAGACGATGTTCTGCCCGCCCTTCTCGATCTCGGCTCCCACCTCCTCGATGTTTTCCTGAAATCCGGTTTCGGTGATGGTGCGGTCTTTGTCGTTGAGCGTGACGGCACGGTTCTCGCCCAAACCGTCATAGGCCTTGGAGGTATAGCCGTCTGAGACGACCATGGAGCGGGCGAGGAAATCGCCCATATTGCTCATCATGCCGTTGATGAGTCCGTTGCCGGCCCCAAGCAGCACAATAAGGATAAAGATGCCCCATGCCACGGAGAAGCCCGTGAGCGCGGTACGCAACTTGTTGTGTCGCATGGTGGCCCATATTTCGGTGATGATGTCGCGCATGACGTGGATTTTTTTTGATAGCGGATTTTTCAGAATCCGCCTTACTTCATGAGACCACCGCTACCGAAGGGTGACGCGTTGTGGTCAAGATTTTCTTCTATGCGGCCGATGAGTCCGTCCTTGATATGTACGATCTTGTTGGTCTCGTTGGCCACACCGCTCTCGTGGGTGACAACGACGGTGGTGACGCCTTCCTCGGCATTGAGTTGCTTGAGCAGGGCCATCACCTCGACGCTGGTACGCGAGTCGAGGGCACCGGTCGGTTCATCGGCCAGGATGATGCGGGGCTTGGTGATGAGGGCGCGTGCGATGGCCACACGCTGTTTCTGTCCGCCCGACATCTCGTTGGGATAGTGTCCGGCCCACTGTGCCAGTCCGAGACGGTCGAGATAGTCCATGGCCATGCGGTGGCGCTGACGGCGGCCCACACCCTGATAGAAGAGGGGCAATTCGACATTCTCTACGGCTGTCTTGAAGGAAATGAGATTGAACGACTGGAAGATAAAACCTATCATGCGGTTACGAAATTCGGCGGCACGACTTTCGGAGAGGTCTTTGATGAGTTCTCCACCAAGGCGGTACTCGCCCGAGTCATAGTTGTCGAGTATGCCGAGAATATTGAGCAAGGTAGACTTGCCCGAACCCGACGAGCCCATGATCGAGACAAATTCGCCCTCGCCGATGTCGAGGTCGATACCCTTGAGCACGTGCAGCGGCTGCGCACCCTGATAGGTCTTGTTGATATCCTTGAGATGTATCATTATAGGTAGATTCCAAATATTTGCAGTGGATTTCTCTGTAACGGCAAACCCACATGTGTATATATTTGATGGCAAAGGTAAGACAAAAGTTGCAGAGCACGTCCTTTTTGGGTGACAATAAGTGACGATAAAAAGGTCAACTATTCAGATTTGCACACAAAAAAAGAGGAGGATGTGTGGCTGATTGGCATACACGTCCTCCTCAAGACTTGAACAAATTACCCATTGTTTTTGAACAATCTTCTTACCACCGCCTGTCTGTCTATCGCGACAAACCATCGGCGGAACCGTTTTATTATTGACCTATTAGAATGAAATGAAGCGGAAGTCTATTCTCGTTCTTCCTTTTCGAATGCAAAATTATCGATTTTCCGGCAAACCGACTAATATTATTTTTGCAAGGTTATGTATTCTCCCATATTTTTCTCTGCCCACATATAGTGGGTTCTATAATATACTTCTTATCTTTGCAATATTAAGTAGGTGTTCAAAATTATTTGATATGGATATGTGCCTTATTTTCGTTTGT
>CAVCSC010000051.1:0-17343 GCA_963604975.1 Lachnospiraceae bacterium | reverse complement strand
GGCTACACGACCGATGAAAGCCGGGCATACAGGCGAAAAGAAAGTGCAGAGACATATCAAAGTATAAACAACATCTGCTGACATTTATATACGAATAATTTTGAATACCTACTTAATAGCAAATAACAGCAAAGATAATAGCAAAGCCGATATGCGTAAACGATTTTTAATGCTTTCTTTTGCCGCCGCTGCTTGCCTCTTGTCGCAGGCGAAGGTGCGGCTCCCTCACATTCTTTCTGACAATATGGTGCTGCAGCATAGCACCGACGTGCGTCTGTGGGGATGGGACAAACCCGGACGTGCTGTCACCGTGCGTGCCTCATGGACCGATACTCCCGTCACGGCCAAGACCGGACGCGACGGCCGGTGGTCGGTACTCGTGCATACGCCCAAGGCCGGATATACGCCGCTCTCGCTGACGTTTGACGATGGCGAGAAGACCACCCTCTCGGGTATTCTTGCTGGCGAGGTGTGGGTGGCTGCCGGACAGAGCAATATGGAGATGCCCGTGCGCGGCTTCGACCAGTGTCCCGTAGAAGGCTACAACGAGACCGTGACTGGTGCTGCCGCTTCTGCCCACGCAGTGCGCTACTGCAAGATACCGTCGCGCATGAGCATGCGTCCGCTCGACGATACCGACTGCAAGTGGCTGGAGACCACTTCGGCCAACGTGACCTGGGCCAGTGCCACAGGCTACTTCTTCGCCCGTATGCTCCATCGCGCCCTCGATGTGCCGGTGGGTATCGTCGAGGCCAACAAGGGCGGCACCCGTGTGGAGTCGTGGCTCAGTGAGGACTGTCTGCGCGCCGAGACCGACGAAAAACTCGACTCCGCCTCCATCTATGCGATGGAGACCGACTACTACCGTCCGTTGGTGTGGGGCAACGCCACCTTCCATCCCATACTGCCGTACACCGTGCGCGGCATCATCTACTATCAGGGTTGTTCCAATGTGGGCTACCATACGTCAGACTACGCTCGTCGCCTGTCGCTGCTTGTCGACGAGTGGCGCAAGGGCTTCGGCAAGAGCGACCTGCCATTCTATCTGGTAGAGATCGCTCCCTACTTCTACGACGATGCTGAGGGTACGGAGGGAGCACTCCTGCGCGAGCAACAGCATATCGCCGCACGACAGATTGCCCACAGCGGCATTGTCGGTACCAACGACTGCGCCTATCCCCACGAGATGCGGCAGATACATCCCACACAGAAACGCAAGGTGGGTGAGCGTCTGGCCTACCTCGCCCTGGGCGATACCTACGGCTGGTCGAACCTCATCTACCGCTCGCCCTCCTTCGAGAGCGCAACGGTCGAGGGTGACAAGGTATATGTGCGCCTGACCGACACCGAGAAAGGTGTGCAGCCCATCGACGGCATTGAGGGATTCGAATTGGCTGGCGACGATGGCGTCTTCCACAAGGCTACCGCTACGGCCGACTGGCAGCGTGGCATCATTGTGACCTGTCCTGAGGTGAAGGCCCCGAAGCAGGTGGCCTATTGTTTCCGCAATTTCTCGCTCGGCAATCTCCGCAACCAAGGCGGACTGCCCCTGCTGCCGTTCAAGGAGAAATTGGGGAAGTAGACATTCCGTTTCATATTTGATATTACCTCTTGAATTATCTCATTTGATATTACATCAATGGAAATCATAGAAAAACTAGAGTACTGCCCCAAGTGCGGCAGTCGACATTTTGAGAAAGAGAGCCGCAAGAGCCGCCACTGCGAGAACTGCGGGTTTGAGTATTTCATGAACGCCAGTTCGGCCAATGCCGCCTTTATCGTCAATGAGCGCGGCGAACTGCTGGTCACCCGTCGCAGCCGCGAACCGGCCAAGGGCACACTCGACCTGCCCGGCGGCTTCGCCGATGCCGGTGAGACGGCCGAGGAGGGCGTAGTGCGCGAGGTGAAGGAAGAGACAGGACTCACGGTCACATCGGCCGAGTATCTTTTCAGCCTGCCCAATGTCTACCACTACGGTGATGTCGACATCCCCACGCTCGACCTCTTCTTCCGATGCGGGGTCGACGACCTCTCCGCCCTTCATGCCGACGACGATGCCGCCGAATGTCTGTGGCTCCGTCCCGAGGATATCCACACCGAGCAGTTTGGCCTGCGCTCCGTGCGTTGGGCGCTCGTGAAGTATCTGGAGATGGCAAAGAAGTAGATTTGCCCGCCCCAATCGTGCCACATTCGCAATAAATTCGTACCTTTGCGCTCGGAAACAGTGCCTCGGTCCTGTCGCTGGCGTACATCAGTGCGCAAGAGGAAAGTCCGGGCAGCATAGGGCACCCCACTTCTGAAAATGGAAGTTATCGGCAACGGTAAGTGTCGGCAGAAGAAAATAACCGCTGCGCTCTAAGTGCGGCAAGGGTGAGAAGGTGGTGCAAGAGACCACCAGCCGGTGGGTGATCACCGGGCTGTGCCATCTGGGGGCTGCAAGTCCGCGTATACCATCATTTGAGGGTAGCCCGCCCGAACATAGTTGTGATGGAGGGTAGGACGCTAGAGCCGTAGGGTGACCTGCGGAGTAGATAAATGACAGGGACGGCCGCAACACATGTTGCGGAGTACAAAACCCGGCTTATAGAGGCACTGTTTCCTTTTTTCCTTTCTGATATTTCCCATATCATTCATACAACAACATTCGTACACCCACAAAAAAAAATCCCCGAGGCACACGGCCCGGGGATTTTTTTTGTGGATTATTGTCTTCTACCCTCTACTCTTCTACGCTCGACGGTGTGAGACGCAGGGTGTAGGTATAACTGCCGCTGGTGGGGCAGACATACTGCGAGAGGCAGGAGTCGCCGCCGCAGGAGTTGTTGCCCAGGCCACGCTGCCAGTAGTCGAAGTGGGCGAACACTTGGTCGTGGCGTGTGAGGTCGTACCAGTGCTGGCAGGTGCTCCACATGGTGTCGCCCTCGCCGCACCAGTCGGTCTCGTCGTAGTGAGAGAGCGAGAAGGCTACCTTGCCGGCGGTCTTGATGCCGATGGCCAGACCGTTGGTGGGGTTGGTGAGCGTCAGTTCGCGCAGATCCTGGTGGTCGCCATAGGTCTGCGGGTGCATCAGTTCTTCTACCATGTCGTCGACGGTCGTGGTGTAGCGGCCGAGGAACGATCCGGTCTTGCGGTCGACGTAGTTGGACCACGGACCGCGGGCGTAGTAGGCTACGTCTTCAAATCCGGCGGCAAACTCCATGCCCAGACCGATACGGCGTGTGGCACCGCTCGGGGTGAACGTCACCTTCATGTCGACCGTAGCGTCGGCATAGAACGTGTAGGCGATGGTGTACGAGCAGTTGGATGCCTGTCCCTTCATCGTCATGGTGGCTGTCTCGCCCGACTTGCTGAGGCTGGCGGTCACGCTGGTCGATGACGATCCGGCGAAGCCGATAGAAGAGATGTTGCGGTCGTTGTCGATGTCGCGGTAACTGTTGAAGTCGGGACCCTCGGCGATCATCTTGTGGCCGTCGAATGTCCAGTCGGTCATTTTGCCGCCCGAGAAGGTCATCGAGAAGGCCTTGCCGTCCTTGGTCGTACCCGACACGGTGTTGCCGCTCACGGCGATGCTGCCGCCGTCGGCGGTGTGTGTGCCGAGGTCGGGGCGGTCGGTGATGGCCAACTGCTCTTCGGCTACGGCATATCCGGCCTTGGCCCAGAGAGCATCCTCCTTGAGGGTGAGGCGCACGTTGACAAGATACTCGGCGCCGTCGGTCGTCTCGGTGGTGTAGGGCAGGGTGACGGTAGAGGTGCTGCCGGCTGCGATGGAAGGCAGGGTCACGGTGCCGCGCTCTACAAACTGTCCGTCGCGCAGTACGACGTAGTCGAGGTCAAACTCCGAGAGGTCGGCAAAGGCATTCTTGTTGGTCAGGGTGAGCGTCTTGCCGCTCAGACTGGTGAAGGCCACGTTCTGGTACACCTTCTTCACCTCAGTGAGTTTGGCTGTCCATGAACGGTCGGGAGTGATGACACCGTTGTTGAGGAAGTTGCCCTGGAAGCCCTGTCCTACATAACTCGGACTGTTGTAGTCGTAGCCCGATACCCAGTAGTGCAGTTTGTCGGCGGTGAGTTTCTCGCCGACAGCGAGTTTCTCGGGGTCGTAGATAGACTGGTCTACCCAGTCCCAGATGCAGCCGCCGATGATACCGGTGCTGCTCTCGAAGAGATCCCAGTACTCCTTGAGGTTGCCGACGGCCTGTCCCATGGCGTGTGCGTACTCGCAGAGGAAGTAGGGCTTGCCGTAGTAGCCCGACGTGCGTCCCTGCACGACAGAGATGGTGGGGTACATGCTCGAACCGAGGTCGGCCAGCGAGTTGTTGCCCTCGTAGTGTATCATGCGACTGTCGAGACTGCGCACGGTAGAGATGGAGGTGGAGAGGTCATAGGCGTTGCCGCTCTCGTTGCCCATCGACCAGAAGATGACTGACGGGTGGTTGCGGTCGCGCATCACCATGCGTACCTCACGGTCGGTGATGGCTGCCGTCCAGGTAGAGTTGGAGGCGAGGTTCTGGTTGTAGTGACACTCCATGTCGGCCTCGTCCATACAGTAGAGACCGTAGGCGTCCATCATGGCGTACATCTTCGGCTGACGCGGATAGTGCGAGGTACGGATCATGTTGACGTTGGCCTGCTTCATCATGGTGATGTCCTTGAGCATGGTCTCGGTGTCGATGGCACGGCCGTACTCGGGATGGGTATCCTGCGTGTTGACACCCTTGAAGAAGACGCGCTTGCCGTTGATGTAGACAAGGTTGCCCGACTGGGTGATCTTGCGGAAACCGTACTTGGTAGAGAAGGCCATCTCGGTGGCGCCGTTCTCGTCTTGCTGGGTGACGATGACGGTGTAGAGATGAGGATGCTCGGCGCTCCAGGGGCTGAGGCCTGTGAGTCCGTCGAGGGTGACGGTGAGGGTCGACGTGCTGCTGCCGTCGTAGGTGGCGGTGCCGGTCTTGATGCTCTTGCCGGAGGGGTCGACGAGTTCCACGCCGAAGGTCTTCTTGGCGGCCGATGCGTCGCGGTTGTCGACGGTGAGGGCCACGGAGAGTGTGCCGGAGGTGGCGTCATCGCTCAGACTGGTAGCGGTGATATAGTGGTCGGAAACGAATACCTTGGGCGTAGCCACGAGGTAGACGTCGCGATGGATGCCGGAGAGGTGCCACATGTCCTGTCCTTCGAGGTAGGAACCGTCGCACCAGCGGTAGACGCGTACCGAGAGTTGGTTGTCGCCGGTGGTGGCAAAGGCGGTGATGTCAAACTCGGCGTCGGTGTTCGATCCTTGCGAGTAGCCCACATACTTGCCGTTGACCCATACGGCGGCGGCACTGTATACGCCGTCGAAGTGGAGGAAGACGCGCTTGTCGTTCCATCCTTCGGGCAGGGTGAAGGTGCGGCGGTAGAAGCCAGTGGCGTTGTTGTCGGTCACGCCGGCCTCAGAGATGCCCACGTTGGCGTTGGGCGGGTTGTTGCGGAAGGCGTAGCCCACGTTGCAGTAGACGGGCTTGCCGTAGCCGGCCATCTCCCAGGAGAGGGGTACGCGGATGGTGTCCCAGGCGCTATCGTCAAGGTCGGCGGCGAAGAAGTCGCTGGCGCCGGGGCCGGAGGTGGTGCCGGCCACATACTTGAACTTCCATGTACCGTTGAGCGCGATGGTCTCGGCCTTGGTGGGCGTGAGCCACGGCTGGTCGTAGTTGGCGTCGGCCTTCATCTCTTCTACCGATGCGTAGGGGATGAAGGTGGCGTGGGCATCTTCCTTGTAGTCGGCAAACTTCTTCTGGTTTTGTATCCAACTGACGTCGAAGGTGCGGTCGCCCGTGTCGGGCGTGACGTCGGTAGCGACCTTGACAAATCCGAAGGCTGTAGCCTCGCTCTGGCTTGTGGTCTTGGTCAGGCCGTCGGCTGCAGAGTTGAGGGCGAGGTAGTAGTTGGAGGAAGAGCCTTGGGGCTTGCAGTAGATGTAGAAGGTGTTGTCGCCGGCGCTCTCGAAGATGTACTCCTGGTTGGCGTTGGCGGTGTTGTTGTAGTCATACTCCGAGGTCCACTGCAGAGGGGCGGTAGAACCGGTGCCGGCGATGTCGAGGGCTTTGCCGGAGTAGACGTTCTTCAGTAGGTTGGGGTAGGAGGTGGAGAGACTCTGTATGATCTCCCATTGCTGGCCTTCGCCTGTGGTGAGGGCCGATACGGCGATAGTCTCGTCGTCGTTGCCCGTGCTCACGCCGAGTGCCTTTGCGGGGTCGCTGGCCGGGCAGATGTTGTAGGTGCTGCCGATGGCGGGAGTGACAAACTGCGATGCGGTGGTGACGCTCACCTTGGTGTAGGTGGCCCAACTGCGTGTGTCGCCTTGGGTGCTACCGATGGTCACCGTGCTCTCGCCGAGCAGTGCGGAGAGGGTGCTGGCATCACCGTGGGTCTCGCCGTTGACGGTGAGTCCTTCAGAGGAGAGAACGATGGTGACGGTGCCTGAGATGTCGGAGATGTCGTCGCGCAGCGGGTAGGTCGATCCGTTGAGGTAGTTCACTTGCAGTGAATTGCTCTTCTTGGTGTAGTAGATGTGGATGTTGCTCGCCGACGAGGTGCTCCACTGTCCGATGTCGGTACCGATGGAGAGCACGTTTTCGTAGGTTTTGGTACTATTGCAGGTGCTCAGGTCGAGGACTGCGGTGATGGTCTGCTTGGTGAAGTCGATGCTTACCGACTTGGAGAACGACGCTCCGCCTGGGGAGTAGTCGCTCCACAGCACGTTTTCCGTGCTGCTCTCTGATGCAAAAACGCTGCCGGCACACATGGTGCCGAGCAGCGTTATGAGCAACAGAAATACTTTTTTGATGTTTTCTGTCATATTGGTCAATAAATGTTCTGTCTGCGCAAGATTACTTCAGCACCTTCTTGCCGTTGACAACGTAGATGCCGTGAGACAGACCGTTGAGGTCGGTAGTACCCGACTTGAGCAACTGGCCGTTGATGCTGTATACGTTGAAGTTGGTCTTGGTGGTGTTGTCCAGAGTCTCGATGCCGGTCGGAACGTCTGCGATGGGCAGGATCTCAATGCTGTTGTAGGTAGCATAAGACTGCTGGCTCGTGCCTTCGCCACTACCGATAGCAATCTCGGTCAGGGTGTAGAGGCCAGACATGCGGTCGGCAGCAATCTTGACGGTGCCGTCTACTACAAGACCTTCGGCCTTGGAAATCTCGACGGTGACAGGATTGTTGTCTACGGTGTACTCGCCGGTGTTGTTGTTGCCCATGCCGTCACCACCGTCCCAGAAGGAGGTGAGGACGCCGCTTGACTTTCTGTAGATGTGGATGTTGCCTTCCCAAGAGGTAGCATCGTTACCTACAGAGAGGAGGTCCTCAGTAGCGCGCTGGCAAGTGGTCACGTCGATGACTGCCTTAACATACTGCTTTTCCCAGTCGATAGCGTGGGTGAAGACGAATCCAGTACCGTCGGCTACATAGTCTTTTGCTATGACAATAGTGTCGGAGGGTTCGGGCTGAGGTTCGGGCTGAGGCTCGGGTTCGGGATCGGTAGTGGTGATCTCAACACCGTCGAGAGCCCAACGGCGATAAGATACAGCGTTGTCCCAGTCCATGGGGTAGATGACACCCTGGAAACCGTCGATGAGGGTCTCCTGGTCAGAGGTGGTGAAGAACTCACCGTCCTTCATGTAGGTCATGCCGGCGCTGATGGCGCACTGCATGTAGGTGGGTACGAGTACAGCCTCTTCGCCGATCTCTACACCGTCTACCTCGTCTTCGCCCTCAGAGAAGGCAGCCACTTTCTTGAACTCGTAGAAGGCGCTGTCGCCTACTTCTACGGCTGCGGCTTTGGTGGGATAGATGACGTAGGGGATGTCCATCTTCAGACCGTCTTCCTCAGATACGCTGGCGAACTGCAGTACGCCGTCCTCAATACCGGTGATCTGACCGAACTTGGCGTCCTCGCCGAACTGCTCCTTGGCCTCAGCCAAAGTGACGTCGAAGGGCAGAGCGATGGTGCTCCACTGGTTGAGTTCGAGGTCGCGGTAGAGGTGTACAGTAGCGGTGCCGTCTACTTCGGGCTTCTGATACCATGTATCGTTGGTGGTAGCGTCGAAGGTGATGACGGTGTCTTCCTTGACTTCAGGCTCTGTAGCCAGGTCGGTGATGCTCAACTCGTTGTAGGTGGCCTGGCTGTAGACGGTACCCTGGCAACCGCCTACCTGAATGGTAGAAAGGGCCCAAAGACCGGTGTAGGCAGCGAGAGAGTCGGCAGAGGTAGCGCCGTTCTTCACGTTGTAGGCAACGCCGTTGATGGTGATACCCTCAGTCTTGGAGATCTCGATCTTTACGGTGTCGGAGACGTTGGATATATCGGTACGGATGGGGTTGCCCGAACTGGTGCAGAAGTTCACCTGAAGTGTTTTGTTGTTGTACTTGGTGTAGTACAGGTGGAAGCAGTTGCCGTTCCATTCAGAAATGGATCCGCCTACAGAGAGGATGTTCTCGTAGGAGGTGTAGGCACCGCAAGTGGTAAGGTCGATGGTTGCAACTACCTTCTGTGTATCCCAATCGATGGTGGCCTCCTTTGAGAAGGCTGAACCTGAGGGACAGTAACCACTTTCCACGATGTCGGTCTTGTTCTGTGCCGATGCGGTGAGGCTCATCGCAATGGCGGCTACAGCCAAGATGCTTTTCTTGAAGTCGAATACTTTCATAAGCAATGTGATTTTGGTGAATAAAAAAATGTATGGTTTTGTTTCTCTTGTTTCTATATGATGAGGTCGCTTGTATGAGGTCGCTTGGCAATTCTATATAATATTACTATAATATTACTTGGCAATCTTCTTGCCCTTGACCACATAGATACCTTCGCCCAGGCCGTTGAGGTCGCGGGTCTGTGTCTTGACGCGGCGGCCGTTGGTGTCGTAGACGTCAATGGGGGTGCCGTCGACGGTGACGGTGTTGATGCCAGTGGGCTGGTCGAGTTTCCACTCGGCGAGGGCGGTTGTGCTCTCGTCAGAGGTGAAGTAGGCTCCGCAACCCTTGATCTTGGTCGATCCGCCGTACAGACCGTAGAGTTTGCCGTAGAAGAGGTAGCGCTTGTCGTCGCCCGAGATGGAGGTCTTGGCGTAGGTGCCGCGGAAGGTGGTGCCGTCGTAGGTGACATCGGTGGCTGTCTCCTCGAAGGAAGGCACGTTGGTGAACGTGTAGTAGGTGCCGTCGTCCTCGGTGGTGGCTGCCTTGGTGGGATAGATGAAGTAGGGTTTGCCGGCTTCCATGGTCGGTGTGGAGACGCTGGTGAAGTAGACGGCATTGCCTTCGCGGGCGGTATACTCGGCCAAGCGGGCATCATCGCCAAACTGGGCGTGGAACTGGGTGGCGGTCACTGCGAAGGGCAGGCAGACGGCGTTCCATTGGTTGAGCGTGAAGGTGTGCTTCAGGTGTACGGTGGCATCAGTGGCTGTCGAGGCGGTGTAGGTATCGCTGTTCTCATCGATGAGTACGTAGTTTTCGCCGATTTCATCGGTCTTGACGAGTTGCCACTGGGCATCGGCGTAATTGCCGGGCTGCATGCTTTCGAGGGCGAGCAGGGCGAGTTTGCCGTCGTAGAGCAGGTACTGGTCGGCGTTGGCTTCGCGGCAACGGCCGGCGAGAGTGTAGACACCGCTCTTGCCTTCTACTTCCTCAAAACGCCACTCGTCGTACTGTGCCTGACCGTCGGCCTGCACACCGGCGTGGAAGGTGCTGCCCAGACGCTGTCCGGCAGCGGTCAGCCAGTAGTAACCGGGGTGGTTGGCGTCTGATGCGCCAAGGGTGACGGCGGTCTGTGCGCTGCCGAGGGTCATCTGTCCGTCGGCGGCAGAGAGAAACTGCTTGCGGCCTACGTTGTAGAGATAGTAGGTCTGGCCGTCGGCAGGGACTGATCCTTTGTAGTCGTCAGCAGATACGGGTAGGGCCAACAAGCCCAAAAGAGCGAGTGCGGAAGTAAAGGTTTTTATCATATATGGATGTATGGTCGATGTTTCGGTGATAGTATGTGTCGATGTCCTATAAGATAGGCGGACTATCCGTCGGCGAGTAGCCGAAGAGGGTTTATCGCGTATATAAATGGTGCGCAGAAATGGTGCGTCGGAGGAAAAGGATTGTCTCGGGGGTGTGGGTTATTAGATGTCTGTATACAGGGTTTGACGGCAAAGTTATAAAAACTTTCCTATAAATGTGTGGTTTTGTCGCAAAAATGTTTGATTTTTCCGAAAATCATTTCCCGAAACGCCCGAAACGCCCGTTTTCCCGTTCCGAAATTGTATAACCGCCTTATACGAATGCTACAAGGCCCTTGTACTGACGCTACAAAGGCCTTGTACTGTCCGTACAAGGGCCTTGTAGTCATCGTACAAAGGCCTTGTAGTTTTTGAGGTGTGAAGACTCAATATCCCGGGTTCTGTTTGAGCAGCGGGTTGAGGGCGATGCACGTCTGGGGAATGGGGAAGACGGTGGTGTAGCCGGTGGACTCGTTGTCGGTCGGGGTGCGTAGGTCGTAGGCGATAGTGAAGCGGGAGAAGCGGATGAGGTCCTGCCGACGCCAGCCCTCCCATACGAGTTCGAGGAGCCGCTCACGGAGAATATTGTCGAGGGTGCAGGCTACCGACGATGCTCCTGCACGCTTGCGCACGGCATCGAGGAAGACGCTGCCGTCGCCGCCGTTGCGGGTGAGGGCTTCGGCTTGCATGAGCAGTACATCGGCGTAGCGGAAGAGCACGATGTCGTTGTCGGGCATGCGGCCGTCGGAGTAGGCCGAGCGGTCTACCTCGTACTTCTTCATGCGTGCTCCGGCGGTCTGCTTGTAAGGGCTGGCGGTGAGGTTTTTCTCCACGGCGAGGGGTTGGTATTCGAGTTGGGTGCCGTCGTCGAGCATGACGGGTGTATCGTCGACGGATATCTTGCCGGCGTAGAAGTTGAGGTCGAAGCGCGGATCCTCGTCTTCGGTACCGTAGCCGTAGGCCTGCACGGTGGAGACGGTGGCGCAGGTGCCGTTTTCCGACGAACCGCCATAGGCTCCGCCGTGGGCGTAGTGGCGCGAACGGAAGAGGTAGTGAAACTCGTTGGTGTAGAGCATCTTGTCGAGCGGTATGGTGAAGATGTTTTCCAATGAGCCCTCATTGTGTACGGCGAAGTTGGCGGCGTAGTCTTCTTCGAGCAGGTAGCCGGCGTCGGTGATGCGCTGGCAGAAGGCGGTGCAGGCTTGCCAGGCATTGAGTTGGCGGCCGTCGACGGTGAAGAAGATATCGCGTCCGTCGGGACGCTGGCCGTCGGTCCAGTCATCGTCGGAGTAAACCTCGGCGTTGAGCGTGAGTTTGGCGAGCATGAAGTCGACGGCGGCCGTGGTGATGTGGCCGTAGTATTCGCCCGGGTGGGTGCTGTTGGCTGTGGGGAGGTAGGGACGCACGGCCTGCAGTTCGTCGACGATGAAGCGGAAGACGGTGCTCCGGCTACTCTGCGTGACGCTTTCCGTGTGGCGGCTGTCCTGGGTGACGAGCGGTATGCGGCCGAACATGTCCATGGCGTACCAGTAGAAGAGGGCGCGCACGGCCCGCACCTCGGCCTCGTAAGCAGTACGCTGCTTGTCGGTGAGCAGACTGGCGTGGGCGGAGATGGCGTTGAGCGAGTTGTTGGCCAGGACGATAGTGCGGAAGAGATATTTCCATACGTTGTACAGGTCGGTATCGGTGGCCGTCCATGTATGGTCGTACATGTTTTGCCACAGGCCGCCGTCGTACCAGTCGCCACCGCGTATGGGGTTGATGGCCTCGTCGGTGGTGAGCGTATTGTAGTCGTAGATGCCGCGGCAGGTGCCCTGTAGTCCTTCACACTCGGTATGACTGCCGAAGTAGTTGTAGAGCGAGGCGACGGCATTGGTGTATACCTCGGATGCGCTGGTGTATACGGCATCTTCGCTGGCCTGGTCTTTGGGATGCTCGTCGAGGCAGGCGGTGAGGCAGACGGAGAGGGCGAGGGCGGCCATCAGCGGGCGGATGTTATGTCTGTTCATGGGGAAATGCTTTTTGTAGGATAGATATATCGGGTATGGTCGGCGGTCAGAACTGTATGCCTACGCCTACGGAGAAAGTGCGGTAGAGCGGATAGGCCCGCTTGTCGTCGATGCCGAGTGTGGAGTTGACAATGTAACTGTTGATCATCGGGGTCAGTCCGCTGTAGCCGGAGATGGTGCCGAGATTGTTGACACTGCACGACAGGCGCAACGAGCGGATGATGCGGCTGCGCAGTGGCACGTCGTAGCCCAGGGTGAGGTGCTCGAAGTTGAGGTAGTCGCCGCGTTCGAGCCAGTAGTCGGAGATGTTCTGGTCGACGATGTTCTTGGCCGGTGCGCTGGCCAGCACGTTGTAGTCGGGGAAGGACGACATGTTGGAGTAGGCCAGTCCGGTGCCGTTGAATATCTTGTGTCCGAAGGCACCGTTCATCTGCAGCGAGAGGTAGACGTGGCGGTAGCGGAAACTGATGTTGGCGCCGAGCGTGGCTTTCGGGGTGGCCTGTCCGCAGATGCGGCGGTCGCCGCCGTCGCCGAAGTCGATCTTGCCGTCGCCGTTGAGGTCTTCGATGTCATACTTGTAGGTGCCTTGGTCGTCGAGGTAGAGACCGCGGCAGTGGGGCAGGTAGAATACGCCAAGCGGCTGACCTACAATCTGGTAGACCACATGGTTGTTGTCGCCGCCGTTTTGTCCGGCTCCGTCGAGCGACCCGATGGCGGTCACCGGGGCTGCCGACATCTGCATACCGCGGTAGGTGCCGCTCAGCGAGAGCAGGCGGTTGCGCTGGAAGGAGACGTTGACGTTGATATTGAGTTCCATGTCGCGCCGCTGTATGGGAGTGACGGCGAGACCCAGTTCGATACCGCTGTTCTCCATCGAACCGAGGTTGGCCAGCAGTTTGTCGTAGGCGAAGGGCGGTACGGGCACGTCGTAGGAGTAGAGCATGTCGGTGGTCTTGGAGTAGTAGTACTCGGCGGTGAGGAGTACGCGGCCGCCGAAGAGACCGATGTCGGCTCCGACGTTGGTTGTGGATCGGGTCTCCCACTGCAGGTCGGGGTTGTTGTTGCGTACCTGTCCGAGGGTGACGGTGGGCGATCCGCCTACGGGTACGACACCCGTCTGCCGGTAGTTGGCTTCGGTGGTGTAGGCGGAGATGCCGCCGAGATTGCCGGCACGACCGTAGCCGGCGCGTATCTTCAGGGTGGAGAGCCAGTGGGCGTGGGCGAGGAAAGCCTCACGGCGTACGTCCCATGTCGCCGATACCGAGGGGAAGAAGCCCCAAGTGTGGTTGTCGCCCACGAGCGACGAACCGTCGCCGCGTGTGGTGAGTGAGAGTGTGTAGCGGTCGGCGTAGGTGTAGGAGGCTGCCCCCATGACCGAGGCGAGTGCCATGTCCTCGTAGGTGCTCTCCGTGCCGCCGTAGGGACGCGACACGGTAGCCCCGATATTATAGTAGCCGTAGGCGTTGGTGGTGATGCCGCGGGCATAGACACCGAAGGCGGTGCGCTTGAGTTTCTGGTACTCGCCGCTGGCGTTGGCCTCGACGGTATGCTGTCCCCAGGTGTGGTGCCAGGCCAGGGCGACGTTGCCGAGGTACTCCTGTCGTTTGGCCTCGCTGCGCACGACGTTGCCCTGCGCCCACACCCAGGTGGGGCAGAACTGTCCGGTCTCGGCCGAGACGTGGGAGAACGATCCGAAGGCAGAGAGGGTCAGTCCGCTGCCGAGGTCGTAGGCGAGACGGAGGTGGGTGTTGAAGTAGAGTTCGCGCTGGTCGTTCTTCTCGGCGAGCACGGCCTCGGGTGGGTTGATACGGTAGGCGGCCTGGTTTTTGGTCCATGCGCCGGAGGCGTCGCGGCCCGGCGGATAGGTGGGGTTTTGGCAAGCGGCCGAGTAGAAGAGGGCCTGTGTGTCGAAGATGTCACGATTGTTGGAGGAGGAGCCGAACACGCCGAACTGTCCTGTGAGCCTTCCGCCGAAGGCGGTCTGTGTGGCATCGAGTTTGGCCACGAGATTGTCGTAGCCCTTGGTGCGGATGACGGTGTTGTGTCCGATGTAGCCGATGGAGGCGCGGTAGTTGGCTGTGGGCGATCCGCCCGAGAAGGCGAGGTGATGGTTTTGTACGAGTGCCGTGCGGGTGATGACGTCGTAGAAGTCGGTGTTGTAGCCGCCGTCGTTGGCGTGTATGCCGAGTCGCTTGGCGGTGGCGAGGTAGTCGGGTCCGCTGAGCATGTCGAGGTGTTTGTAGGGGGAAGCGAAACCTACGCTTCCCTCGTAGGCGATCTGAAATCCGCGGCCCGACCCCTTGCGGGTGGTGACGACGATGACACCCGAGGCACCGCGCGACCCGTACTGGGCGGTCTCGGCGGCATTCTTGAGTACGGTGAAACTCTCGATGTCGCCGGGGTAGAGGGTAGAGAGGGTGGAGATGTCGGTGGTGACGCCGTCGATGACGACCAACGGGTCGTTGCCGCCCATGACGGATGTTGTACCACGCACGCGGACGCTATTGAGCATGGCCATGCGGTCGATACCGTCGGTGGTGACGCTCACACCGGCGGTCTTGCCGTTGAGCACGTCGAGGGCATTCTTGGTGATACCTCCGGTCTCCTGGCCCATAGGGGTATCGAGCATGCGGCGGTGTGGGAGGGTAGTGAGAGTGTCGGCCTGCATCTCCGGCTGGTGCGGCTGTTGGGCGATGGCTGGTGCTACCGGCAGTGTGAGAACGTAGAGTAGAGGTAGCGTGTGTAAGGTCGGTAAGGTCATAGATGTAGGATTTGCAGTAAGGTCGGTTGCAAATATATGAAATGTTTTCCGTTTGCCGACCGTCGTAGTGCAAAAAGTGACGGGAGGTGAGGGTAAAAAAATGACTTGCGCAAGTATCGTGTTGCGCAAGTCATTTTTTTTGTTTTTAACAAGTCATGTCCAGGTCGCATTATTTCAGCGTGACCACCATCAGTGCTCCGTCTCGGGTGTATTTCATGGCTTCCTTGGTTCCGGCCTTGTAGATGTTCACCTCCTTGATTTGCGAGGAGGGGATGGCCTTCATCTTGGCCGACGACATCACCTCGCCGCCAACAAGATATACCATCGGGTCGTTCTTGCACGCCTTGGTCACGATGCGGATGACACCGTTGGCAGCCTTCTCGCCATAGGCGGCACACACCTTGGGGTCTTTGAATACGTCGACCGAACGGATGTCGTCTGAAGGGATGTCTGACAGTTTGACGTCCTTCTCCTCACCGTCGATGATGATGAGCGGTTTGCTGAGTTTCACCACGGTTGTCTCGCCGCCAGTAAGGGTCTTGATGACGTGGCTTTCGAGTACGTGCGACTTGCCGTTGGCCGCTTCGGTGAAGTGGGTGTACTTGATGTCGTAACTGGCGACGGTCTTGCCCACCAGTTCCTGACCGGTGAAGTGCTTGTAGGTCTCGCCGTCGATGTTGTACACGCGGATGGTGTCTGCGGGGGTAGATGCCATGCCCTTGGCCAAGCCTGCAAGAAGCAGGACAAAAGTGAAGATGGTCTTTTTCATAGTCGTATGATTCTTATTGGATTTGTTATGGTCGTGTCTATTTCCATTTCTTCATATCGGAGAAAATGTCGGAGGTCTACAGGCTTGGCCCATGTACGTCAGCCCCTTCTCCGTCATTGTACTCCGTGGTGGTGGGGCTGCCATTGTCTGTGAGGGTGTATACGGCCAGGTCGGAAGTATTGGAAGTGTCGATGATGTATGTGCTTACCTTGCCGTCGTCGGCTACGGAGCATACCCAAAAGGCGTCGCCCTTGCGCTCGATGCTGATATTGGCATACGGGTCGGGTACAGTTTTTAGTACGCGGGCAAGGTCTATGCCACTACGGGTCGGCTTGGCGGAAGTGTCCGTTGAGATGTTGTGCTTGCACTTGGCCGTGGCCTGCCGATGTGACGTTTCGGTTGCTGGCAGTGCGCTTTCGGGGGTCGGTGTATTTTTTGTTGTTGATGTTGGCGATGGTGCCGATGGGGTAACGACGGCTACTGTCTGCAATGGCGTGTCAGTGGCCGTGTCGCTGTCGTCAGGATGCGCGACGAAAAAGCCCAGCGCGACGATGGCGGCTGCGGCCGCACAACCGACCAGTAGGCGGATGTGTGGGCGGCGGGCAGGGCGGCATACGGTATGGGAGTGGGTGGATATCAGACGGTCGAACTCGTCTACGGCCTTGGCCGAGGGTGCTGCCTTGGTCGAGGACAATGCCATTCCGTCCAAGGCCAGGAGTAGGGCGGCGGCCTCGTGCTCGTCCTCGTCTACCGCAGGTGTGGTGCGGTAATGGGCGGCGAGCATCCGTTCTTCTTCGAGCGTGGTCTCGCCGTCGAGGTAGCGATGCACAAGAGCAAGGCGGGTCGGTTTGTCGGTCATGTCGTGTTTCATCGTTCTTCTCCTTTCATGCTTTTCATCAAGGTCTTGCGTGCCGCCGAAATCAAGGTCTTGGCACTGGCCTTGGTGGTGCCGCATACGGCGGCAATGTCATCGAGCGTCATCCCCTCACTGCGCATCATGAGCATGCGACGCTGGGTGGACGGCAACTGGGCAAGCCCTTTTTCGAGGGCAAAGTGCAAAGCCTCGTCTGCCTGACGCTTTTCGGCTGTGGCCGGAACCGCTATACGCACGTTGTCGAGTGAGTCGGCTGCAGGTGCGCTGCGGCGGTAGAGGTCTATGCAGACATTCTTGGCAATGGCGATGGCCAGGGCCTCCACGTCGCGGTAGCCGGCGGTCTTGTCGCCCATGCGCCATAGCCTCAGAAGCGTCTCCTGTGCTACGTCGTCGGCTTGCTCGGCCCGCTCCACGGCGGCGAAGAACCGCCCGGCGAGAGCGGTGATTTTTGGCCGTAGGCGTGTGGCCAACTGTTCGAAGTGTGCTTTGTCCATCGGTGATTGCTTGCTGCGTTGCGGGGCGCTTCTATTATAGTGACGCACAAAAAGGCGAAAGGTCAACGGGATAGGTGTACTTTTTTTTGCGGTTGGTGTCCGGTAAAAACATCGCAATCGGCAAGTCCCGCAGGGTAGAGTGTTCAAAATTGACAAAATACAAAACCATCATCAGCCCTGGAAGGGCGTAACGGTCGTAGCCCAGGGTGAGCCGTTTGCGTCTGCAAACGGTGTAACCCTGGGTTAAAATGACAATTGAAAGGTCTGGCCTGTAAGGTCAGCACCGCAAACACGGTCATCTCATCCTATTGGTGCTGTGCTGACCTTACAGGCCAGCAGTCTTCTCAGGACCGTGAAACCCAGGGCTACAGATGTCACTACGTTCCATCTTCACCCTGGGCTACGGTCGTTACGCCCTTC
>CAVCSC010000050.1:0-17713 GCA_963604975.1 Lachnospiraceae bacterium | reverse complement strand
CCCGGAACCTTCTGATCCGTAGTCAGATGCTCTATTCAGTTGAGCTACGGAGCCATTTCTTAATTGCGAGTGCAAAATTACAACATTATTTTTAAACCACAAAATATTTTTCCCACTTTCTCTCACATCGCAATCGTGGCAACAAAATCGGTATTGCACGTTTACTCAATACCTTATGCAAAAAACAAAAAAGCAGAGCAAAATTTTCATATACAACGAAAAACTATTATCTTTGCAAACCCTTAGACAAGGATAATATATAAATACAATAAAAACATGACGAAAGCAGATATCATCAACCAAATCGCTGACAATACAGGCTTACAAAGAAAAGACGTAAGCGTTGTTATTGAAAGTTTCATGGAAACAGTAAAAGACAGCCTTTTGGAAAACAGAGAAAATGTCTACCTGCGTGGATTTGGAAGTTTTATTATCAAGCATCGTGCTGCTAAAACCGCAAGAAACATACTGAAAAAAACCACAATGAGAATTGAGGCTCACGACCTTCCAAGTTTCAAACCGGCAAAATGCTTTGTCGAGCAAATGAAATCAGCAACGAAATAAAGTGTAACTGATACACATATTTTACAAACAGGAATAACATTCAATAAATAACCACAAATTTTTAAAAACTATGCCAAACGGAAAGAAGAAAAAGGGACACAAGATGGCTACCCACAAGCGTAAAAAGAGATTGCGCAAGAACAGACATAAGAGCAAGTAAGCGGCTGGAGCCACTTCGTATTTATGCTCTGTTCCAAATGAGGGCGCGCCGTGAATGCTTCCCCAAGGAGCAAGAAGGCCGCCCTCGTTTTTTTTCATTGATTTTTCAACAGAAACGTTGAACAGATACAATATTCTTCAAACCGGAAACTATTATCATAGTCAATTTCAGGAATAATAGTTGCCCATTTTTGAAGAAAATAATGTGAACTTAAATTACAGAAGAGAAATGACCAGCGAAGTTATCATAGATGTCCAACAGAAAGAAATTTCCATTGCACTACTCGAGGATAAAAGATTGGTAGAGTACCAAAACGAACCTCGATCCGCATCTTTTTCTGTCGGAAACATCTACATAGCAAAAGTAAAGAAACTGATGCCCGGACTCAATGCGAGTTTCGTCGATGTAGGTTTCGAGCGTGACGCCTTTCTCCACTATCTTGATTTAGGCAATCAATTCAATTCTTATCAGAAATACCTCAAACAAGTACAAAGCGATAGACGCAAACTATACCCATTCTCAAAATCCGTACGTCTCCCTGACCTAAAAAAGGACGGTAGTGTACAAAGTACCCTAAACATAGGTGATGAGGTATTGGTGCAAATTGTAAAAGAACCCATTTCAACCAAGGGACCGAGACTGACAGGAGAACTTAGTTTTGCTGGAAGATACTTAGTGCTGATGCCCTTTGGAGACAAGGTTTCGGTTTCTTCCAAAATCAAAAGCGGTGAAGAAAGAGCACGGCTAAAACAACTCATCAACAGTATCAAACCCAAGAATTGTGGCGTTATTGTCCGCACCGTCGCTGAGGGGAAAAGAGTAGCAGAACTTGACCAGGAATTAAAAATACTATTCAAACGATGGGAAGATGCGCTCATAAAAGTACAAAAGACACAGAAACGCCCACAACTGATATTTGAGGAAACCGGAAGAGCAGTTGCCCTAATACGCGATTTATTCAACCCTACGTATGAGAATATATACGTCAACGATGAGAGTGTATACAAAGAGGTAAAACATTATGTATCGCTCATCGCTCCAGAAAAGGCCGACATCGTAAAACTATACACTGGGAAGGTTCCTATTTTTGACAATTTCAATGTCACAAAACAGATCAAATCAAGTTTTGGAAAGACTGTTAACTACAGACACGGAGCCTATCTCATTATCGAACATACAGAAGCATTGCATGTAGTTGATGTCAACAGTGGAAACCGCTCACACTCAGACAATGGACAAGAGGCCAACGCTCTTGATGTCAATTTGGGAGCAGCAGACGAACTTGCACGCCAACTAAGGCTACGCGATATGGGAGGCATTATTGTCGTTGACTTCATAGATATGAATCTTGCCGAGGACAGGCAATTACTATACGAACGCATGTGCAAGAACATGCAGAACGACCGAGCCCGTCACAACATACTCCCGTTAAGCAAATTTGGTCTAATGCAGATAACACGCCAACGCGTACGCCCGGCCATGGATGTAAACGTAGAAGAGAATTGCCCCACTTGCTTCGGAAAAGGAAAAATCAAATCAAGCATTCTTTTTACAGACCAGTTGGAGAGAAAAATCGACCGTTTGGTCAACAAAATAGGAATCAAGACGTTTTACCTCCATGTACATCCATATGTTGCAGCCTTCATTAACAAAGGTTTCATCTCATTGAAACGAAAATGGCAAATGAAATATGGATGGGGAGTTCACGTCATAGCCTCACAAAAATTGGCATTCCTGCAATATGAGTTCTATGACAGCAAGAAACAATTCATTGATATGAAAGAAGAAATCGAGACAAAATAAGAAGATAGGACAAACAAAAAGTGGAATTCATTAGTTGAATTCCACTTTTTGTTTGTTTCTTCATATTTCTTATATTTCCGAGAACTGCCGTATACGCTGCTCCTCTGACAATTTGCACACAAGAAGCGTTCCGTCCTTTTCTGCCACAATACAATTGTCAAGCCCCTGTACAACGACCTTTTTTTCTTGAGTTGTATGAATAATACAATTATGCGTATCATACACCTGTACATTGTTTCCAATGATACCATTGCCATACAAATCTTTTTTCACTTGTGACAACAAGGAGCCCCATGACCCTAAATCACTCCACCCGAAATTTGCGGGACACACGAAAATCTCCTCAGCCTTTTCCATAATAGCATAATCGACAGAGATATTTTCACATTCCGGATATTGACGGTCTACCAATTCGCGCTCCTGAGAAGAGCCGTAGATGTGAAGCATACCTTCAAACACTTTGCTTATAGAAGGACAGTATACGCGAAAAGCATTAACTATCGTACTGACGCTCCATATAAAAATTCCCGCATTCCAGAAATAATTATTCTGACGGATATAGTCCATTGCGGTTTCCAGATTAGGTTTCTCCTTAAAGGCATCGATACGATATATTTCCTTATTTCTGGGAGAACTTGTGCTCAAGTCTGCTTTAATATAACCATACCCTGTCTCAGGACGATTGGGAGTCATACCTAAAGTCACAATAGCATCCGTTTCCGCTGTAAACTTCATACACGACCTTATGACACGTCGAAATTCCTGGGTATCCATGACAACATGATCACTGGGAGTAACAACAACATTTGCCTTGGGGTCTTTAGCCTTGATACGCCAACTTGCATAGGCTATGCAAGGCGCCGTATTACGTCGACACGGCTCAAGCAATATATTCTCCTGCGGCACATCAGGCAACTGCGATTTCACAATGTCTGCATATTTTTTATTGGTAACCACCCAAAAATTTTCAGGGGGACAAATACCCGAAAACCTATCATAGGTAAGTTGCAGCAATGATCGCCCAACACCAAGGATATCAATAAACTGTTTGGGGTTGTCTACTGTGCTCATCGGCCAAAAACGGCTTCCGATGCCGCCAGCCATTATAACGATATGGTTGTTCATTACATTCATATAAGTACCAATGACAAATTGTTGTTTTACAACAAGACATAGTTAATGTACAAGACATTGCGTCCTAATAGCACAAAGATAATCATAAAATTTTTAAATACCACAGAGAGCCGGGAAAAATGTTCAGAATGCGATATATTTTATTCGGATTTTATACCTACCTTTGTTCTTGGGTTAGAAAAATTATGCAAGTTTTCAGCAGCACTTTCATCAATTGAATTTCAGCCCTCACCAAGTATACGGAAGGCAAACAATACGAACTTGGTACGTTTTAATAAGTCTGCCAATAAAACATAACAAAACACCAATGAAGAAAATCAGAGCAGCCGTCGTCGGATACGGAAACATCGGTAAGTACACAGTACAAGCCCTTGAGGTAGCACCCGATTTCGAAATTGCAGGAATAGTACGTCGAAACGGAGCAGAGAACAAACCGACAGAACTGTCCAACTACGACATTGTCAAGGACATCACAGAACTCAAGGACGTTGATGTCGCAATACTTGCAACTCCTACAAGAAGTTGCCAAGAGTATGCAGAAAAGATACTCTCACTCGGTATCAATACAGTCGACAGTTTCGATATCCACACATCCATACTCGAATACAGAGCGGCACTCGCCCCCATCTGCAAAGCGAACAATACCGTTTCCATCATTGCTGCAGGATGGGATCCTGGTTCTGACTCCATTGTAAGAACCCTCATGCAAAGTCTCGCGCCAAAGGGTCTAAGTTACACCAATTTCGGTCCTGGAATGTCAATGGGACACTCTGTATGCGTAAAATCAAAAGACGGTGTAAAGAATGCCTTGTCCATGACTATACCCAAAGGTGAAGGTCTGCACCGCCGAATGGTCTACGTAGAATTGGAAGAGGGAGCCAAATTAGAGGAAGTAGAGAAAGCCATCAAAGTTGACCCCTACTTTGCAAACGACGAAACACATGTATTTGAGGTCGCTTCCGTAGATGACGTGAGGGACATGGGACATGGTGTCAACCTTGTACGCAAAGGCGTCAGCGGACAGACCCAAAATCAACGCATGGAATTCAACATGAGCATTAACAATCCTGCATTAACAGGCCAAGTATTGGTCAATGTTGCAAGAGCATCCATGCGTCAGCAGCCTGGATGCTATACCATGATTGAAATTCCTGTCATCGACATGCTCGCTGGAGACCGCGAGGAGATCATTGGCCATTTGGTATAAAAACCGACGAAGTATGGCGGTCACACTGATTATAATCACCAGGTGTGGCCGTCATCCTTTTGCTTTCATATCACCACATTAAGTAAGAACCACATATTAACAAAAAAGTAAGAAATGAAAAAATCAGCAATAGCAAGCATTTTCAGTTGCACTCTACTGGCTATCCTTTTAGCAAGCGCTATGCCAAGCAAAAATGCAATTAAAAAGAAAGGGAACACCTATATCGTTAATACAACAAGTATCACAAAAAAAATACACGGTTATGCAGGAGCAACCCCATTGAACATCTATATCACAAACAACAAGATAGCAAGAATCGAAACACTTCCCAACCAAGAGTCTCCCCAATTTTTCGAGCGCGCAAAATCATTATTAGGAAAGTTCATCGGCAAAAATGTAACGGAAGTTTCATCTATGCAAGTAGATGCCGTCAGTGGAGCAACATACTCATCACAGGCACTGATCAAAACAGTCAAGGGGGGCGTTAAGTATTTCCAAACCAACAAATAATCCATTCTGCAATAGTATAGGTGGGTTCTGATTATTTCCACCACAAACAAATGCCAAAACCAATTTATAGAATCTTCCATAAGAAAAACATGAAGAGGTACATGTTAGACATCCTGTTTGCTACGATATGCAACGCAACCTACTCTTTCCCCATAAAAGACAACATACCCACCTTTGCATCTGATACGATTGAAGAAGACATTGTCTTGCACGAGACCTTTGATAAATGTTCAGGTACAGGCGGCAACGATGGAAAGTGGAGTGGAAACATTGCCTCCTCGACATTCAGTCCAGACTTAGAAGGATGGAGTAGTTATAAATGCTACGGAGGAAACCATTGTGCCCGTTTTGGAACGGGTACATGTAGCATAGAAACACCTATGTTCTCATTTGACGGGAACGCAACTGCGATTTTTCGTGTCGCTCCATGGGCAACAAGCAAAGACAAGTCTATCGACATATATTTTAACGGCGAGATGATAGGCGTATACGAATTGGAGGCGGAAAAATGGACTGATATATCCGTGTCCATACAAGCGACTGGAAGCAATTGGTTTGAAATCATAGCAGGAGGCCGACTTTTCATTGACGACATGAAAGTAACTTCATCTACAACAAATTCCATCCGCGACATATCCCCAAATGCGACAATTGAAAAAATCTACAGTATTGACGGAAAATACCTGGGGAACGACAAAGCCACACTTTCCAAGGGGCTTTATATCATCAATCACAAAAAAGTTGTCATCTCACACTAATATGCAGAACAACGCCGTTAATATTTATGAAAACCGATTATTTCATACAAAATCTGTATTTGCTTTTTATTAACTTTGCATTATGAAAACAAAGAGAATATCCTGCATTTTACTTACTTTTCTCGTTGCGGTTATTTCAGTCCATGCGCAAGACGAATATGTACAATGCGAGGACACATGCTCTCACATACACGGCATTGACCTAAGCCACTATCAAGGCGAAGTCTTTTGGGAGGCAATTGGCGACAACTCAAAAATGGCTTATGTATATCTGAAGGCGACTGAAGGCGGAGACCGCATCGACTCCAAATACATTTCAAATATAGAACTTGCACACAAGTATGGTCTAAAAGTCGGATCCTACCATTTTTTTAGACCTAAAACAGAATTGAGCAAACAGTTGTCTAACTTTATGGCTCAATGCAAGCCTCATGACCAAGACTTGATACCAATGATTGATGTAGAAACCAAAGGCGGCCTATCTACAGAGGACTTTTGTGACTCTCTACTCACCTTTCTGCAAATGGTAGAAAAAGCATACAAGCAGAAACCGTTGTTGTATACAGGAACCAATTTCTACAACAAATATCTTGAGGGAAAACTCGATGGCTACAAACTGATGATTGCACAATATAGTTCACGCGAGCCGGTTCTTTCCGATGAACGCGACATCCTCATGTGGCAATATACAGGAAAGGGCCATATCAATGGAATCAACGGATATGTAGACAAAAGTCGGTTCATGGGCAAACATGGACTTCGGGAAATAAGATACCGTCATCATTGACAATATGTGTAACCGATAACGCAAAGAACAATGGCAATAATCAAATGTCCAGAGTGCGGACACGAAATCAGCGACAAAGCACCCTTCTGTCCATCATGCGGCGTAGCCATCGCCAACCATCTTACCACTTGCACAAAATGTGGAAAAGTATTTTTCAAAAGCGAGAATGAATGTCCGGTCTGCCATAAGACATCTACCTCAGCATCCATTAATGAGAGAACACCTATAGAGGATATTCAAAATACGCCATCACCCAACGACCACGCATCCCCTCATAATTCCACTCCAAACAAAGAAGAGGAGTATCACAATGAGCCAAGAACAAACGTAAAACGGTCACACAACAATAGAATAATTGTATTGTCAGCTTTTGCCATTGTCTTAGCAATTATTGTAGCCGCAGCCATTCTCACTCACTCCAAGACAAATACCGACAGAGAAGAAGATGCCTACATACACGCCATGAGCAGTTCAGATCCTGAAGAATTGCAGAATTATTTGGACGCATTTACAGACGCTCCAGAAGCACATCGGGACTCCATTGAGGCGCACTTGATGATTCTGAACCAAATGGACAAGGATTGGACAAATATCATGATAAGCGATTCACGGTCTGCAATTGAAGAATTCATTAGAACTCACCCGGAATCGCCCCACAAAGCAGAAGCAATACATAAATTAGACTCGATAGACTGGGCATCTGCCATGGGACAAAATACGGTGGAAGCATACCAGGATTATATGGAGGAGCATCCAAATGGCGAACACACAAGCGATGCTGACGCAAAGATGAAATCGCTAAATGCACAGACCGTACAACCCGAAGAGAAAGACATGACCATCAATGTTCTTCAAGGCTTCATCCAATGTATTGAGAACAAAGATGTTTCTTCACTGCCTACAATAGTCAATCCTCTACTCACATCATTCTTGGGAAAGGCCAACGCATCAAGAAGCGATGTAGCCACATTCATCAAGAAGATATACAAAAGCGACATTGTTGCAATGAGATGGAACATTCTCCCCGACTACACCATTGACAAAAAAGAAGTCGGTGAAGACAAGTACGAATATGATATTGTTGCCTCAGCCATCCAAACAATAGAGCGCACGGATGAAACAACGGAAGAAGTAAAATATCGTATCAAATCAAAAATCAACTACAATGGACTGATTTCAGAATTCAATATGACAAAAATTATAGAATAAACGAGACATCAACTGTCTTTATCAAAAAGAAGTCAAAGAAATCGAGCAACTAAAGTCTGATTTCTTTGACTTCTTTGTATTTCAGAAAGTTACGTTTTAGCAAAGGTTATCTACCGACACCTGTGCCACCTGACAACTCTGTTTTCAGAAAAGATGATGTATATCCTTTACCGCTTGCAGCGATGGCCTCCGGTGTTCCAGTCATAAGTATTTTTCCACCCTCACGTCCGCCATTTGGTCCCATATCTACGATATAGTCAGCCAGTTTTATGACGTCCAGATTATGCTCTATGACGACAACGGTATTTCCTCTATCAACCAGTTTCTGAAGTACATCCATCAATATACGTATATCCTCAAAATGAAGTCCCGTCGTTGGTTCATCAAGTATATACAAGGTGTTTCCGGTATCACGTTTACTAAGTTCTGCGGCCAATTTCACCCGTTGGCTTTCGCCTCCCGACAAGGTTGTTGAGGGTTGTCCAAGTCTGATATATCCCAAACCGACATCCTGCATGGTCTTGATTTTGTGAAGGATTGAAGGTACGTTTTCAAAAAATTCTACAGCCTGATTCACTGTCATATCCAAGACATCTGCAATACTTTTGCCTTTATACCTTACCTCAAGAGTTTCACGATTATAGCGTTTTCCATGACAGGTCTCACACGGGACCATGACATCAGGAAGGAAATTCATTTCAATGGTTTTGTACCCGTTTCCACCACATGTTTCACAACGCCCACCACGTACATTGAATGAGAAGCGGCCTGGTTTATAACCTCTTATCTTTGATTCGGGAAGAGCGACAAACAAAGAGCGGATATCCGAGAATACACCCGAGTAGGTGGCAGGATTTGAGCGCGGTGTTCTACCAAGTGGAGATTGATCGACATTGACAACTTTGTCCAAATACTCCAATCCTTGTATAGAGGCGTATGGCATCGGTTTTTTCAATGAGCGATAAAAATGGCGGCTCAATATCGGATACAAAGTCTCGTTGATAAGTGTAGACTTTCCTGAACCGCTGACTCCCGTTACAACAACCAAACAACCAAGCGGCAGAGACAAGTCCACATTCTTCAAATTGTTTCCTGTTGCCCCATTGATTGTCAGACAGTGTCCTATTCCTGCCCTTCTATGAGAAGGAATGGAAATATTCCGTATTCCGGCAAGATATTCGCCTGTTACAGTATGCTCGCGAAGCATTTGCTGCGGTGTACCCTGAAATACGACTTCACCCCCTTCACTTCCGGCCTTTGGACCGATATCAACGATATAGTCTGCTGACAACATCATATCTTTATCATGCTCCACAACGATAACCGTATTGCCTAAATCCCTCAATTCTTTCAAGGAGCGGATGAGCCGTTCGTTGTCCCGTTGATGAAGACCTATACTAGGTTCATCCAATATATAAAGAACATTGACCAATTGCGAACCTATTTGGGTAGCCAATCGTATACGTTGGCTTTCTCCACCAGACAACGAAGCAGACTGCCGGTTGAGAGAAAGGTAATCAAGTCCTACATCCAAAAGAAATTTCAGGCGGGTTCTTATCTCTTTCAATATTTCTTCCGCAATATGCCGTTGTCGGTCATCAAACTCATTGTCTACAATTTGCAGCCAATCATACAACTGCTTGATATCCATAGAAGCCAACTGCGATATATTTTTGTCACCAATCCGGTAAGAGAGAGACTCTCTGCTAAGTCGCTGCCCATGACACTCTGGACATTCACACATGGCCAAGAATTGGTCTGCCCACTTCTGCCCACTCGCAGAGTCATCATTTTCCATAACGGTCCGCAAGTATTTGATGACGCCATCAAAACTCAAGAAATAATCACTTGAAGTATGCACAAGTTCCTTACTTATGCGTACATTCTCAAGAGAGCCATACAAGACCTCATTCAGTCCTTCTTCAGGGATATCACGAATGGGTGTTTTCAGCGTACATCCGTATCTCGACAGAATAGAGTCAATCTGCCAAAATATCATCTGATTCTTGTATTTGCCCAACGGCACTATTCCTCCGGAATGTATGGAGAGGCCTTCATCCGGGATAACCTTCTTCAAATCTATTTCATTGACCTGTCCCAAGCCCTTGCATCTCGGGCAGGCTCCTTCAGGAGAATTGAAGGAAAATATATTGGGAGCTGGATCCTTATAGGCCATACCCGTTGTAGGGCACATCAACCGTTTCGAGAAATGCTTTGCTTCATTGGTGTCTTTGTCAAGAATCATAATCAGACCATCTCCCTGCCGCATCGCAACTGCTATCGTTTTTCTCAGCCGCTCGTCATTGTCCTTGGACATAAGGAGTTTGTCTATCACCACCTCAATATTGTGGTTCTTGTAACGGTCTGTCTTCATTCCTCTTGTGATTTCCAATAGTTCCCCATCAACACGTGCATACAAGAAACCTTTGCGACGCAAACTCTCGAACAATTCCCGATAATGTCCCTTCCGTTGTCTGACAACAGGCGACAATATATAGATACGACGCCCCATATAATCGGACTTTATCATTTCGAGAATTTTTTCTTCCGTATATTTCACCATACGCTCACCTGTCGCATAACTGTATGCTACACCAGCACGCGCATATAGGAGTCGAAGATAGTCATATATCTCGGTCGTTGTTCCTACCGTCGAACGAGGATTCTTATTCGTTGTCTTTTGTTCTATGCTGATAACAGGACTTAGACCTGTTATCTTGTCGACATCAGGGCGTTCCATTCCACCAAGAAAATTTCTCGCATAAGCAGAGAAGGTTTCTATATATCGTCTTTGTCCCTCTGCATAGATTGTGTCGAAAGCCAAAGAGGATTTACCGGACCCACTTAGTCCTGTGACCACCGTAAGACTATGGCGTGGTATTACCACGTCAATATTCTTAAGATTATGGACACGCGCTCCCCACACATTTATATTGTCGTCATTCATAGTCATCCTGCGTTGTTTTCAGTTTACTGATTATTGGAGGTTCCTTCCGTATATCCTCTAAGCAAATTGACATCCCGTTTAATGTTGAATTTGCGACCGTCTGCCCCCTTAGCCTTTACCTGCACAAAATATACGCCCTGTTTTACGTCTTGCCCGTTATACTTACCATCCCAACCGCCGGCTGGGTCAGTCCATTCATATAGTTTTTGTCCCCAACGATTGTAAATGACAGCCTGAAATTCGACTATACTCTGATAGCCCGATTTCGCTTTGTACACATCGTTGATACCATCACCATTCGGAGAAAAAGCATTGGGCATCTCAAGTTTACTCTCAGAAATAGAAACAACGATCGGTCCTGTTTCATTCCAATAATCCTCGGTATAGGACACTGTGTCATTGCCTTGGACAAATACGGCATACAGAACTATACGGTGGGAACCTGCCTGAGTAAATGTATATTCGGTATTCTCCTCGTATCTTATAAGATAGGGAGTACTCTCACTATCTTTGGTAAATCTCCATTCGTAATGCGGCGTCCATGCTCCAACATTTGCAGGATTGGCAGCAAAACGCGCCTGCAAAGGTGCAGATCCCGAATAACTTGTTTCCACAGATTCCCCCTCATCGGTTATAAAAGTTGCAGTTGGGGCTATAGTAGGATAATCATTATCTGCCATTGCCACACAACATGAGCAAATGACAGAAACAAAAAGCATTACAATCGTTTTCATATGTAAGGACATTTCAAATGGATATGGCCGCACAAGTCTATTTTTACGCCACTTGTTCAATCGCAACAGACAACCCACTTCCTTATGCAAAAGTACGTAATAAAGTTGGTATAACAAGGCTTTTTTGACAAAAGAGAAGTTCCGTCTCGTTTTTTTTGCGTAAGTTTGCAAAAGAAAAAGAAAATTATTTTCATTAGAATTACCACAATCGCAGAATATGGAAATCAAGAAATCGGAATTTACGACTTCATCTGCTACACTCAACCAATGTCCCTCTGATGTCAAACCCGAATACGCATTCATTGGAAGATCGAATGTTGGAAAATCGAGCCTTATCAATATGTTGTGCAATCACAAAGGATTGGCCAAGACATCAGCGACTCCTGGCAAGACTTTGCTGATCAATCATTTCATCATCAATAATGAATGGTATCTTGTAGACCTCCCCGGATACGGATTTGCAAAACGGTCAAAAAGTGTCCAAAAAAAGTTGACACAAATGATCAATTCCTATATTCTTCAACGCAAACAACTGGTCAACGTATTCGTGCTCATTGATCTTCGCCACGATCCAATGAGTGTAGACACAGATTTTATCAACTGGCTTGGTGAAAGCAGCATCCCTTTTGCTATCGTATTCACAAAGGCAGACAAATTGGCGGCAGGAAAAGTCAAGAACAACGCTACATCCTGGATGAACAAACTAAAAGAAACATGGGAGGAACTTCCGCCCTATTTCATCACCAGTTCAGAGAAAAAATTGGGACGCGAAGAAATCCTCGCCTATATAGAGCAAGTTAACAAAAATCTTGCTGAGGACGCAGAATAACTCATTTCTTATGACGCCGTATTTAGATATTCAGAATCTGTCAAAAGCATTCGGAGCGCACCGATTGTTCCAAAATATATCCTTCTCCATATCTGAAGGTCAGCACGTCGGACTGATTGCCAAGAACGGAACAGGAAAAACCACCTTGCTTTCCATCATTTCAGGGCACGAAAATGCCGATTCTGGAAGCATCATATTCAAACGAGACCTCAAGGTCGGAATATTGGAACAAACACCGAAGTTCGACCCTAAGGAGTCTGTCCTTGATGCATGTTTCAACCACCACGGAGAAGAAGACAAAGTATTGAGAGCCAAACAAGTGCTCACCCAACTCCGCATCAATGACCTTTCCCAACCCATGGGACAACTCAGCGGAGGTCAACAGAAACGTGTTGCGTTGGCCAATGTGCTTATCACAGAACCCGATTTACTCATCCTGGATGAGCCTACCAACCATCTGGACCTTGAGATGATTGAGTGGCTGGAAGGATACCTCAACAGAGGCAACAAAACACTACTGATGGTGACGCACGACCGCTATTTTCTTGATAGAGTATGCAATGTCATTCTTGAACTTGACGATAACACCATCTACACCTACAATGGCAATTACGAGTACTACATAGACAAGCGTCAAGCACGTCTCGACAATGCGAAAGCAGAAATAGCAAAGGCCAACAATCTATACCGCAAAGAGTTAGAGTGGATGCGACGCATGCCACAGGCTCGCGGGCACAAGGCCCGATATCGTGAAGACGCATTCTACGAACTTGAAGCAAAAGCCAAACAACGCATCGAGGACAGACAGATTCGTCTAAAGTCAAAAAACGTATATATCGGCTCAAAAATATTCGAGTGTCAATACGTCTCAAAAAAATGGAGTGACGAGAATGTCATTCTAGAAGACTTCTACTACAATTTCAGAAGATACGAGAAAATGGGAATTGTAGGAAGCAACGGAGCCGGGAAATCCACCTTTATCAAACTTTTGCTAGGCGTTGAACAACCGGACAGCGGAAAATTTGATATCGGAGAGACCGTAAGATTTGGATATTTCTCACAAGAAGGCATGGCCTTCGACGAACAACTGAAAGTCATAGATGTGATAACCGCCATCGCCGACTACATAGACATGGGAGGAGGCAATCATATCACAGCCAGCCAATTGCTACAACAGTTTCTGTTTACGCCAGAGCAACAGCATGACTATGTCTACAAATTGAGTGGTGGAGAGCGCAGAAAATTGTACTTGTGTACCGTGCTTATGCGCAATCCCAATTTTCTTGTATTGGACGAGCCTACCAACGACCTTGACATACCGACCCTACAAGTACTTGAAGAATACCTGCAGGACTTTCCCGGATGTGTCATCATTGTGAGCCACGACCGCTACTTCATGGACAAGATTGTTGACCACTTGCTTGTATTCAAAGGTATGGGAGAAGTCAAAGATTTTCCTGGTAACTACACCCAATACCGAGAATGGCAAAAATTAGCAAGCAGCAACACAGAAAAGCCACGAAGCACGGACAATAAACCCGAAAAGAAGAATTACCGCAACGACCAACGCCGGAAAATGACATTCAATGAAAAGCGGGAATTCGAACAGTTGGAGAAAGACATTGCATCACTCGAAAAGGAGCAAAAGCAGATAGAAGAAGAACTCTGCAGCGGTACACTCAGCGTCGACCAATTGACCGAGAAAAGCAAACGTCTGCCTCTCATCAAGGACGAACTTGATGAAAAAAGCATGAGATGGTTAGAACTTTCCGAGATTGGGAGCTGACGCCATCTATAAGATTAGAAGAGCAATACTATCCATCTCGTATTGCTCTTCTATTTTTTTATTCCAAGTATAGTGACGATAAGTAGGTATCCAAAATCATTTTAGAACACCTTTATATTTACGAAATCTGTCAGAAAGGCAAACCCACTGCAAAATGCACAGACAAGTCACGCCCGAATGACGGATGAATGATGGGATAATGTTCCTTACTTGTCTCATAGGCAGGATTGACCGCCTTCATACCACAATCGAGCCGCAATACAAAATAATCCAAATTGAGCCGCAATCCCAATCCGTACGATGCAGCCAACTGTTTGTAAAATTCATTGATTTTGAACTGTCCGCCCGGCTGCTCGTCATATTTTCGCAATGTCCATATATTACCGGCATCTATAAATACAGCCCCATTGAATTTCCAAAACAGAAATGTCCGGTACTCCATATTAAGGTCCAACTTCATATCACCCGTCTGATTGATAAAATCAATACGTCCGTCTGTACCTCTAAATTTTCCCGGCCCCAATTCCCGGACGTTCCATCCTCTCACAGAATTAGCACCTCCTGAGAAATAACGTTTTTCGAAAGGAAGGATACGGCTATTACCGTAAGGATATGCTATTCCAAAGTTGAAATGAAACGCCAAAGCATTTTTAGAGTCAAAAGATACAAGACGCGAATAATCGAAATCAGCCTTCACATATTGGGCAAAAGCGATATTAAACAAAGTGTACTGTCCGTCATTGTTCTTCCCCAATTTAGCCGCATGCGCAATCAGATTGAGAATATTTCCTCCCAGTTCGATATTGGCCTTTAGCGCCTGCTGCCCATTGTTGTAAGTAACAGACGCTCCCGTCTTCATAATGAAAAGATCCTCATAATTATATCGCAAGATGGCGTTCCGCGTTGTCGCATTGTCAAGATAATCATTTTTGAAAGCCTCTGAAATCCACGGCATATACACATAGTTCATATCAATAAGATCCAAACGATAGTGCGAATGATGATGAGGCTCGCTCCAACGGTACCGCCACGCACCTGTCAAGACTCGCCTGTGGAATTCAGGCCTATTCTGCAAATTGTAACTGAAAAGCAATTCTGAACGTGCATTGCTTCTACGTCGGAATGATTTCGATAAAAACGGAGCAATGATACGTGGGAAAGTCAGTTTTGTTTCAACATTGTATTCCTCATAATTTTGATTCAGATAACCCTCAAGTCCTTTAATCGCCTCAAAAGCAGCACGGACCTGAACGCTTAGCAATTCGCTTCCGCGAAACAAATTTCTGTTTTCATACGTCAGCGAAGCAGCAGCACCAAGATCACCTGCAGTATTGGTACCTTCGGGCTGAAAAGAGAGCGTACTCGGTTTGTTGGTACTAATCTGAATCTTACAATCAAGCAAAGCCGTATCCGGCAATTCCTCAAAATGGATATTGGTAAAACGAACAGCCTGCAATTTCGCAAAATTATTATACGTCTTCTGTAGGGCATCCGCACTGAACGGTTTTCCTTCTTTTATAGCTGTATTGTTTTCAAGCACCCGACGGCGCAGATGTATCCTCGCACTATCTTCCCCCAAATACTGTACATTGCGCACAAAATACCGAGGATGATTGCGCTCTGCACTATTGTTGCTGGATTTGTATTTAACAATCCTCACAACAAGATCCACAGTATTGTTTCCACGGCAAGAATCGGCATCAAACCGGATAAACTCCTTATTAAACCGGAAAAATCCATTATTCGTCAGTATTTGCGTGATACGTTTGCGCTCTCCCTCCAAATTATCGATAGAAAAGCGCATTCCCGTTTTTAGGCAGTCTTTCTCCCAATTGTTATCCCGCAAGACGTCATAGACCTGTGTATCTGCAATCTCATACTTTATGACGCCCAAGTTATAAGGTACACCAGCATTTATATTGTAGACAATAGTTGCCTTTTGATTCTTGATTTTCAAGTTGTAATGTGTCGTGGCATTCAGATACCCCATATTCTGCATCGCCTCACTCAAATTTCCCGATGTCTTTTCAGCAAGTACCGAATCATAAATCACCGGTGCCTCCCCCATACGGCGTAACGTACGGTTGAGCCATTTCGTCGAATCACGCCCCGACATATCGTATATGCCAAGAGGTATCTTGAATAAGGAAAACCATTTGGAATTCGCCTTTTGACGCACATAAGGTTCAAGCGAAGATGTCGCGATGTTTTTATCGTCACAATTTATCTCAACACGTTTCAACAAGTAGTTGCCATCCGGAATAAATTTGGAAGATGAACAGGACATCAGTCCAAACATTACAAGGACAACAACCACAAGACAGCAATAGCGACTTTTGCGATAACGGTTGGGCAAATTAATAATATCCAATATGTTTTAATTTAGTTTGCAAAGATACGAATTTAATGGATTAATATTGTAACTTTGTACATAAAATGACGTGAGATGCTCAGCAAAAACAAGATAAAAGCCATACGTTCACTGGAACTGAAAAAAAATCGTCAGGCAACAGGATTATTCGTAGCAGAGGGGCCAAAAGTCGTACATGACTTATTGGAGGTCATGCCCGCAAAAACATTGTTGGCTACGCAAGATTGGCTAAATCAGAACCACACTTCCGTCCTTGCAGATGAGGTAATAGAAGTAAGCGAAGAGGAATTGCATAAAGTAAGTTTTCTACAACATCCGCAACACGTCATTGCCGTATTCCCCAAAAACGGAATTGTATACGACGAAATTCCACTGCAAGACACGTTGTCCATATTTCTTGACGGAGTACAAGATCCAGGAAATCTCGGAACCATAATAAGAATAGCCGACTGGTTTGGCATTACGAATATTGTCTGCAGTCCAGATACCGCCGATGTATACAACCCGAAAGTAGTACAGGCAACAATGGGAAGCATTGCACGCATCCATACCACTTATGGAGAGTTGACAGAAATATTATCCAAGTTGCCGTCTGACTTTCCTGTCTATGGAACACTACTTGACGGAGACAACATTTACGACAATCGTCTGACTCCTTATGGCATCATTGTCATGGGAAACGAAGGAAAAGGCATATCTCCCGCTATTCGAAACATGGTAAACCGAAGATTGCGCATACCTAATTTCCCCCCAGGACGAGTCACGGCAGACAGTCTCAATGTAGCCGTCGCCACAGCCATCGTATGCTCAGAATTCAGAAGGAGCATGAAATACTGAGTTAAGTAGGTGTTCAATATTACCTTAAATTAGCAGATGGACTCCGCGCATATGCAGATTCGCTTTCTATCGTGTGC
>CAVCSC010000049.1:0-18193 GCA_963604975.1 Lachnospiraceae bacterium | reverse complement strand
CGTGAAAACCCAGGGTTACAGATGTCACTACGTTCCATCTTCACCCTGGGCTACGAACGTTGCGCCCTTCCAGGGCTGATGTAAGCCTCAAATACCAAAATTTTGCAAAGCATACACCGCCACGGCTTGCTGCTGTATGCTGATGTAAGCCTCAAACACCAAAACTTTGCAAAGATTAAGATATTCAACGACTTACAACGCTATAATAAAAATTTACCGAACACCAATATTTCTAAATCCGAAACTTCAGTAAAATATTGGTGTCCGATAAAACCAAAAGGCGTCCCCTCTGGAACGCCTCTTGGTTATTGCTTACTATCCTATGAAGGAGATAGGGCATGATTATTTCTTGACGAATCGCAGCGAGTGCTGTCCGGCAGCCGTCTTCACGATAGCCACATATACGCCGGGATGCAGGGCGCTGACATCGGCCTTCTGACCGTCAACGCTCAGCACGGTACGACCGCTGAGGTCGGCTACGCTGATTTTCTCGGCAGCAGCGGAACTGATTTCATTGCCCGACACGACGATGGCGCTGGTAGCAGCCTCAGTATCGGTGATGCCAGTGGGTACAAGGTCGGCATCGCCGTAGATACCGATATTGTCGAGCACGAGGAACTCACCCGGTTCGCTGGTGATGTCGAAGGCGATATAGATATCCTTGCCGGCATACTTGCTGAGGTCGATACCGCGAGTCTTGGGATAGATGCTCTCGTCCTTGACCTCCTTGGAAGTGGAGTACCAATAGTCGGCGGGATTGCCCGATCCGTCGGAGATCTTCACCTTATAGGTTTCAAGATAGTTGGGGTTGCCGGAACTTGCGTCCCAAGCCAGATAGCAGTTGCTGCCGCTGACCTTCACCTGCGGAAGGATCACCCAGCGGTCGACATTGCTCACGCCGTCTATCCAACTGGTGCCGGCAAGCACGTGATTGCCGTACATGGCATGCGACTCTACATCGATGATACCCCAGCCCTGCTCATTGAACTCCTCGCCAGCGTCGGCATTGATGGTACCGCCGTCACCGACATAGTAATCGAAGGTGTCGGGAATCTTGGCATCCTCGAAATCGTACATCACGGTAGGTTCGCCGAGCACGACAATCTCCTTCTCTACCGTATTGTTGCTGTCGTCGTTGTCGTCGTCACTGGCCACAGATACCTTGAGGGTGTGCTTGCCGGCGGAAAGACCGACAAGGGCGTTGGGAGCGGTGAGGCTCTTGATCTCCTGTGCCACGATATCGAGGGCAACAGAAGCCTTCTGCTCGCCGTCGACGCTCACAGTGATAGTACCCTTGGTATCCTTGATACCGACATTCTTCACCTCGAAGGTGACATCCTTGTCGTTGGGAGTACGCACATAGTCGTAGGGCTTGCTGATCTCGCTCACCACAAGGTCGACGGCATCGCTCGATGCCTTGTAGAACTGCACGTCGTCGACAGTCAACCAGTTCTCGTCCTTGTCGCTGAAACAATAGAAACCAAGGTAGATGGTCTGCGGCTCATCGAAGTGGAGAATCTTGAACGACTCCTTGTAGGCACCCTCGGTGATAGGATTCTGCTCGTCGACCTTGTGGGTCATGTCGTCGGGAGTATCACCATTGCCGTAGTACACGCCGAGACGCTCCTTGTGGCCGTCAGATCCGGAATACCAGTAGCGCAGTACATAGTCGCCGGCCTCCACATTGATACCGTCGAGGATAGCCCAGTCGTCGGCATCATGGGTAGAGTCGTAGTTGTAGGCCAGACAAGCATAACCGTTGCGGGCCATGTTCATCCAGTAGGAAGTGTAGACCGACCAGTCGCCACTGTCCTCGTTGAGGTTGTAGAACTTCAGTTCGTCGGTATCCTCCGAACTCTCGAAGCCCATAGTGTAGGGAGCGGTGGTCGGGGCCGAATGACGAACGGCTACAGCCAGAGTGTCGTTGGCGGGAGCGATGTCGTACTCGCTCACAGAGTAAGCCTTCAGATTGTACTTGTGACGCGGCTGTGAGAGGTCGGCCTTGGTAGCGAAGGTGTACGTCATCGACTGACCGGCTTCAAGCGTCGTGCCGACATGCTCAGTCACGGCAGCACCGCCGTCGATGGTGTAGGCCACATCAAAACCGGGAGCGGCTTCCATACCATCGTTCTTCACACGCACGGTGACCGTCTCGGCAGACAAGTTCTTGCCAGACATAGGCGAAAGGATGCTGTCCACCTTCAGGTCGACCACTTTCTCAACCACCTTGACGGCAAACGAGCACATATAGAACTTCCAGTGGTCGGCAGCGCTGACACAGTGGAAACCTACACGGAAGGGAGTGTCCTTCTTCACCTCATAGAAGAAATAGCCGGGAGTGTTCTCGCCCTTGATATTGGCATAGGAAGCCTGCAGGGTAGTCATACCCTCTACCGTAGCGTCGGTACCGGTATACACGTCCATGGCCTCACCGTAGTAGGTACCCCATGTGGTATAGCTCACCATCACCTTGCCGTCAGCCGTAGGCGTGATGGCGGGAGAGATGAGCCAGTCGTCACCGGCATTGGTGGAATGATAGGGATAGAACACGCTGGAATAAGAACCGCTGGTGTCGTACTGCCAAGTAGCACCGTCACCGTTGGCATCAATCACTGTCCACTTGCCAAACTCTTCCTCGGAAGAGAAGTCAGTGGCGTAATAACTCTGTGCGCTCACAGCCATGGTGAGGACAGAGGAGAAGAGTGAAAGTAACAGTTTTCTCATAAATACCTATTTTTAATAAAAAAGATAATCTTCATACCTTGAACTGAAACCGTATCTTACTGTTTCAGTGTAAGTAGGTATTCAAAATTATTCGTATTTTGAACACCTACTTATCGGGAATACGCCCATACCCGAGCGTACTCCCGTTGTCTGCATCACACAGATTAGAGCGCTACCTTCAGCGTCTGCACCTGATTGCCGCGTTGCATGCGGAACAGGTATACGCCGGAAGCCAGCGTAGAGAGGTCCATGCTCTGACCGTTGCCCGTCACGACGGCACCGGCCACTTGCTGACCGACGGCATTGTAGACGGCTACATCGGCCGTGCCCGTAGCATCGGCGAAGAAGAAGCGGACCGTATGGCTGCGGCTATCGGTCTCCACACGGAAGAGCGGGGCCGTCTGCGCTACATCGTCGATACCGGTGGTATAGGTGATGGCCTCCTTGAGACCTGCCAGGGCGTCAATCTTGCCGGCACCCCACACATAGTTGGTCGTGCTGGTCTCACCCGTATAGTCATCGTGGCGCGAGGTCTTCTGGATGATGTTGCGCACCTGTGCGGGCGTGAGGTTGGGGTTGGCCTGCAACCAAAGGGCCACCGTACCGGTCACGAAAGGCGAAGCCATCGAGGTGCCGATATTGACGTCGTAATAGTCGCTGCCATTTTGGGCCACTGAGGAGGAAGCACTGAATGAAGCATAGTAGCGCGACGTAGCCGACACGATGGCACAACCAGGAGCGGTCACGTCGGGTTTGGTACGTCCGTCGACAGTCGGGCCGATGCTCGAAAAGCTGGAGATGTCGTGCAGTTGACCGACAAGGGCGGTGTTGGCCTCATACGTTCCGTCGCCGATAGTGGTATAGACGAGTTTGGTATTGTACGAACCGACAGAGATGACTCCCTCGCCCGTTCCGCCCAGTTCACCCACGGTGCAGTTGTTGTCGCCGTCGGTCCATCCGCGCTTGTTGGGTGTGAGGAACACACCGTTGCTTGCACAGTTCCACATGTGCACGGTACTGCCAGCCTCGCCGGTGACCACAATACCCAGTTTGTAACCCTCGGTGATACTTGAGGCACGGCACATGAGCAACACGTCGGGGCAGTTGTTGCTTGCATCACGCGTAGCCGCCATCTGTACGGTGGCCACCACATTGCTGCCGTCGGGGAAGGTGTACTTCGCCTCGGTAGTGCCGCCCAACGACACCTCGGGTGACTCAGCCACGATTTTGCCGCGGAGGTTTTCCACAACGACGGTCTTCACCTTGATATCCGTATCCTTGCTGCCCCAGATGTCGACATACGACGTCTTGGTGGAAGAGGTCGACGATCCATAACCGAGCATCACCTTCATTGTCTGGTCGGTCTCGGTGAAGGTCTTGGTGGCGTGGAGGTTTTCGCTACCCTCATTGCCGCAAGCACCCACGATGATACGTCCGGGACCTGTCATCTCGGCAAAGGCCTGGTCGGTGGCCGACGTGCCGTCGTGCGGACCGAGATGTTGACCGAGACTGATGTTGACCACACACGGTTTGCCTACGCTCTCGGCATAATCGAAGACATACTTGATACCGTCAACGATGTTTGTGGTGGCATTCTTGAAACTGACAAGTACGAGGTCGGCATCGGGAGCGACACCATAGTAGCCCGTCGACTTGTCGGCACCGGCAGCGATACCGGTCACATGGCTGGCATGGAAGGTGGAGGTCATGTCGCATTTGGCGGCCTTCATCTCGTCCAGTTCCGTATACTCCGTACCATAATCATAATTCTTCGGTGCCTTGCCCGTCGTGTTCTGGTCCCACACGCGCTTGATGCGGGTAGCCGTACCGTCGGAGGTCATGAAGTCAATATGACTGTATTGGAAACCGTTGTCGACAATGCCGACCACGACTCCTTTGCCCGTATAGGCACCCATATCGGCCGTAGCCGTATGGCAGGCGTCTACATTGCAGTCTTTGCGGGCCTCATCCAAGAGCAGGCGGGCCTCGCTACCGGCTTGGATATATTCCACGCCAGCGAGATCGGCCACACCGCCGATGGCAGACATCGGCACGGCAGCCGTGACGAGGCGGTCGGAGAGTACAGACTGTACGGTGACTCCGAGACCCTTCAACTCATCAACGACGGATGCGTCGCTGACATGGATGAACGCCTCGATATAGGTTTCGTTTTGGTCGACAGACTTCACGCCGATGACCGACGTGCTGTTGTCCATCAACATCAGTGTGGTGTTGGGCGACAATTTCTGTGCGAACACCGATCCGCCCGCCAACAGCAGGGAAGCGAGCAGGATGTAGTTTCTTTTCATTGTTTGGGTTATTGTTTTTTCATTATTGGCGCGGATGGTCTATCCGGCGTCTTTCGTTGTGCACTCTTGGAAAAACGTTCTTCTCTTGCGATCCCCATACAGGCAGGATGCGGAAGACAGAAGAAACGCACTTTTACGAAAAAGTGCCGGCCCGACGAAAGGCCGACCCGACACTTTTTTATTCTGATTCCTTGTTATTGCAGATCAATAAGTACCGGACATCTGACCCTTGTAGGAAAGTACCAGACGGGCGTTGTTGCCGCCGTCGGTGATACCGGTGCCAGAACAGTTGTACTTGTTGGTGATATCGAGGTAGAAGTCGTAGTTGCCCTCATCATCGCAAGTGATGGTCAGCGTACCGTTGTTGGGAACAAGAGCATAACCGGAGTACTTGGCATCGGGCGATTTCAGTTCGATATCGCTGTACTTGATAGAGAACAGGTCGCCGTCGACAAGGGCAGAAAGGTCTTTCTTGCCGCCGTTGATCCAGTCGTTCTTCACCTGCAGGGTGACCTTGTCACTGGTATACTTGCTGTCGTCTGCTCCCTGATAGAAGTAGAAGGTGGTATAGCCATAGGAAGAACTTACCTTGTAGAGCACCTTTTCCACTCCGGCATTGACCGTCTCATTGCCGTCAGAGTCATAGTAGTGCCAGCCATTGGCGATGATGGGCGTCGGGATCAGGTCTTCGAGACTCTCTACCTCGATGTAGTTGCCCACATACTCGCAGTCGACAACGGTGCCGTCCTCAAGCGTAGCATTGACCTTGACATAGGCGCGGCCCTGATAGTCCTGGGCTGTGGTGATCGTACCGGAGGTCACCGTTGTATAGGTGAGGCCCGTAGCATAGTCGATGTAGTGGAAGGTGTAACTGTCGGTCTCTGTAGCCATGTCGATATCGCCGGCATAGAGTTTCGAGGCGGAAACGCTCACCCATACGGCCACCTTGCCGGTCTTCACGTCGGCAGGCTCGGCACCGCTCTCGTCAGCGAAAGCAAACTGGGTGGGTTCGCCGGTAGCGGTAGGCAGCACGGTGAACGGAGTGAAGATATAGTTCTCGGTGGCCTCGCCGTCTTTCGGGGTGACAGTGATTGTACCCGAGGCGTTGTAGGCACGCTTGAAGGTGCCTTTGTAGGCAGCACGGAAATCGTCGGTACCGTTGACTTCGCCCTCAAGGTTGACTGTGATCTGCTTGAAGAACTTGTCGAACTTCACCTGCAGTGTACCCGTAGGCGACACGCTGTCGTAGCCCTTGATGAAATAGATCTGCTGACCCTCGGCAGAAGAGAGGTCTACAGTCTGTCCGGCCAATGACTTGGGCATGACGATGACTACATCAGGCTCGTCGCCACCACCAAGATCGGGATCACCCTGCGGGTTCTCGGTCTCGTAGAGGGAGAGTTGATACTGGTCGGTCAGTTCGTTGAGCACGATGGTACCGATGGTCTTCACGTCGTCGTTGTAAGCCCACTGATTGTCGAGTTCGGCCTGTTCCTTCTCGGTGAAGGTGACACGCTCCACATTGCTTACCTTATAGACTACCTTGGTACCGTCCTTCTGCTCGACGGTCATTATCTTTGTGGTCTTCTGTGCCATAGCACCGCACACGGCAGCGAGGCACAAGAAAAGTGTTGCTACTGTTTTTCTCATTTCATTACGAATTTAGTGGTTACTTTGTCGGCTACCTTGACGATGTAGAGTCCACCGCCCAATGTACCGGTTTGTATGGGGCCATTGCCCTTGCCTTCGGCCACGAGTTGGCCGTCGGCTGCATAGATGCTGACCTTGTCGTCGGCAGCGGCACCGCTCACGCTGACGGTAGAACCGGAGACGTATACACCAGCCTTCTTGTCATCAGAGAGCGACTCGATGGCGGTAGCGGTATCGTAGTTGAGTTCCAGCGGACCGGTCCACTCACCCTGGATGAGGAAGCCGCGGCCGTCTGCACAATCGATAGTAAACTTATAGTTCTTGTTCTCCAGCACTTCTACACCCACGCGACCAGTGATGACCGAAGCGAAGGTGTCGACTACCTGGTAGCGGTCCTTGGCAAAGTGCCAGTAGCGGGTACCGATGAGTTCGCCGTAGTTGTCGAAGTAGCCTTGGGTCAGTTTGTAGGGAGCATAGAGGTTGGTCCAAAGATGGTTTTCCTCCATCAGTTCGTAAGTACCTGCGGGCAGTTCGCTGGCCGAGGTAGAGGTCTGGAACTCCATCTTGAAGAGGTCGCCCTCGTTGCCGTCCTTGCCGCTGGGAGAGCCGATGTCGACAACAAACACGTTGACACCGTTCTGACGACCGGTATAGTAGGCACGGGCTGTCTTGATATAGTCGAGGTCGAGGGTCACGTCGTGGTCGAGGTTGGACACGGCCGACTTGGTATCGTCGTCTGACATATCAATGATGTTGAACGAGATGTTCTTGGCCGTACCCTTGATCTTGTGGCCACGGTCGGTGGTGCAGTCTACCTCGAAATTGTAGGTGCCACTCTCATCGCCGTCGGTGATGGTGATAGTACCGTCGGTGATGTATCCGAAAGCATAGTCGGAGTCGGCACCGCTCATGGCCTTGCGCTGCTTGATATAGGTACCCATCAGCACGGTGATGCCGCTATAGTCGATCTCCATACCGGGGAAATAGGTATTGACATTGAAGTTGCGGGCTACGGTGTAAGTACCGGGAACAATCTTGGCCTGAGCGGGATCGCCGAAGAGACGGTTGAAGGCACAAATGGAGAGGTTGAATCCCTTTCCGTTCATCGCACCTGTCGTGTCGTCGAAGTCACAGTCATAGAGATTGATGTAGATATTGCCGGTGTTCGACTCCATCAGATTACCGTGATAGAAAGCCAGACCGCCGGTGAAGGTGGTGTTGACATCGGTCGTAATCTGCGGATATACGGTGTTCGAACCGTTGCGATCGTAGAACGAGAGGGCACCCGTATAGGTATAAGAAGTACCTTCTGCATCGGCGAAGGTCAGGGTGTAGGTACCATCGGTGTTTTTCGTCACGTTGACATTGCCAGTGATGAGGGGAGGATCACTCAGGCTCTTGCCGTTGGCATTGTAATAGTCGGCAAAGGAGTAGTCGGGATCGTATACCTGCTCGGCATCGTCGACAGAACCGTCGGCTACATATTCACCTGCGGGCAAGATGGTGCTACCGGTAGCGGGTCCGTAGAGGTCGAGGGTGATCACCTTGGCGTCGGTTGCATCGATAGAACCCTGTGCATCGTCGTAGGTAGCATCGCTCTTGTCGGAGAGCACGAGGTAATAGTTGTCGAGCACAACACCCGTGCTGGCTTTGGTATAATAGGCAGCCACGACGCTGGTGAGCGTTGTGACCTGTGCATCGGCGACGGGCTTAGCCTTGGCAGCGTTCTTGATAGACGACATCGACGCGTGAGCCTTTGTGTAGGTCGTCTGTGCTGCTGCGGGCATGGCAAGCAGAGAAAGGGCGAATGTCGCCAGTAGTAAAGATTTTTTCATTTTTACTTTTTGATGATTTTGAATGAATGGTCGTTTTCGAGATTGAGTACATAGACGCCAGGGGCGCAACCCTCAAGACTCACCGTGACAGAACCGTCGCTGACAGCGGCGCTGGAAACGAGTTTACCGCTCACGTCATAGAGCGTGGCCTTTGCAGCCTTTGTTCCCGACACATACACATGGGCATTGTCGTTGTACTTGAAAGAGAAGGTGCCGACCACATGGTCTTGCACGCTTGTGGGTACCGAGGCGAAGTAGTATTCCGTCACGTCGGTCTGGTCGTACTCGGCGACTGCGGTTCCGGATGTCACGACAAACTTGCCGTCATCGAACGTGATGACGGGCTGGTCGGCCAAATAGAAATTGGCGGTCTGGGCATCGGAAAACTTCAGCACGAGTACTTGGGCATCTGCTTCGTCTGCCAATGCGACAGCGGGACTACCGAGAAGCAGAAGTCCGAATACGGCCTGTAAGATTTTACCTACCATTTTGTTGAAACGTTTAGAGAATTAATAATATATTTGTATATAAATGACTTGCGGGTACATTCGCTCATGCACTTTGATCATACCGATGGCGAGGTAGATATTTCACGCTCCGACTTGTATGCAGGGGAATAGGGTCAATAGACATCGGTATAGACCTGTCATGCGCAAAGTTACGCACTTTTCAAGAAATCAGACAAGTTTACCCCTAACTTTTTTCACATAATGTAGGCGTATTTGCGAAAAATGGAGAGAAGCATACGGTTTTTATGCGAATTTCCTTTCGTTTGTCGGTTTTTTGTACCAATGTCGACAAAAAGAAGACCGGACAAGCCATTACCTTTACGAAAACGGTTTGTCCGGTCTATATGGGAATATATGGCGGTACGTTTTTTTCAGAAGCCGCCTAATGTTTTTCCACGATTAGAGAGCAGTCTTGATGCTCTGTGTCTTGCCGCTGCGCTGCAGTTTGAAGACATACACACCGTCGGCCAATGTCGTGAGGTCGATGGTCTCACCGCTGGCCTTCACGTCGGCACCTGCTACTTGCTGTCCCATGGCGTTGTAGACGGCCACATGAACGGGAGTACCGTTCTCAGCGAAGTACACCTTGGCAGCGTGGTTGTTTCTGTCGGTCACTACGCGGTAGAGATTGTCGGTACCGGCGAGTTGGTCTTCGATGCCTGACGCATCGCCCTTGTGCTCGATGACATACTGCAATCCGGCATAGGCGTCAACCTTTCCGGCACCCCACTTGTTGTCGTTGCCTTCAGGCGTATCGCCCGTATAGGTATCGCGGATGGCGGTATGGGCAAACACCTCGCGTATCTTGTCGGGAGTAAGTGTCGGGTCGGCCTGCAACCACAGGGCCACTACACCGGCGACAAAGGGCGAAGCCATTGACGTACCAACCTCAGCCTGATAGTAGTAGTTGTTGCCGTTGAACGAGGTCTTGGCAGCAGCACCCGTGGCCGAGAAGTTGCCATACGAAGCAGCCGTGCAATACTGCGACTGGGCAGAGATGATGGCGCAACCGGGAGCAGCGATGTCCGGCTTCTGGCGTCCGTCAACGGTAGGTCCGTGACTGGAGAAAGAAGAAAGACCACTCAGATTGCCGTAGTAGGCCGGTTCGAAGGTCTCGGTACTGCCATCGAGTTTGGTATACGACAACTTGGTATTGTAGGAGCCGACCGAGATGACGGTCTTGCCTGTACCGCCGGTTTCTCCTGCGGTGCAGTCGGTATTGCCATTGATCCAACCTTTCTTCACACAAGAGTTGTTGAGGTTGGCTACAAACTGGTAGGCCTCATTGGTTGCCCATGCGTGAATGGTAGAACCCTGATCGCCGTAGAAGACAACACCCAGGCGGAAGTTGCCGGATATTGACCCCTGCAGGGCAACGGTGATATTCGGACGCTGACAGTACTGGTTGACAGACGGGGCAATCTGTGCCTTGTAGGAAGTGCCATTGTAGGTCAGCGTGACAATCTGCGAGATGCTCGTCGTCGTAGAGATGAGGTCGCTTGAAGCCAGTATCTTTCCGGTCAGGACGTTGCACAATACCACTCTTGCACCGATATTGGTGTTCACCTCACCCCAACCGTCGACAACGGCCGATCCGTAGTAAGTGCTGGAATAGGAGCTGGAGTACGGAGCCACGATAGCGGAAAGCGAGTCGGCAGACTCTGTAGAGAGCGTCTTGGACACGTGAATGTTGTACATACCCTCATTGCCGGCTGCACCGACGATGATACGTCCGGGACCGGTAAGCGACGCGAAGGTCTGGTCGCTGGCCGAGTTGCCGTCGTGCGGACCATAGTGAGAACCGAGACTGAGGTTGACCACGCAAGGTTTGCCTACGCTCTCGGCATAGTCGAAGATGTACTTCACGGCATCGGTAACACCGGTGCTGGTCATATTGGTAGTGACAAACACGATATCAGACTCGGGGGCTACGCCCTGATAGCCGGAAGTCTTGTCGGCTCCGGCAGCGATGCCGAGCACGTGACCGCCGTGGTAGGTGGTGGCCAAGTCATATTTCTGTGCGACAATGCGGGCAGAGTCTTTGTACTCGGCACCATAGGAGTAACCGGTAGGACGTGTTCCGGTCTTGCGCTGGTTCCAGTATCTCTTGATACGATACTCCTTGCCGTCACGACTGTAGTAGTCGACGTGACCCAATTCGATACCGTTGTCGACAACGCCCACGACAACCCCTGCACCACGGTACTTGCCGGTAGTGGCAGAAAGTTCGTGACACTGATCTACGTTGGCGGCTTCACGGGCACTGTCCATCAGTGTCTTGACGGGATCGCCCACCTGTATGTACTCCACGTCATCAAGTTCGGCGATAGCGCGTATCTTGTCGACGGGAATCGTCATGGTGACAAGCGACCCGGTGAGATTGGTATTGACAGCACCTCCGAGTTTCTCGATCTCGGCCAGCACGTCCTGGTTTTTCACCTTGACGAATGCACCTACGGTTTGGGATTCGTCACATCCGAAAGATTTCAGCATTTGGGTATTGTTGCGGTTGAGCAACAAGAGTTCGGTATTCGGCGACAATTTCTGCGCGAAAGCCGAGGTGCCCAGCATCGCCAAGGATGCGAGCAGTAAAAGATTTCTTTTCATTTCGTAGTTGTAATGACTTTGAGACTTTTCCCGTCCGACCGTCCCGTCGTACAGGTGGCAAGCCGACAATATAAGTGTAATGAATTAATTCAGTAAAGCCAATGACGCAGCACCATCTGCGTATGACTGCAAAGGTATAACAAATAATCTACAAACTGTGCGAATTGCTGTTAAAGATTATCCACAGGCTACAAAAGCGACATTCGGAGACTGTTGCACCGCCAAGCGAGAACAGTCTCCGAATGTGTATTGTCAGGTCCCTTCCGCGTCGAAGGGACATCTTCTACAAAGACAGATTACAGGGTCATCTTCACGCTCTTGGCTACCGTGCCGCGCTGCATCTTGAACACGTAGACACCGGCGCCGTAGGCAGAGAGGTCTACTTGTGTACCATTGGCGGTAAGAGTCTGCTCAGAGAGTTGCTGACCAAGGGCATTGTATACAGACAGACGCACCGGAGTGCCGTTCTCCTCGAAGTAGATCTTGGCGGCGTGAGCGCTGTGGTCGCCTACCACCTGGAAGATGCCTTCTGTCAGGCCCTGCTCCGAAATACCGGTACCGTCTTTTTCGATCACGTACTTCAGACCGGCGTAAGTATCGATCTTGCCTGCGCCCCAAAGGTTGCCGGACTCATCGCCAGTATGTTCATCCTTTCGTGATGTAGCCTTGATGACCTCACGAATATCATCGACCGTCAGGTTGGGATTGGCCTGCAACCACAGCGCCACCGAACCGGTGACAAACGGAGAGGCCATAGAGGTACCCTGGGCCGTCTGATAGTAATGGGTACTGGTACCGACAGTGGTCGTGGCTACACAGGTAGAACTATTGAAGCCGTAATAGAACGATGACATTGCTGATACGATCTCGGCACCGGGAGCCGTCACATCGGGCTTCTGACGTCCGTCGACTGTCGGTCCATGACTGGAGAAGAGGCTCAGGTCGTCCATATCGCCGGCATACATGGTATAGTCATAGGATTTGCCGGAGATATCCTTCCACTTGAGGCGGGTATTGTATGAACCGACAGTGATGACATTCTTGCCAGTACCGCCAATCTCGCCCACACTGTAGTCATTGTCGGCCGAGGTCCAGCCAGTCAGCGTAGTAGAAGCAAACGAGTCATACTGGGCCACGTGCCAAGCATGGAAGGTGGATCCTTCCTCACCACCGACAACAAAACCGAGTTTGTAGGTATTAGAACCTGTACCATAACTCATAAGGAAAGCCTCGGGCTTGCCATTCTCGGTGATGCCGCAGGAATAATATACGGTACAAGAAGTAGAACCTGTCTTCAATGTTATGGTCTTTTCATCCACCGTTTCGTCTGTGGAAACCACATCACTCTCTGCCATGATTTGACCACTGCGTGCATTGACGAGCACGGCCTTGAACGTCATGTGAGAGTCCTGGGAGCCCCAAAGGTCTATACCGAGAGCAGAAGAATAGGGATTGTTGGTGATAAACTGGAAGGCATCGTCGGCCGACTCAAGGGTCTTGCCCACATGCAGATTGTCCTCACCCTCATTGCCGGCTGCACCGACGATGATTCGGCCCGGACCTACAAGTTCGTCAAACATCTGGTCGGTCTCCGACGTTCCGTCGTGCGGACCGACATGCTGGCCGAGACTGAGGTTGACCACACAGGGCTTGCCTACACTCTTGGCATAGTCGAAGATATATTTCACACCATCCACCACTTGGCTTACATCGTCGCCCATGCTGACGAATACGATGTCGGCATCGGGAGCGACACCATAGTAGCCAGCCGACTTGTCGGCTCCGGCAGCGATACCCAGCACGTGTCCGGCATGATATTGTGTGGTCACGTCATAGCGTTGCGACTTGATACGCGAAGCCGTGGAATACTCTGCTCCGTAGTCATAACCGGAGGGAGCAGTACCTGTCTTGCTCTGGTTCCACACGCGACGTATGCGGCACTCCTTGCCTTCAGTATCGAAGTAGTCGATATGGGTAAACTGCATACCGCTATCGACAAGTCCGACAACGACACCCTTGCCCGTATAGGCTTCCATACCCGTTGTGACGGTATGGCACTGGTCGACATTGGCATCAGCGCGGGCGTTGTCCATCAGAAGACGCACTTTCGGTGCGGCCTGTATGTAGGTCACATCGTCAAGTTCGGCAATCTCGCGTATCTTGGCAACGGGAAGGGCCACAGTGACAAGGTTGCCACCCATATTGGTACGTACCTTACCGCCGAGAGCCTCAATCTGTTTCAGTACGGCCTGACTATTGATTTTGACGTAAGCATCAACGGTCTCGTCGGCATTGACTGTTGGCATCGACTTGGTATTGACACTCAGCCCCTGTGCGCGCTGCATCAGAAGCATGTTTGTGCTCGGCGACAGTTTTTGGGCGAACACTGCGCTGCCCGCCATCAGCATAGAAGCGAGCAAGACTGTTTTTTTATTCATTTTGATTGTTCTATTTTATGAAGTAGGTATTCAAAATTATTCGTAGATAAATGTCAGCAGTTATTATTATTCTTTGATAGGTCTCTGCACTTTCTTTCACCTGTGTACCCGGATTTCATCAGTCGTGTAGCCCGCTACACTTTACTCTTCAACCCGAACATACAAACAAAAATAAGGCGCATATCCATATCAAATAATTATGAACACCGACTTACGTCCGTAATACTTGCAAAGGTATAACAATTTATCCATATAGCGTACGTTTTGCCGTCAAAGCAACAATATTTACCGCAAAAAGTGAAATCCGGGGACGTTTCATCAAGTAAACGCCCCCGGACTCGTTTTTGGAAAATTCACCTTTACCGGAAGTCAGTCGGTGCGACTGGCGGGGTGTTTCCCATCCTATATATTATTATTGTGCTCACATTTATTTATTATATTGGCATCTTCACACTCTTGACATTCGCTCCGCGCTGCATCTTGAAGACGAACATACCCGAACCGAAAGCGGAGAGGTCTACCTGTGTGCCACTGACGGTGAGTTCCTGTGTGGTCAGCAACTGACCCAGGGCGTTGTAGACGGTCAGGTGTACCGGTGTACCGTTCTCCTCGAAAGCGATGGTGGCGGTATGGGCCACACGGTCGGCGTCTACTTTGAACATGGCGCTGGTCGCGTCTTTTTCAGAGATGCCGGTGCTGGCATTGTTGAGTACATATTTCAGTCCCTCGAATGCGTCTATCTTGCCTGCGCCCCAACTGTTGTTGGGAACATTGCCCACAAACGCATCCTGACGGGCGGTCTCAGCGAAGATGTTGCGGATGTCATCAACCGTCAGTGTGGGGTCGGCCTGCAACCAAAGGGCGATAGTACCTGTCACGAAAGGTGTTGCCATAGAGGTACCCTCACATACACCGTAGTAATATTTTTTGCCGTCGACAGTACGTTGGGCAACGAGTCTGTCTGCCACACTTTCTTCAGTATATTTTGATATTGCGGAGACAATACCGCAACCGGGAGCAGCGATATCGGGCTTGCAACGGCCGTCGACCGTCGGACCGCAACTGGAGAAGCCGCTCAAACCGTTCAGTTGACCTGCAATCGAGTTGTAACCGTGTCCCTTGCCCGACAAGTCAGTCCACTCAGTACGCATAGTATACGAACCGACCGATATCACGCTGTTGCCGGTGCCGCCGATCTCGCCTACTGTAAAATCATTGTCAGGCGACATCCAGCCCGCGAGATTGGTTTCCACAAAGGAATCTCCGGTTCGTATCTGCCATGCATGTACCTGCGCTCCCTCCTCGCTGGCCAGAACGACACCCAACTTGTAGATTGAAGACTTGCTGATACTGTCTGTCACAACGACGACTTCTGGTTTGTTGTTGACCGGATTGATCTGAGCATAGGCTGTCAATCCGAAGTTCATACGCGCTTTCGACAAGTCGATACGCAGGCCTCTATTCATGTTGCACACTACCTCAGGAGTGATCTGCTGACTCTCGGCGAGAATCTTTCCGCTACGGGTATTGAGAATGACAAACTTGCAGGTCATCGATGCACCGGGAGTTCCCCAGATATCAAAGGCTGCCTTACCGTTCCCAGATATAGGATTGTTGATAATAAACTTCATACTGTCTGTAGCGGAAGCCATGGTTTTGGACACATGCGCATTGTAGAGACCCTCATTGCCTGCGGCTCCGACGATAATGTATCCCGGGCTGACAAGTTCGTCGAACATCCGGTCGGTCATAGACGTACCATCGTGAGGACCGAAGTGCGAGCCGAGACTCAGATTGACAACACATGGTTTGCCTACACTCTTGGCATAGTCGAAGATATACTTCACACCATCGGTTATAAGCGTTCCATCACCATTGCCCATACTTACGAACACGAGGTCGGCATCAGGGGCTACGCCCTCATAACCTGTTTGCTTGTCTGCACCGGCAGCAATACCCATGACATGACTGGCGTGGAAAGTTTCCGTACTATCTGTATCCAATGACTTGAGTTGAGTGGCAGACGTATACTCCTGACCATAGTCGTAGCCGGCAGGATGGCGTCCATTTTTACCCTGACACCATACACGGCGCAAACGGCTCTCTTTACCTTCACTGTCGAGATAGTCGACATGATTGTACTCCAATCCACAATCGACAATGCCGACCACAACACCCTTGCCAGTGAAAGCCTCCATTCCGGTCGTAGCCGTGTGGCACTTGTCGACGCCAGCATCAGTGCGGGCGTTGTTCATGAGCAGGTTGACAGGTTTGGCTGCCTCTATGTAAGCCACGTCGTCAAGGTCGGCCACCTTCTGCAGGGTGGCGATGGGCAGACTGGCTGTAATCAAGTTGCCACCCATATTGGTGCGTATCGTTCCGCCGAGGGCTTCGATTTCGGCCACCGCCGACTGGCTATTGATTTTGACGTATGCATTGATGCTTCCTTCTTCTTCCATCACGTTTACAGACTTGAGAAGCGAGTTGTGGAATCCATGCGAACGCTCATTCAGCGTCATGATGGTATTGGGGGAAAGTTTTTGTGCGAAAACAGCACTACCTGCCATCAGCAGAACTGCGAGTAAAAGTGATTTCTTCATAATAATTCGTGTGTTAGATATATTCGTATTCGTGTTATATTTGCTCTCTTGTTCACGTCAGCGCACAGCATGCGCTTATCGTGTTTCTGTCACCGAGGTTGTTGTCTGATGACAGGTGCAAAGGTATGTAGGGTGAGAAGAAATGCCAAATTTTATTTAAGGAATTTTTCAGAATTCATAAAAATAAAACCCCGAAAACTAACGGAATTCCGCGAGTTTTCGGGGTTTTGTGTGAATTTTATATAATTTTACTATAATATACGTTTAGATTTACCGGTTTCCCCTACAATCTTTGCTCCGTACAATCCAACCGCAGCATCTCTTCGGGTACCGAGGCCCGTATACGGTCGGCAAGCAGCGAGAGCACCGTTTGACGGACAAAAGAGCGTGCCGTCAGCAGTACGACCTCCCTCACGGGAATGGGCAAGGCGAAGGGACGCACCAGTTCGCATTGTTCGGCAGAGAGTTGCGGAAGGGCCAGTTCGGGAATAAACGTCACACCACGTCCGCCCTCGACCATACGCATAAACGTCTCCATACTGCCGAGCGTATAGTGTTGCTGACTGGCACGGGCCGACCGCAAAGCGCAGAATTTCACAAGTTGGTCGCGAAAACAGTGGCCTTCATCAAGTAGCCACAGGGTTTCGCCGGTAAGGTCGGCCGTACGGATAGCCTGCTTTGCAAACAGTCGGTCTGTACGCGACACATAAGCCAAGAACTGTTCATAGTAGAGCGGCGTCTGCACATAGTTGTCCATTCCGTCGAGGCTCACAAGAATAGCCGCATCGAGTTCGCCACGCAACAACGCCTTCTTGATATCGGCCGTCTGCATCTCGACAATATGAAGATCCATCTCCGGATGATCGGCCATAAGTTGCGGAAAGAAGCGCGGCAACAGATAGGGAGCGATAGTGGGCAAGATACCGATACGGAATGCGCCCTCGGTAGACTGTTTTTCTTCTTCGACCATCGCCTTGAGTTTACGCGCACGGGAAAGCACTTTCCAGGCTTGCTCTACAACCATCCGTCCGACAGGTGTAGGCATAACTGGTTGGGAAGAGCGGTCAAAGAGTTTCACTCCGAGTTCATCCTCCAGCCGCTGTATCATCGCACTGAGCGTAGGTTGTGTCACACCACACGATTCGGCAGCCTTGGCAAAATGCCGACACCGGTACACGGCCACCACATATTCCAGTTGTTGTAGAGTCATATATCTTCAAGTTGTATTTTCCGCAGTTCCGACACACGCCGGGGCAACGGCAAATATACGAACATTTCCAAAATATAGCCATAGGAAACAACGGATTTATGCTATCCTCAACAAGAAAAAGACCAATTGTGCAAACGTTTGCCACAATACATAGAAAGAATACCGTGCACGCTCCACGTCGCCGCAATATTTTCATTACCTTTGTAGGTATAAGACTACTTCACACGTTGACCCAGACCTAAAGTCACTAACAAGACAACAACCATCACACACTATGAAAAAGATATTGTTTTCAGCCCTCACGCTGCTCG